>JBBQQL010000200.1:0-6623 GCA_038215995.1 Lysobacterales bacterium
CGCGCCGTGGCGAACACCCTGAGCTTTCCGGTGGGCTTGCTGGGCGACCCGCATGTTGCCGGCTACGGCCGCATCTGGCACCTGCCGGTAAGCTTCGTGATCGATCGCCAGGGGCGTCTGGTCGACAACGGCTGGAAGGACCGCCAGCCGGTATGGACGTCCGAACGGCTGCAGCAGATCGTGACGCCTCTGCTAAAGCGTCGCGACTGATTCAGGGCGCCGCCGCGTCGCGTTCGGTCTGAATCAACCGCGCCGTCGCGCGAAGTCGTCGATCAGCGCCGACAATTGCTGCACGGCTTGTTCGCTGACCGCGTTGTAGAGCGAGGCGCGCAGGCCGCCGATGGAGCGATGCCCTTCCAGTCCGGAAAAACCCTGCTGCTCCGCTTCGGTCAGAAACAGCTCGGTCAGGGCCGGGTCGCGGAAACGAAAGGCCACGTTCATCACCGAACGTGCGGCCGGGTCGGCGTGGACCTCGATCAGCGCGGCCTGCCGCTCCAGCGTCTGGTACAGGGTCTGTGCCTTGCGCTGGTTGATCGCCTCCATCGCATCCACGCCACCGATCTCGTCGCGTAGCCAGCGACTGACCAGATTCAGTACGTAGATCGAGAACACCGGTGGCGTGTTGTAGTTGGAGCCATGCTCGACATGGGTGCGGTAATCCAGCATCGGCGGCAGGCCGGACGGAATCCGCGACAGCATGGCGTCGTCGACCAGGGTGAGGGTGACGCCGGCCGGGCCGAGATTCTTTTGCGCGTGGGCGTAGACCATCGCGTAGTCGCTGATGTCGAAACGGCGCGACAGGAAATCCGAGGACATGTCGGCGATCAGCGGCACGCCGATGTCCGACGGTGCGTCGCGAAACTGCAGGCCTTCGACCGTCTCGTTGCTGATGTAGTGCAGGAATGGCGCCTGCGCCGAGCGATCCAGCGTCGACCACTCCGGCAGTCGGCGGTAGCCCGTATCTGCACCATCCCAGACCACGCGCGCCGGCGTCACCGCGGCCGCCTCGCCAATCGCCTTGCGACTCCAGTAACCGGAGGCAACGAATTCCGCCGGCGCTTTCGGTGCGGCGGCAAAATTCATCGGAATCATCGAGAACTGCAGGCTGCTGCCGCCTTGCAGAAACAGGATGTGATACCGCTCGGGCACATCCAGAAAGGCGCGGATATTGTCCTGCGCCTCCTGCAGCAAGGCCTTGAACCAGCTTGAGCGGTGGCTCATGCCGAGGATCGAGATGCCGGTGTCCGGCAGCGCCGAGATGGCGCGCTGGGTCTGTTCCAGCACCGAGGGCGGCAGGGCACCGGGGCCGCCGGAAAAATTGAGCAGGTTCGATAGCATGAGCTGGGGGATAGTCCGAAACGTCAGGTACGTGGAAGGGCCTTGCGCTGCAGCATGTCGCGGAAAGCCGCGAACACTTTCTGCATTTGCGCAGCCTTGTAGGGGAATTGCTGCGGGTCGTCGATGCCGTGGACCACCAGCGCATTGGCCAGCTCGAAGACGAGCAGCTTGCCGTCGCGGGTTTCGGCGCAGTCGAAGCCGACATAGTCCAGCCCGAAGCGAGCGTGGATCGCCGCCAGTGCGTCGCGATGGCGCAGCGCGAACGCGTCGTCGAAGCTGGCCATCATCGCGGCCTCCTCCTGACGCCGTCCGGCGTGGGCCTTCATCTCGTCGTACGGGTAGTGGACCATCCAGTGCGCGGAGACACCCATATGGCAGACGAAGGCGCGGCCGTCGATCTGCAGCACGCGAAACTTGCGGAACAGGCCGTCGGCCGAGGCGTAATCGATGAAGTTGGCGACGAAGAACTGTTCGGCATCGACGCGCTGCAGGTACGGGCCGACCTCGGCAGCATGCTCGATCCGGCACAGGTCGGTGCCCGCATGCGAGCCGAGCGGACGCAGGATGATCGGAAACGCGATGCCGGGCATTACTTCCAGCGGGGCCGCGCCATCAGCCACCAGTGCCTGCAGCGTCTGGCGCTCGATGCGCGAGGTCACCGTCATGCAGATGCCGGGCACGTCGCGCAGCACGGCGAAGGCCTCGTCGCGCGACAGCGGCGGAATACGCTGCGGCAGGTTGAGCACCGGGCGCGGCCAATCCGTCAGCCGGGTCGCCAGTTGCTCCAGTACGGGGCGATGCATATCCGCCTCGCTGATCGCCACGAAGACCAGATCGTGCGGTGGCAGGCGTGCCGGCCAGGGCAGCTCCGCTGCCACGTAGAGCACGTCGATGGTGATGCCCGCCTCATCGAGCAGGCATTCCAGTGGCGTGTTGGCCATCAGATCACCGGGGGTCTTGATCACCAGCAGGTGCAGCGCGTCGTCGCCAGCGTTGGCAATACGGAAAAGCTGGCGGATCTTCAGCGCTTCGCCGAGCACCGCCATCCCGTCCTGCTTCTGGAAGCGAAGCTGAAGGATCAGTGCCAGGTCCAGCATCGCGTAGGCATCGCCTTCGTTCTCGGCGCGGGCCATCAGCGCCGGCACGTGCACGGTCAGGTCTTCATCCTGGAACGCCGCCCTCAGCAGCAGGGACAAACCGAGCAGAGGAGGAGGTGAGACAAGTGCTTCGCTGGTGGAGAGTTCCGGCGTGTGAGTCATCAAATGGCGCGTAGGTTCTGGATGGAGAGGCTGTCGTTTCCGCTGCGGTCACCAGGCAGGCGCATGCCAGCAGGAAGCGGCACTGTAGGTGGTTTCCACGCGGCGTACCAATAGAAGCGGGCAACCTGCATCCGGTGATAGCCGTCAAGGCTGGCGGCGACCGCCCGCCAGTCGGTGGCACGCCGGCCCGCAAGAAATTGCTGCCTGCGCTGCCGCTGTCTTCGTCGCTGCGCTCAGTGCGAAAGATCGATCAGCCAGGTCGCCGTACCGTCGCCGTGGTCTTTCAGTTGGCGGATGTTCTCCACGCCGGCGGCGCGGGCCACGTCGAGCTTGTTGCTGGGGCCGCTGAAAACCACCGGGCCGCGCGGCTTGAGCACGGCGAAGCGCCACGAGCGCGGCTCCAGATCGCCCGCGCCCACGCGGTGCTGACGTTGCAGCCATTTCGCCAGGATTTCGCGGGTGCCGTCCGGCGCGGCCAGCACGATGTTGCTGCCGTCCAGGCCGGGGAAATCACCGCCGCCACTGGCGCGGTAGTTGTTGGTGACCACGATGAACGGCTGCTGCGGGCGTAACGGCTGGCCGTGGTAGCTCAGTTCGGTGATGCGCTGACCTGCCGGCTTCGAGACGTCGATCACATAGTGGACGCCGCCCTGGATCTGGTCGAAGTTGTAGCCGCTGTAGTGGCTGCTGATCAGTTGCTGCTCGGTGGTGCTGTCCGGGTCGATCCGGTTGAAGCGCTCGGCGGACTTCTCCAGCCATGCCTTGAGCCCGGCGCCGTCCACCTTCACCGCGCTGAGCGTGTTGGGATAGAAATAGAGATCGGCGGCACTGCGCTGGGTCAGCGGGCCAGCGGCGACATCGGTGTAGTCATCGGGCCCGCCGAAGCCGGTGCGGAAGGCGGCGGCGGCGGAGAGCACCGGTACCTCGGCCAGCTCCGGGTGCACTCGCGGCAGTTCGCGTCGTACGTAGTCTTCCTGCGCGGCATTGACCGGGGCCAGCGCGGTCATGTTGCCCTCGTCGGCGAAATAGCTGCTCATGCGTACCGTGCTCTCGCCAATCGGCGTGTTCACGTAAGCGATGGTGGCGAGCTGGGTCTGCGCGACCAGGGGCGCAATGGCAGGGTCGGCCGGCACGCAGGTAAGCGACTTCGTTTCCGGCGACTTGCTGCAGATCGGGCGCACCTCGCTGTGCGTGTTGTCGCGGTCGACCACCCAGCGGCCATCAACCCGCTTGAGTGCCAACTGGATCACGCCCAGGTCCTTGCCGAAAAAACCACCCATCACGGCGGGCACGCCACGCACGAAGCCGCGTCCGGCATCGACATCCTTCATGCCGGCGTAGCGTGGGCCGGGGAAGTTGGTATGCACGTGGCCCAGCAGCATCGCGTCGACGCCGGGGACGCCAGCCAGGTACCAGCCGGCGTTTTCCATCGCGGGCGCGTACGGCGCGGTGTCGAGGCCGCCATGCAGGACCGCCACGATCAGGTCAGGATGCTGCGCCTGTAGCAGCGGGAGGTATTTCTGCGCCGTTTCCACCACGCCGCTCACGGTGACCTTGCCGGCCAGCTTCTGCTGATCCCACTGCATGATCGGCGGCGGCGCGAAACCGATGATGCCGACCCGCAGCGGCACCCGGATGATCTTGCCATCGGGAGTACGCGCCTCGATGGTCTTGCTCACGATCGTCCACGGCTTGAAGATCGGCGCGCCATCGCGGCTGCTGTCGACATTGGCCAGCACCAGCGGAAAGTGCGGCCCGGCGCAGCGCTTGCGCTCGCCGCCAGCCACGTTCATCGGTGTGCCGGTGACCTGCGACAGAAAGCCCAGGCCATAGTTGAACTCGTGATTGCCGATCGTGCCGCCGTCGTAGCCGATCGCATCCATCGCCTGGTAGATGCCCAGCTCCTGCTCACAGGTGACGGGCTTGACCAGCGCCTGGTAGTCGGCCAGCACGCTGCCCTGGATGGTGTCGCCATCGTCGAACAGGAAGTTGTTGGGGTACTCCGCGCGGGCGCGGCGGATCAGGGTGGCGGTCCGCTCCAGCCCCAGCGTGTGGTCTGGCGTCAGCTTGTAGTAGTCGTAGCCGAGCACGTTGGAGTGGACGTCGGTGGTTTCCAGGATCGCCACGGTGGCCACCGTTCCGTCGGTGGGCCGGCTGGGCAGGCTGCTGCAGCCGGTGAGCAGGGCGATGGCCAGCGGCAGCAGGCGCGAGGCAGGAGAGAGCAGGCGAGACGACATGGGTTATCCGTGTGGCGACCAGGGTCAGACCCGGAAAACTAGCAGATCGTCGTGACGGGCTGGCAGCGAAACCACGCCCCAACGCACAACTCCAGTGGAACGGTGCTTTGCGCGTCACCGTCGGGGCGGGTGACAAGACCGTAAGATGACACCTTCGTGACAACTGTCCTTGCAGGGGGACATTCCCATCATGCGTCGAATTTCATTGCGCCCCCGGCGCGTGGTGCTGGTGTGCGCCGCCGCCGTGGCGGTGTTTGCTGCCTGCATCGCGCTGACCGCCGGGCAGGAGCCGCTGCTCCCGCAGCAGATCTTCATCGCCTCGCTGATGCTGTGCACATTTGGCGTGCTCCTGTTTGCGACTGGCCGCTTTGCCACCGCGCTACTGCTCAGCGGCGGCCTGTTTGGCGGGCTCAAGTTTGTGGCAGCGATGAAGCTGCGTTATCTCGAAACGCAGCTGATGCCATCGGATTTCATCTACTACGTGCGCACCAGCCTGATCGACACCCTGCGCCACTACCCGCACCTGTACGCGCTGGGCATCGCCCTGCTGATCGGGCTGCCGCCCGTGCTGTACCTGGCCTGGCGCTGGGACTGGCGCGTGCTGGCCAGCATGCGGCCGCGGCATGCGCTGGGCCTGCGCTTCGGTGGCGTGCTGCTGGCCATGCTGGCGTTCTGGATGTGCATGTTGCCGAGCGGGGTGTTTGCCTCGGTGCACTCGCGCAATGTGTGGGAGAAGCTCTCCGATGATGCCGAGCTGACCAACTTCTTCGTCAACTTCCGCGATGCCGACGTGCGCCTGCCCGCGATGAGCAGCGATGCGGTGGCCGAGCACGACTGGGGCTCCACCGCGCAAGGCGAGCCGGGCGTCAGCCAGCCGCCGTATCCGGACATCGTGCAGGTGCTGGAGGAGAGCACCTTCGACCCGTCGATCTTCGCCCACTGCACGGTGCCGGCCTGCCACGTGGCGATGTTGCAGGCCGATGCACAGACGCGCGGCAGCGGCCTGTTGCGCACGCATACCTTCGGCGGCGGCACCTGGGTCAGCGAATTCGCCACCCTCACCGGCATGCCGCAGGACATCTTCGGACCCGGCGGCATGTACGCGCCGTTCGTGCTGGCGCCACATGTGCACGATGCACTGGCGCTGCAGCTGCGCCGGCTGGGCTACCTCACCATCGCGATCTACCCCACCGCCGGCAGCTTCATCAACGGACGCAATGCGTATACCGCATACGGCTTCGACCACATGTACGACGTCAACGAGCTCGGCCTGGAAGAGTGGGAGGAAACCGACCAGCAGATGTTCGACGCCGCCAAGCGGATCTACGACAAGGTGAAAAAACCGGGTCAGCCGGTGTTCGTGATGATCCTCACCCTGAACCAGCACGGCCCGCACGATGACCCGATGTCCACCGTCGCGCCGCCCTTCCGCAATCTGCTGCATGGCCTGCCCGCCGACACGGCGCTGAACTTCGATACCTACCTGCAACGCCTGCACGAGTCGGATGTGGCCATGCAGGGTCTGGAGCACGATTTTCTCGATCGCGCACAGCCGACCGTGCTGGTGCATTTCGGCGATCACCAGCCGTCCTTCGAAGGCTTGATCCGCACCTTGCCGCGCAGCCTGCCGCCCGCGTTGCAGCCGTATCGCGACTACCTCACCTACTACATGATCAAGAGCAACTTTGCCGGAGCGCCGCTGCCGCAATACCCCATGCTCGATATCGCCTTCCTGCCCAGCATGGTGCTGCAGGCGGCCGGTTTGCCGAGGGACCCTTATTTTTCGGCG
>JBBQQL010000201.1:0-6606 GCA_038215995.1 Lysobacterales bacterium
CAGGGTGCGCTCCTACCGGTTCCGCGGCGGCATCGAGATCCTTCAACGCTGCCTTGAATTCGTAGCGTACGTAGAGCGCGCGCAGCTGTTCGGTATCGGCATCGCGCTGGGCCAGGTCGGCAGGGCCGACGTCCAGCGGCACATCGGTCTTGATCGTCACCAGCTCGCGCGACAACGGCAGTTGCGGCAGCGCGTTGCGCAGACTCTCGCCGATCTTGCCGCCGATCTTGTCGGCGTTGGCGATCAGTTCGTCCAGCGTGGGATATTCGGCCAGCCATTTGGCCGCGGTCTTCGGACCGCACTTGGGCACGCCCGGCACGTTGTCGACGGTGTCGCCGGTAAGGGCGAGGAAATCGATGATCTGCTCAGGCGTCACGCCGAATTTCTCGATCACACCCGCGCGATCCATCACCGTATTGCTCATGGTGTTGATCAGCGTGACATGCGGACTGACCAGTTGTGCCATGTCCTTGTCGCCGGTGGACACCAGCACCTCGATACCCAGCGCCTGCGCCTGGGTGGCCAGCGTGCCGATCACGTCGTCGGCCTCCACGCCGGGCACGCGCAGGATCGGAAAGCCGAGCGCCGCCACGATCGCCAGCATCGGCTCGACCTGGGCGCGAAGGTCGTCCGGCATCGGTGGGCGGTTGGCCTTGTACTGGTCATACAAGGTATCGCGGAAGGTCGGGCCGGGGGCATCGCTGACGAAGGCCAGGTACTCGGGTTTGGACTTCAGCGTGGCGCGCAGCATGTTGACCACGCCGAACAGCGCGCCGGTCGGCTCGCCCTGCGCATTGGTCAGCGGCGGCAGCGCATGGAACGCGCGGTAAAGGTAGGAAGAGCCGTCGATCAGGATCAGTTTGGGCATGGGATGGACAGGCCAAGGTCAGAGCGGGTCGCGCCAGCAGCGTGCCGCTGAGACGGATGAAGGGTGGAAAAGTGTATGTCGATACACCGTCCGGGGATGAAACTGATGGCGCCATCCTTGGCCCGCTTGCCCGCCGGCGCGAGGCCGGCGGCGACGAAGTCACCAGCGCCTCCTGCTGACGCGGCAGGTGGCAGATGGCAGATGCGTCAGGACATGGGCGTCATTCTCGCATGCAGGCCACCACGCCGCGCTTCACGAACCCGTGTGGGAGGCGCTGTTATGCTGAGATCCCAGATCAAGGTTGCCATCATGAAAACTGCCGCATTGCTGGCTGCCGCCAGCGCCCTGTCCCTCGCGATGCTGGCCCCGAACGTGCACGCCCAAGCCTACCCGAGCAGCAGCGCGTTGCCGCCGCCGGGGATCCATGATCCGGGTGTGAAGACGGCGGTACCCTCTGCGACCCCAGCTGCAGCGGAACAGGTCAAGCCCAACCTGCAGCCGTTGACCTTGCCGGCGATGAAGGATGGCGACAGCCATCTCGGCCGCGACCCTTCGGTGCCGGATGTGCGTATTCGCCAGGAGGGCGACAACAGTGTGCAGGAATACAGCCGCAACGGTCGCGTCTTCATGGTGGTTGTCACACCCAAGCATGGGCTGCAGCAAACCTATATGGTCGATCCGCAAGGTCGATTGCTGGATGAGCACGGCCAGAAGATCGCGACGCCGGCCACCTACAAACTGCTCGAGTGGGGCAAGCCCAGGAAGCCGGCGGCTGACTCGACAGACAGCGACACGACGGCACCTGCCGACGGCGGCCACTGACCCAGATCGTGGAACAGGCGGCGTGGGCACCGATAGCCGATGCCGCACGATGGTGAGTCACAGCAGCGCAAGGTGATCCAATGCAAGTGCGTGAAAGCTGGCTTTTGTTCGCCCTCGGCTCGGCGCTGTTCGCGGCACTGACGGCCCTGTTCGGCAAGCTCGGCGTGGTCGGCATCAACTCCAACCTCGCCACTTTCATTCGCACCGTGGTGATCCTGATTGTCACCGCCGGCATCCTCAGTCTCCGCCAGGAGTGGGCCAGGCCCACCGGACTGCCCTGGCACAGCTGGTTGTTCCTGGTGCTTTCCGGCATTGCCACCGGCCTGTCGTGGCTGTGCTATTACCGCGCGCTGCAGTTGGGGCCGGTCAGCAAGGTGGCGCCGGTGGACAAACTCAGCGTGGCGTTCGCAATCGTGCTGGCGCTGGTGTTCCTGGGTGAGAAGCCGAGCTGGCCGTTGCTTGTCGGCGGCGTGCTGATCGTCGCCGGGGCGATGGTGATCGCATTATTCTGAAAGTCGGTTTCATCGTGGATCATCGAGCTCCGGGTAGTGTCGGAAGATTCCGTCCTCGTTGAATGCAAGCCGCCGCGGAGACTGCAGATAGGCTGCCACGCGCGGACGTTCCGCCACCCGCATGCTCAGCGCACGCAGCCGTGGCAATCCGCGCCCCAGACGCTGCATCGCGCGAGGGAATGCATAGTCCAGTCCGGCCATCAGCTGGAATAGCGAAAGATCGACATGGGAATGTTCGCGCAAGGCATGGCGACCACCGGCGCGTTCCAGTACCTTCTCGAAATAGCCGAGGAATCTGGGTAGACGATTCTCGCGAAAATCCTCCGCCCGGCGGCTCGCTTCGGCCCGCTGATCCGCGTAATACAGGCTGCTGGCGATCGGATGATGGCAGTCGTGCACTTCGGCGATCAGGTCACTGATGGTCAATTGCAATTGATGCGCGTAGAGCCGGCGACTTTCGCTGTCGGGCACCAGATTGAGTGGCGGGCCGAGATATTGCAGGATATTCGCCACTTGTGCGATCACCCGTCGGCCGGCCTTGAGAAAAGGTGGAGCGAACGGCAGGGACCCTTCATGGCTGCCGTCGAGAAAGCGCAGGATGGCGTCTTCGTCTTCGACCCGGGCCACATCCTCGTAGCTGGCGCCAGCGTCCTCCAGCGCCAGTCGGACGAATTCACCGCGACCCTGAATGCCCGTCCAGTAATACAGTTGATAATGCATCGCAGCCTCCGGCCCGAGGCGCTGACCCTACCGCGATGCGCCTCAAGGTAGTGTGAGCAATCCACGCCAAGGGGAGCCCCCGCAGACGGGCAACGCTCGCCCTGCGGCAATCAGTGACGGAAGTGGCGCATGCCGGTGAACACCATCGCCATGTCGTGCTCGTCGGCGGCGGCAATCACTTCGGCGTCGCGCATTGATCCGCCGGGCTGGATCACGGCGCGGATGCCCGCGGCAGCGGCGGCGTCGATGCCGTCGCGGAACGGAAAGAACGCATCGGAAGCCATCACTGAACCGCGCACTTCCAGCTTTTCGTCGGCGGCCTTGATGCCGGCGATGCGAGCACTATAGATGCGGCTCATCTGACCGGCTCCGATACCGATGGTCTGGCGGTCACGGGCGTAGACAATGGCGTTGCTCTTGACGAACTTGGCGACCTTCCAGGCGAAGATCAGGTCGTGGATTTCCGCTTCCGTCGGCGCGCGCCGGGTCACCACCTTGAGATTTTCGGCGCCGACCATGCCGAGGTCGGCGGTCTGGATCAGCAGGCCTGAACCCACGCGCTTGGAATGGTTGCCGGGCTGTGCCGACAGCAGGCTGCCATCGCGCGGCAGCGGAATCACCAACACGCGCACGTTGCCCTTCTTGAGGAAGGCCTTCAGTGCATCGTCGGCATACGCCGGTGCCAGCACCACCTCGACAAACTGGCGCGCCACGATGGCCTGCGCTGTTGCCGCATCCACTTCGCGATTGAACGCGATGATGCCGCCGAAGGCGGAGGTGGGATCGGTCTGGTAGGCGAGGTCGTACGCGCGACCGATGCCTTCCAGGCTCACCGCCACACCGCAGGGGTTGGCATGCTTGACGATGACGCAGGCCGGCTTGCTGAAGCTGCGCACGCATTCCCATGCGGCATCGGCATCAGCGATGTTGTTGAACGACAGCTCCTTGCCCTGCACTTGCTGGAAGGTGGCCAGCGTGCCGGCGGCCGGATGCAGGTCGCGGTAGAAAGCGGCCTGCTGATGCGGGTTTTCGCCGTAACGAAGATCCATCAGCTTCACGAAGCGGCTGTTGACCTGGGCCGGGAAAGCGGCGTGGCCGGTGATCGCATCGAGGCTGTCGTTGAGTTCGAGACCGGACAGGTAGTCGCTGATCGCACCGTCGTAGTTGGCCACGCTGTTGAACGCGGCGACGGCCAGCTTGAAGCGGGTAGCGCGGCTGAGTCCACCCTGGTTTTCGACTTCGCCCAAGGCCTCGGCGTACTGTTCGGGAGAGGTCAGTACGCCGACGTCGTTCCAGTTCTTCGCCGCCGAACGCAGCATCGCCGGACCGCCGATATCGATGTTCTCGATCGCTTGCTCCAGCGTGCAGTCGGCCTTGGCTACGGTACTTTCGAACGGATAAAGGTTGAGGACCAGCAGGTCGATCGGGGTGATCCCCAGTTCGCCCATCACCGCGTCATCGGTGCCGCGACGGCCGAGCAAGCCGCCATGAACCTTGGGATGCAGGGTCTTGACCCGGCCGTCCATGATTTCGGGAAAGCCGGTGAGCTCGCTGACGTCGGTCACCGCAATGCCTGCATCGCGCAGCGCTTTCGCGCTGCCACCGGTGGAGAGCAGTTCCACCCCCACCGCCGCGAGGCGCTGGCCCAGCTCGATCAAGCCGGTTTTGTCGGAGACGCTGAGCAGGGCGCGACGAACCGGAGCGAGCTGAGGGGAGGGCATGGTGGGCTTCCAGAAGGGGAAAGCCGCTCATTATAGCCGTCTGGATCAAGAGCCGCTTTGGGCGTCCTACAGCAGGCCGTGCGCGGCCAGCTTCTTGCGCAAAGTGGCGCGGTTGATGCCTAGGGCGGTGGCCGCGCGGCTCTGGTTGCCGTCGTGAAAGGCCAGCACTTCGCGCAGCAAGGGGCCTTCCACTTCACGCAGCACCAATGCGTGCAGACCTTCCGAGCACTCCGTGTCGCCGATGTCGGCCAGGTAGCGACGTACCGTTCGGCTGACGCACTCGCTCAGCGCACTCTGCGAGCTCGCACCATGCGACGAGGTCGAAACGGCAGCCTCGACGGCAGGCAGTCTTACGGCATTCACGGACATGTTCTCTCACGGACGAAGCGGCGGCTGCATTGGCCGCTGCTGTGGTTATGGTTGTTGTTGCAACGTCGCGGCGTGGATCGGCTACCGGCTGGCGGCCAGCGCGAAGGGTCGAGTCTACCCCTGCGAGCGAAGAAATTTAAGTACCGATCGAACAAGTTCTATTCAAAACTGAACTCGAAGGCGACCGCCTTGTTGCCCGGATCCTGTACTTCCAGCAGCAGCACGGCGCTGGCACCCGGTGCGAGGCCGTGATGCAGCAGCGCGCTGTCATCCAGATATTCGCCTGGCTGCAGACGCCGCATGGCAACGCGTTGCCCCTGCTCGTTGGTCAGGGTGATGGTCAGCACGGGGTAGGGTTGGCTGAAGGGCGCGGTATTCAGCACCCTGGCGCTGATCATCAGCGCGCCGGAAACGCTGGGATGCACTTGCACGTTGCTGGCCAGCAGGCGCAGTTGGCGGGGAGCGGAAACCAGCGGCAGTTCGCAACCCAGGGTCGCGCAGGTACTGCGCAGGAAGCTTCCGGTCGCGGCATCACGCAGCAACGGATCGCGCTCGGCCCAGGCCAGTTGTGCCAGCAGCAGCAGGCTGAGCAGGCCGCAGGCAAACACCCAGGGCCAGTCCTTTTCGCCGGATGAGCGCGCGCGCTTTTGCCGCGCCGCTTGCTCCGCCTTGCGCGATTTTTTGGCCGCGGGCTCACGGGCAAAGCGTGGCGCAAACACCAACTGCGACAGGTCTTCGCCGACGTTGCTTTCGGTGGGTGTCGGCGTGGCCTCGATCACGGCCGGCGGCGCCGGGCGCGGGCGGTAAACCACCAGATCCAGTGAGGGCAGCGCAGCGGCGGCCTCATTCACCCGCAGCTGCACGAATGGTTCCGGTGGCAGCTGGTCAGTGAGGGTGAGGATGCCGTCGAAGCTGATGCCGCAATGACCGCAAATCACGTGGCCATGCGATTGCACGAAGGTTTGCACCTCCAGTGAAAACACGGACAGGCATTCGGGGCATTGGGTATACATGCAGGCCGCTTTGATCGGTATCGGCCAAGCTTAGCAGGATGACTACGCTGGCTCGTCCCTGTCGGGCGGACTGGCGATGTGCTGCGCGATGTATGGCGCGCCGCCGCGTCAGCGAAGCCGGCGACCGCTGATGCGCACCCAGTCTTCGCGCGTATCCACGCGCAGCTCATCGAACCATTCGGCGTAACGGGCAAGCAGTTCGTCCTGCTGGCCTTGGAGGATGCCGGAAATAGCAAACGGTGCGCCGGGCCTGGCCGCGGCGGCGAACGTGGGCGCAAGCTCACCGAGCGGGCCGGCGAGGATGTTGGCAACAAATATATCCGCGGCTGCTGCGTTCCCTGCGGCCTCAGCGCGGCTGAAATCCTGCGGCAAAAACAGGGTGAGTCGCTCCGCCACGTCGTTGCGCTCGGCATTGTCAGCCGAGGCGATCAGGGCCTGCGGGTCGTTGTCCACGCCGACGGCACTGATTGCACCGAGCTTCAGTGCGGCAATGGCGAGGATGCCCGAGCCGCAGCCAAAATCGGTGACGGTCTGGCCGGCAAGGTCGAGGCCATCCAGCCATTCCAGGCACAGCGTGGTGG
>JBBQQL010000202.1:0-6563 GCA_038215995.1 Lysobacterales bacterium
CGCGATAATCGAGTTGCAGCGGCGCGCGCTCCTTGGCGCGGTAATCCGCGAGGTCGGCCAGGGTCCAGTTGCCGCCGGAGGCACGCACGGCAGCAACCAGGCGCTTTGCCGTTTGCCCCGTGTAGAAGCCCGCGTCTCCATGAGCGGCCAGCAATTCGAGCGTGCGCGCCTGCGCGGGATCACGCCAGAGCGAACCCGTCGCCGGCGGCTTGCCGCCGCGCAGGTATTTGCCTGCCGACGCAGGCCAGCGCTGCAGGATCGCCTGCTTCTCGGCAATCGCCTCGCGCAGTCGCGGGTCAGGCTTAAAACCATCGCGCGCGATCCTGATCGCCGGCGCCAGCGACTCCTTCAATGGCAACTTGCCATAGCGCTCGGCCATCAGCACCAGGCCGGCAGGCTCACCGGGGATGCCGGCGGCGAGTGGCCCGTTGAGGGAGCGGTCGCGATCGGGGTTGCCATCCGGCTTCAGATAATTCTTCGAATCAACGGCTGCAGGCGCGACTTCGCGTGCGTCGATGAACACGTTGCGGCCATCCCGGGCGCGGTGCAATACGGCCATGAAACCGCCGCCTATGCCCGAGCTTTCCGGCTCGACCACCGACAAGGTGGCGGCCACGGCCACCGCCGCGTCGAATGCATTGCCACCCTTGGCAAGCACTTCCAAGCCGGCGTTGGTGGCGAGAAAATTGGCGCTGGCAATGGCTGCCTTGCCCGGCGGACGCTGCTGCATCGGTGGCACATGGCTGCGCTGCCCGATGGCTTCCTCGGGGGTAGCGTCCGCGGCCATCGCCACGCCAGCGACAAAAACCAGGCTCAACGACAACAGGGCCGGCAGCAGCCGGCGCCAGTTCAAGGACAAACTCATGCGGCAGACTCCCGGGCCATCAGATGGCGATATTTCAATTCGAGTTGTTCTGGCGATTCGACATGATCGGGGTCACCAATAATGCATTCGACCGGACAAACCACGATGCACTGCGGCTCATCGTGATGTCCCACGCACTCGGTGCACAGGGCCGGATCGATAACGTAGAACTCCTCGCCCAGCGAAATGGCCTGATTCGGGCAAGCAGGTTCACACACATCGCAGTTGACGCAGGTATCGAGGATTTTCAGTGACATGGCGGCTGATACTACATGCTGGTGGGTGTCGCACTTGCAAGGCATACCGGCATGCTGGCGCCTGCCGAGAGTCAGCCCCGGTCCAGCAAACTCACGTCAGCCGAGGGATCTTGCTGGCATGCTCCGCCCCGGTATCACCACGCGGAGCATGCACTGGCAGAAGGAGTTACATCTCGACGAAACGGATCGTCGCGCCGGTCGGCTTCAACGCATCGGTGATGCGCTGTTCGTCGGCCTTGTCGCCAATGAACAGGATGATCACGTCCTTGAAGGTTCCCGGCTTGGCGTCCTTGAACGCGGCGATCATGAAATCCGCGGTCTTGGCCGGATCCGGGCCGCCGAAGGCGAGCAGATTGCCCGGCGTGACACCACGGGCGACGGTGTCCTGCACGCTCTGCAGCTGACGGGCATTCTGCGCCAGGGCATCGTCGGTCGTGCCCGCCGTGACCATGTAGGCATATGGCTGCGGCGCGGCCATGCCCTGCAGATTGGCCTGAACGAGCTGACCCAGGTAGGCGTTCCAGCCCTTGGTGTCGGTCGGGCTGGTCGGTTTGGGGGCCTTCTGCACCTGCGCGGTCTGAGCCTGGTCGTCGTCCTGCTTGTGGCAGGCGGTCAGGGCCACGCAGGCGGTCAACGCGACCGCAACAATCAGAGCAAATTTACGCATCGTTATCACCTTCGGTTTCGGGTTGCTTGTTGGAGCCGGTGAGGCCCTTTTGCCAGCGCTGACGCATGGCTTGCTGTACCGCCGGATGCACGAAACCCGAGATATCGCCGCCAAGGCGACCGATCTCGCGCACCAGCGACGAGGAGATGAAACTGTATTGTTCAGCCGGGGTCAGAAACAGCGTTTCCGCCTGCGGGATGAGGTGGCGGTTCATGCTGGCGAGCTGGAATTCGTATTCGAAATCCGAGACCGCGCGCAGGCCGCGAATGATCACCCCCGCACCCACCTGCTCGATGAAGGTGGCCAGCAGGCAATCGAACCCGCGCACCTCCACGTTCGGCAGGTCGGCGAGCGCCAGCCGGGCCAGACTGATCCGCTCGGAGATGCTGAAACCCGGCGCCTTGCTGGAGCTGTCGGCCACCGCAACGATCACCCGCTCGAACAAGGGTGCAGCGCGCGTCACCAGATCGGTGTGGCCGTTGGTGATCGGATCGAAAGTGCCCGGATAGACGGCCAGGCGTGGATTGCCCAAAGTTTTTCTCACGAGACGACAGTGACTGCGGCGATGGAATTGAGCCTAGCTTAACGGAAGCGCACGCCGATAGAGTGCAAAACGGACCTCACCGGCCTGGCCATCCCGATGCAGTTGCCAGTTCGGCGGCAGCTCCGGCTCGGCACCGCGCGGCGATTCGACATAAATCCATGCCCTCGCGCTCAGCCAGCCGCCGAGCTCCAGCGCCTGCGACAGTGGTGACCACAGACCCTGCGCAAACGGCGGATCGAGGAAAACCAGATCCTGCAACTGCGGCGGCGCCCTCAGAAAACTGCCGGCATCGAGTGCCGTGACCTTGCCAGCGGCCACCTTCAGGCGAGTCAGGTTGTCGCGTAATGCCTGTGCCAGCCGGGCATCGCGCTCGACAAACTGCACGCTGGCCGCGCCGCGCGACAAGGCCTCGATGCCCAGGGCCCCGGTGCCGGCACACAGGTCGAGGCAGCGCGCGCCCTCGATTACCGGCACCAGCCAGTTGAACAAGGTCTCGCGCACGCGTTCGGCGGTCGGCCGCAGGCCCGGAAGCTCGGGCACCTGGAGTCGGGAATTGCGCAGGCTGCCGCCGATGATGCGGATTCGCCCCGGCGCGCCACCACGGACAGCGCTCACGACGACAGGCCCTCAGCGGACGGTACAGGTTGGAGTGTTAGCATGCCGCCCATTGTCTTTGAATCACGCTTGCAATGCTCAAGTTCTGGAAGAAAAAGCCCGCCGAGACGAAGTCCGAGCAGCCTGCCAAAGGCGGCCCGCCCGACGCCGTTGCGCTTGAGAGCGCCGAGCCGCTGCTGAACGAGGCGCTGGCGGAGGCTCCCTCGCCGGCCGAGATCACGTCCGCCGACGAGCCGTTCGCCCTGCCCGAAGAAATGACAGTGGCCGACCCTGCCGCTCCGGCGAAGCGCAGCTGGCGTGAGCGGCTTTCCGGCAACGCCTTTTCCCGCGGCATCAGCAGCCTGTTCGTGCGTCACCCCAAGCTCGACGACGACCTGCTCGACGAACTGGAGACCACCCTGATCTCCGCCGACGTGGGCGTCGAGGCCAGCACCGAGCTGGTCGAAAACCTGCGCAAGCGCATGCACAAGCGCGAGTTCGCCGACGCACCGGCCTTGCTCGCCGCCCTGCGTCAGAGCCTGATCGCCATGCTCCGTCCGGTCGAGAAACCACTCGACGTGGCCGGCAAGAAACCGTTCGTGGTGCTGGTCGTCGGCATCAATGGCGCTGGCAAGACCACCACCATCGGCAAGCTGGCACGGCGCTGGCGTGACGAGAAAAACGCGGTGATGCTGGCCGCGGGCGACACCTTTCGCGCTGCTGCGGTCGAGCAACTGAAGGCCTGGGGCGAGCGCAACCAGGTACCCGTGATCTCGCAGGGCCAGGACGCCGACGCTGCCAGCGTTATCTTCGACGCCCTGCAGGCGGCGCGCTCGCGCGGCACCAACGTGCTGATTGCCGACACCGCCGGCCGCCTGCACACCCAGGGCGGCCTGATGGACGAACTGGGCAAGATCGCGCGCGTTCTGAAGAAGCTCGATGTCGACGCGCCGCACGAGGTGCTGATGGTGATCGATGGCACCACCGGCCAGAATGCCGTCAATCAGGTGCGCCAGTTTCGCCAGATCGTCGGCGTCACCGGCCTGGTGGTGACCAAGCTGGATGGCACGGCCAAGGGTGGCGTGGTGTTCGCGTTGGCACGCGAGTTTGGCCTGCCGATCCGCTACGTCGGTCTGGGCGAGACCGCCACCGACCTGCGCGTATTCGAGGCCGAAACCTTTGTCGACGGGCTGCTGCCGGGCAACCTCGGCGGCGAGGGCGGCGCCCGTGACTGAATCGACGCGGCGAGGCTGAGCGAATGTCGCGCCGGCTCAGGAAAATCCTGCTTGTGCTTGGAGCGACTGGCGCCGTGCTGGTGATAGCTCTGGTCCTCGCCGTGTACCTGCTGCTGCAACCGGAACGCTTCACCCGCATGCTGCAGAGCCAGGCCAAGGCAGCCGGACTCGAACTCAACCTGGCCAGCCCGGCCAGCCCCACTCTGTTTCCCCGACCCGGGCTCGATCTGGACGGCATCACGCTCAACGCCCAAGGCGCCAACGTGCCGATCCTGCTGGCAGCGCGCGGCCAGCTTGCGCTGCCCTGGCACACCTTGTTCGGCGGCCCCACGGTGATCTCACAACTGCGCATCGAGTCGCCGCGGGTGGATCTGGGCGCGCTGCAGGACTGGCTGGCATCCCTGCCTGCGCAACCAGCCGGTACGCCACCCAGCATCCCGCGTATCGACACCGGGGTCAGCATCAGCAATGGCAGCCTGGTCCGTGGCAACGAGGTGCTGCTGGACAATATCGCACTGGATGCTGGCAACCTGCTCTCGGGCCAGCCCTTCCCACTGAGCCTGTCGGCCACGGCAGGTGGCTCGCCGTGGCAGTTGCGCCTGTCTGCCACGCCGCGGATCCAGGGCAGCACCTTGCAGTTGAACAACATCAGCCTGCACCTGTCGCAAGGCAGTGCGGTAACGCTGGCGCTCAGCGGCTACGCACACTGGCATGGCGCGGCGGATGCCTCCGCCAGCCTCGCCGGCAAGCTCGACCAGGCCGATGCCGGCCAATACGACATCTCGTTGGCGCTGACTCCGGCCAATCAAAACGAGCCGCTGCTGCTCGCTCTGAAACTCGACGGCCCCGACAACCACGCCAACCTGCGCCTGCCGCCACTGGCACTGGCACGCTGGTGGAGCCAACTGGGCAACACGCAGAAGCCGGAGCTGGCCGTTCCACCCGGCAGTGGCGAAGCGACGATCAGCAGCATCCACGCCGGCAGCGTCCAGATCGAAGGCTTCAGCATGCAGGCCGGCGACAGCGTGCCGGCCAGCGCCGGCAGCGTAGCCGCCAAGCCCGGCATCAGCGGCGCCCCATGAGCAAGAGCGTTGCCACCCGACTGCTGCGCTGGTTCGACCAGCACGGCCGCAAGGATCTGCCCTGGCAACATCCTCGCGACGCCTATCGCGTCTGGCTGTCCGAGGTGATGCTGCAGCAGACCCAGGTGACCACCGTCGTTGGCTACTTTGAGCGCTTCATTGGCACTCTGCCCACTCTGCCCGAGCTGGCGAATGCCGAGGAAGACACCGTGCTGGCGCTGTGGTCCGGGCTTGGCTACTACCGGCGCGCCCGCTTCCTGCATCGCGCCGCCAAGCTCTGCATGGAGCAGCACGGCGGCGAACTTCCGCGCGACCTCGTCGCGCTGCAGGCACTGCCGGGCATTGGACGATCCACGGCTGGCGCGATCCTGGCCCAGGCGCACGGCCTTCGCTTTCCGATCCTCGACGGCAACGTCAAGCGGGTGCTCACCCGCTACCACGGCATCCACGGCGACCCCGCCCAGAGCAGCGTGGAGAAGCAGCTATGGCAACACGCCGACAGCCACACCCCGAACGACCGCGTCGCCGACTACACCCAGGCGATCATGGATCTGGGCGCCACCGTCTGCGTGCGCTCCAACCCGCGCTGCGCCAGTTGCCCTCTGGTTGCCGATTGCGTCGCGCATCGCGATGAACTCACTGCCCAACTGCCCAGCCGCAAGGCGGGCAAGACCATCCCCACCCGCGCCACGGTGATGCTGATCCTGCGCGACAGTCACGGCCGCGTGCTGCTCGAACGACGCGGTCCGCAAGGCGTCTGGTCGGGCCTGTGGAGCCTGCCCGAAGCGACCGATCCCGATGATGCGTGGCGCCTGGCGCAACAACACGCGCAAATCGATGATGCGCAGGCCATCCCACCATTCACACACGCCTTCAGCCACTACCGGCTCAACATCGAGCCGCTGCTGTTTGATCACGCGACAGCCCTGCACGGCATCGCCGATAATCCGCACCTGCGCTGGTGCAACGCCGGGGAGCTGACCAACCTGGGTCTGCCCGCCCCCGTCCGCACCCTGCTGCAAACCATCGCCAGCAACACCCCGTAGGAGCCCGCTCGCGGGCGATGCTCCCTGGCCTTGACCCATCAAACGCCCCGAACACGCCAGCAGAATTCGCGACACCAGAGGAAGCCCCATGAGCCGCACCATCCATTGCAGCAAGCTCGACATCGACGCCGAAGGCCTCGACTTCGCCCCCTGGCCCGGCCCGCTCGGCCAGCGCATCTACGCCGAGATATCCAAACCGGCCTGGCAGCAATGGCTGGCCCACCAGACCACCCTCATCAACGAAATGCGGCTCAACCCGCTCGACCCCAAATC
>JBBQQL010000203.1:0-6314 GCA_038215995.1 Lysobacterales bacterium
AGTTCAACTTCGAGCAGTTCGGCAAATTGCACACCCAGCTGGCGTTGATCAATGCACTGGACCGCACCTATGAGCTGCGCGATGGCACCGGTATCGGCGTGGGCGCGCCGCAGTTTGGTCCGCGTCGCGGGCTGTACCTGAGCCTGCAGAAGGACTTCTGATCTCACCTGTTGCAGGAGCGCGCCCTGCGCGCGATTGCTCTCCGTCACGCAGCGAGTAGAGCATCGCGCACAGGGTGCGCTCCTACAACGGCTGAGCTCAGAAGTCCTTCTGCAGGCTCAGGTACACGCCGCGACGCGGACCGAACTGCGGCGCGCCCACGCCGATGCCGGTGCCATCACGCAACTCATAGGTGCGGTCCAGCGCATTGATCACCGCCAGCTGGGTGTGCAACTTGCCGAACTTGTCGAAGTTGAAATCATGCGAGACATTCAGGTTGAGCTGGAAATATGCCGGCAATGATGCGCCGTTCGGGACGATGCCATCCTTGCGCAAGCCGCTGCCGAACAGGTAATCGGTACCCAGCCTGGTGCTGTCGTTCAGTGCATAGCTCACGCCGCCGGATGAGGTCAGCTTCTGGTTGTGATCGAGGAAGATGTAGTGATCCTGGACGTAGGCCAGATCTGCGGGCGAGAAATTGTACTGGCTGGTGATGATGCGCTCGCCAATGGCCTTGCCCAGCGAGGCGTTGAAATACGCCGACAGTGGTCCCTGCTCATAGTTGGCGGTGAATTCCAGGCCTTTCACCCGCCCCTGCGCATAGTTGAAGGTGGAATAGACCAGCGCCGAACCGAACTGACCTTCGTCCTGCAGGCGCTGCACCTTGCGGTAATACGCGTCCAGGCCCAGCGTCCACGCCGACCCGATATTCTGCTGGATGCCCACGTCGAAATAGTCCGCACGCTCGGCCAGCGGCGTGTTGTTGCCGCTGTCGGCAACGGCATTGGTGGTGCCGTCGAACTTGGCGATGTTCGAACTGGTGATGGCCTCGGTGGCCGGCGGGGTGAAGTAGCGTGAGAAACCGGCATGCACGACAGTGCTACCCGTCGCCTGCCACACCAGGCCCAGACGCGGGCTCAACTGGCTTTCGGTGCGAACCAGCTGGTACTGGTCACCGCGCAGGCCATAGTTGAGGGTCCAGTTCTCGCCGATACTCCATTCGTCCTGCACATAGGCCGACCAAGTCTTGGCGGTGAGATTGTTGTTGTCGAGAATATTGAGCGGCGTGGTGCTGCTCTGGTTGCCAGCGGCATCGACGGGGAATACCCAGGCATTGTTGGTGCTGGCCGCACGCTCGAAGCTGCCGTAGACGCCGTAGCGCAGGGTGTGGCTCTGACCCATCGGCATGGCGAAATCCGCCTGCAGGGTGCTGGCCCGGTTGCTGCGCTTGATCG
Source organism: Lysobacterales bacterium (assembly GCA_038215995.1). GTDB lineage: Bacteria > Pseudomonadota > Gammaproteobacteria > Xanthomonadales > Rhodanobacteraceae > Rhodanobacter. The sequence continues at coordinate 1,395 of JBBQQL010000203.1, forward strand.
CCGAAGCGACGCCGTTGAACATCAATTCGCCGATCTGATCCGGCATGTAGTCCAGGCTGCTGTAGCGCTGTCCGACTGACACCTGATAGTCGGTGCTGCCGAGCTTGCCCTGCAGTGCCAGTACTCCGAAGCGGGTCTGTTCGCTCTGCCGTTCATTCAGGTCGGCCGAGTTGAAGTCCACGGTATCCAGATAGCCGAACTGCGGTGTCTGGCCGGGATTGTTCGGGATCTGGAAGCGGTTGTTGGCGACGCCGAACATCAGACTCAAGCGGGTGTTGTCGTTGATCAGGTAGCTGATGTCACCGAAGCCCTTGACCTGGTTGGTGCGGTCGTGAATCGGCTTCTTGCTGGCGGTGGGGTTTTCGATGCCAACATCATTTTCCATGTAGTTGGCAGTCAGGAAATAGCTCCAGCGATCATCGCTGCCCCACACCGAAGCGTTGGGGTTGAGGGTACCGTTCGAGCCCCCGGTAACCCCCACGCTGCCACCATTGCCGAGGTCATGACCACTCTTGGTCGTGATGTCCACCACCGCGGCGGTGCGCAAGCCATATTGTGCAGGCAGGGCGCCATCGAGCAGCTTCACATTCTGGATCGTGCGCGCATCCAGGCTCTGGCCAAAGCCACCGATGGACTCCGGAATGATGACGCCATTGATACGGTATTGCAGGTTGGCGTGGTCGCCGCGCACATGCAGGCCGCCATAGGAATCCTGCACCACACCCGGCGCCTGCAGCAGCACCTGATTCATCGGCGTCGCTGCGCCCAGCGGCAATCGGGTGATTGCCTTGTGGTCGATCACGTACTGGCTGCTGCCGGTCTGCGGCGACAAGGCATTGCGCGCCTGATCAAGCTTGGCCGAGACCGACACCGCCTCAAGCTGCTGCACCTTGGCCGGTTGCTTGTTGCGACTGCCCCGGTCGATTTCCTGATCGCCATTGGCGCTGGCAGCAGGCGCGCTGGCGCCAATGGCCGCAGCAGCCATATCGGTGGCATGGACAGAGGCGGTGCCTAGCGCAACCGCAAGACTCAGGGCTAACAGGGAAAGTTTCATCGGGTCTCTCAGCAAGGGAACGAGTTGTTGTTATGTTATAACATTACTTTGAATATCGCTCCAATGCTTTAGGCCGAAAGTCATGGGTCAGACGATTTGGGCGAGTTCTGGCTCCACGCCGCCGTCGGCGAGACACCGGCTCCATCGACGACTGCAGTTTCACGCCGGCTGTCTACACTGCATGCAAGCAGACCGCGCGCCGCATGGCCTGCCATACGGAGCCCGGCATGAGCAAACAGAGCACGCAAGTACCCGCCGTGATCGCACCGGTGGAGCACAGCCGCATCACTGCAGCGATCCTCGATTTTGTCAGCGACGTCCCGGCCAGCAAGGTGGGCGGCAGCACGGACCCCACCGCCGAAGCGCGCAAACTGGCGACTCGTGCAGCCCAGCGCGCGGCGCTTACCGCCGGCTCGCTGGCGCTGCCGCCAGGTCCGCTGGGCTGGCTGACACTGCTGCCGGAGCTGATCGCAATCTGGAAGATCCAGGGCCAGATGGTCAGCGACATCGCCGCAGCCTTTGGCCGCAATAACAGCCTCGGCCGCGAACAGATGATGTGGTGCCTGTTTCGGCACACCGCGGCACAGGCGTTCCGCGATCTGGTGGTGCAGGTCGGTGATCGCCTGATTTTCCGCCGCATGTCCTACAAAGTGGCGGAGCGCGTCGCTCGGCAGGTCGGCATCAAACTGACCCAGCGCACGATAAGCAAGGGCGTCTCGCGCTGGTTGCCCGTGATCGGCGCTCTGGGCGTGGGCGCTTACGCGTACTACGACACCGGACAGGTGGCCAGTACGGCCATCGCCCTGTTCGAACGTGATATCGCCATGGAAGAGCCCGCTAACGAGGAGGCCGAGGAATCACTCAAACCGAAACCGAAAGCAAAACCCAAGGCAACGCCGGCAGCGAAGACAGCGAAGAAATCGATCAAGCAGGCGGTTGGTGCTGCCACGCGCAAGATCGCCAGTGGCGCGCGCAAGGCCACCAGCAAGAAGCCGCGCAAGCCTGACCTGGAATAGTGGGGCGGATGACGCAAGCCCGGCTTTGCGGCAAGCTGCCCGCTGGATTGCCGCAGGAAGTCACCGATGAAGCCACAGCATGATCGACCCGTCGCCCTGATCACCGGTGCCGGTCGACGCGTCGGTGCCGTGATTGCACAAACCCTGCATGCCGCCGGCTACGATCTGGCCCTGCACTATCGCCACTCGGCGGACGAGGCACGTGCGCTGGCCGATGAACTGGAACAACAGCGTGCCGGCAGCACCTTGCTGCTGCAGGCCGAGCTGGCTGACCTGGCTGCGCCGCCGCGGATGATCGAGCAATTGCTGGTGCACTACGGGCGTCTCGACGCGCTGGTCAACAACGCCTCGGCGTTCTACCCCACTCCGCTGGGCACGGTCACCCCGAGCCAATGGAATGAATTGTTTGTCTCCAATGCGATGGCGCCGTTCTTTCTCAGCCAGGCGGCGATACCGGCGCTGCGCGACGCGCGCGGCGCGATCGTCAACCTGCTCGACATCTATGCCGAACGCCCGCTGGCGAACCACGCTGTGTATTGCATGGCCAAGGCCTCACTCGCGGCGATGACCCGCTCGCTGGCACTGGATCTGGGCCCCGATGTGCGGGTCAACGGCGTGGCCCCGGGCGCGGTGATGTGGCCCAGCGAGGGCAAGCCCTACGACGATCAGCAGGCGATGCTGGCACGCACGCCGCTGGCGCGGGCCGGCGCACCGGAAGATGTTGCCGGCGCGGTGTTGTGGCTGCTGCGCGATGCGCCCTTCGTCACCGGCCAGACCATTCGCGTCGATGGCGGCCGCACGCTATCGGTGTAGCGAGCGACCGCTCCCATCGACTATTTTTTCGGCTTGAACGCCTGTTCCAGCAGGCCCTGGTCAAAGCCGACACTGGCCTCACCGGCCTCGGCATAGCGGTACAACGCCGCCGAATAAATGCCTTGCAGCGACGATTGCACCAGCGCCAGCAGGATGAAGCCCACCACCACGATGACCGCGGCCAGTACGATCGCCACCAGCGACTGGGTCGCCACCGCGCCACCGATCAGCAGCGCACCCAGCAGTACCGCGCCGACCATCAGCAGGCCGAACACCACGCCCAGGCCGCCGTTGCCGATCAGGTTCTCGCCCCAGCTGCGCTTGAGCAGTTCGACGCTTTCCTTCACCGCGTCGATCGGGCCGACGTCCTTGCTGGCCAGCACCGGCACCACCAGAAAGGTCGCCACCGTCCAGGCCAGGCCGATGAAACCCACCACTATCCTTCCGATCAGACCCAGCCGCTCCTGCACCATGCGCAGCACCAGGCCGACGGTAGCGGCAATCAGCGCGTAGCCAAGAATCTGCGGCAACCTGGCACGTGCCAGCGCAAAACCGGCACCGACACTGGTCGGTTCGCCGCGCAGGTGCATCAGGGCCACGCCGGTGAGCGCGGTCTGGAAGAAAATGATGACGAAGTACTGCACCAGATAGAAGCCGAACAACAGCAGGTAGGAGCCGACGCTCATGCCGTGATCGGCCGCCTCGCCGACGTGCTCGCCACCGGTCACCAGCAGCGCGACCGGAATCAGGAAGCTGGCCGCCACCAGCAAGGTGCAAAGCCCCGACAGCAGCGGAAAGATCAACAACGACTTGTCTGAGCGCAGTACCGCGGCACTGGCCTTCATCAACGCCCAGCTACGTGAAAATTTCCCAGCCATGTGATTCCCCTCCCCCAGGTGGATTGTCGCTGCCTGATATTACCCGTACTTACGCCTGCCACAGCTCCCGTTGCAGCGGCTCCTGCTCCACCGGGAAACCCGCCCAAAGCGCCGCCATGCTCTGGCCGCTGACCGGGTGCAACACGTCGGCTGCGATGTCCGCGATCGGCTTCAGCACGAACGCATGCTTCAGCTCCCCGCGCGGAATGTCCAGATGACCCGGCCCCGAGGTCACCAGATCGTCGTACAGCACGATATCAACGTCGAGGGTGCGATCGGAATAGCGCGGCACATCGCGCCGTCGACCATGACGGTCCTCCAGCGCGTGCAGCCAGTCGTTGAGCGTCTGCGGCGAGAGTTCGGTATCCAGACCCACCGCGAGATTGACGAAATCCGCCCCGTCGAAACCCACTGCGCGACTGCGATATACCGGCGACACCGTGATTGCGCCGAAGCGCTCGCGCAGCTCGGCGACTGCCGCCTGCAGGTAACGCTGCGGCTCGAGGTTGGAACCCAGGCTGAGATAGACGCGCGCCATCGATCAATCTCCGGCGGGTGCGGCATCGCCGCTGCCTGATGCGACCGCGCCGGCGAGCGCGGCCACGCCGGCGCGCAGGTCGTGGCCGGACGGCTGCTGGTACAGCGCCAAGCCGAACTCCGGCAGCAGCGCCATCAGATGATCGAAAATATCGGCCTGGATATTCTCGTACTCCGCCCACGCGGTGGTAGCGGTAAAGCAGTACAGCTCAAGCGGCACACCCTGCGCCGAGCTGGCCAGCTGGCGCACCATGCAGGTCATCTCGTGATGGATCTGCGGATGCTGCTGAAGATAGGCGCTGACGTAGGCGCGGAAGGTGCCCAGGTTGGTCAGCCGGCGGCGGTTGAAGGGTTGCTCGGCCGCCTCGCCCAGCTGCCGGTTCCAGTTCTCCAGCTCACCCTGCTTGGCCTTCAGGTAATCGCCAAGCAGGCGAAACCGCGATAGCCCGGTCAGCTCCTCTGCGCTGAGAAAGTGCACGCTGGATGCATCCAGATTCAGCGTCCGCTTGATTCGCCGCCCGCCCGACTCGGCCATGCCGCGCCAGTTCTGGTAGCTCTCCGACATCAGCTTCCAGGTCGGCACGGTAACGATGGTCTGGTCGAAATTTCGCACCTTGACCGT
>JBBQQL010000204.1:0-6284 GCA_038215995.1 Lysobacterales bacterium
GCTTCGACACCCAGGGCCGACGAAACGTGGCGATAGGTCTCGATGGCAGGCTTGAAACGATGCACGGAATCCACTGAGAACTGCCGCTCGAAATAGCCGGAAAGGCCGGCCTTTGCGAGCACGGCCTGGCCCGCTTGCGGCGCCGAGTTGGTCAGGGTCACCAGGCGGAAACCTGCTTCGTGGAGCATTTCCAGCGCGGGTGCCGCGTCTTCGTGCGCAGGCATGCTGGCCATCTGCTCCTTGAACTCATCGATACTGTCGTGCGCAAGGGTGACACCCCGAATCTCGGCAAGCATCCTGAGTACGGCCACGGCGAGCTGCCCGAACGGCGTGTAGCTGCCGCTCAAGGTCACTGCCTGGGAGTACAGGATCAATTCACCAAACCACTGCCTCAACGCGTGTCCATCACCGAAAGCACGCTCGAACCAGGGCTTCAGGCTCTCTATGTCGAGCAGCGTCTCATTCACGTCAAAGACAATGACCCGAGCGCGTGTCGTTGCTTGATTCATGTTGGCTCCACCCGTGGGTAGCTGATGCCGTTCCGCTCAAGTGGCGGAGCTCCGTCATTGTGGAGCTTGTGTCCCGCGCCAGCAAAGGAGCTTGACCCCTCGCGAACCGCCTTCGGCAGCGGCAACGTGATCGTCGCCGGCTCCGCGACGACGCGTTCATCCGGACAGTGCCAGACTGCCGTCCGCGCCGGGGCCATCTCGTGCCGGCTGTCGGGCATCCGTTTGCGGCATCGGCTCCACCCATGTTTAGAGGGGCGTCCTGACTCATGCCACCTGTTGCCTGGATCGCCGCCATCGGTGGCCTGCTGCTGCTCACCTCGCTGTTGGCCGGATGGATTCGCAATTTTCCGATCACCAACTTCGCGATCTACCTGGTCGCAGGCGTAGCGGTGGGGCCGTGGGGACTGGACCTGGTGCACATCGATCTGCGCGGACACGGCGTGTGGCTGGCCAACCTCAGCGAGATGGCGCTGGTGGTTTCGCTGTTCATCACCGGCCTGAAGCTGCGCCTGCGCTTTCGCGACCCCGCCTGGCTGGACGCGATGCGCCTGGCGTTCCCCTGCATGCTGCTGACCGTGGCTGGAGTCAGCGCGATCGCGCACTGGTGGCTGGGCCAGCCCTGGGGCATGTCGCTGCTGATTGGCGCGCTGATCGCGCCGACCGATCCGGTGCTGGCCAGCATCGTGGCGGTGGATGACGCCCGTGACGGCGACCAGATGCGGCTGGCGCTATCCGGCGAGGCCGGGCTGAACGACGGCTTCGCGCTGCCGTTCCTGCTGCTGGCGCTGATGATGATCGCCTCGCCCGATGGCTCGCTGACCAGCTCGGTGACGCTGCAGTGGTTGCTGGTCGGCCTGCTGTGGGGAATCGCCGCCGGCCTGTCACTGGGTTTCGGGCTGGGCTGGCTGATCGGCCTGGTTGGCACGCGGATCAAGAGCGCATCGAGGGACATCGCCCCCAGCGACTTCCTGGCGCTGGCCTTGATGGCGCTGGCCTACGCCGGCGCCGAGGCCATCTCCGCCTCCGGCTTCCTGGCCGCGTTCGCCGCCGGGCTCGGTTTGCGCAGTGCGGAGTTCTACGTCGTCACCCGACATCCGCATCCAAAGTTCGCCGAGACGATCGCGGCGAACGGCGGCGACAGCATCCATCCACCCGCCGAAGTGTTGATCAACCCGAACAGCCGCGACAGCGACAGCGTTGACCATCCGGCCGCATCGGTGGGTCTGGTGGTATCCGATGCGCTGTCGTTCGGCGACACGCTGGAGCGGCTGATCGCCTCGGCCCTGGTGCTGCTGGCCGGCGTCGCATGCGCCCGCTACTGGAGCATCGATGCCGTGATCATGGCCGCCGCCCTGTTTGTGCTGGTGCGACCGCTGGCGGTGTGGATCGGCATGCTTGGCTCCAAGGCGCCGATACCACGACGCCTGTTGATCGGCTGGATCGGCATCCGCGGCATCGGCACCCTGAACTATCTGGCCTACGCACTGACTCATGGCCTGAACGATGCGCAGGCGATGCTGGCCGCGCAAATCGCCGTCACCGTCGTGGTACTGAGCATCCTGGTGCATGGCATGACCGCACCACCGCTGATGGCATGGCGGCATGCGCGTGGTCACGATGCGTGGGCTAAGTGAGGTCGGCGCTGCATACGCCCGAAAAGTGCGGCGTTCGCTTGCAGCGCAATAGATTCAGTCGTCGGCATCCGACAGGTCTGGCGGTACAAGGGCTTTCGTCCTCCTGCGGAGCGCGAGTTACTTCGCTTCGCCGGTCAACGCGCCCGTCCGGAACAGCGCTGCCGACCCGCAGGTCGGCGTGCAAGCTCAGAGATATCCGGCAAGCGACTATCGCCAGACAGGCTTCGCTGTAGCGTCTGCAAAGACGCGATCAGGAAACGCTTCTTGCAGAGCATCGAGAAACGCCCTTACCTTGGCGCCAACCAAGCCGCGCGAATTTCGCAGTGCCCAGATCTCCACGGCGGGCCGGGTGTCCACGCCCCAAAGTGCCAGACGTCCTGACTGCAGGTCGTCGGCGACCAGCAATCGGGGTAGCAACGCGGCGCCGACGCCCATCAGCGCCGCCTCCCGCACCATCAGCAGCGAGGACAACCGCAAAGCCGGCACCGGTCGGGCCAACGCTTCTGCACCACCCGGCTGCGCACGATATCGCCATACCAGGTCAGGGGCGGTCCGGCTCGGCAACACGGCTTTTACCTCGGGCGCGTCGGCATCTTTTGCACTCGGCGTCGGCATGGCCAATTCAGGATGCGCGACGACCACGCGCTGGTCATCGAGGATGCGCCGCCCGACCAGCCGTTCGTCGCGCGAGGGATCGACCCGGATCACCAGATCAAAACCGTCATCGACAGGATCGACCTTGCGGTCCTCGGCGACGATCTCCAGTTGCACTTCGGGCCAGGACAGTGCGAAGCGCGCGCCAACGCGAGCCAGTGCCACGTGCGCCAGTACCAGTGGCGCGCTGACCCTCAACCTGCCTTGCGGGACAGAAGCCCCCAGCGTCACGACGTCGCCCGCTTCGGCAATGTCCGCCAGCGGTTCGCGCGTGCGCTCGTGAAGCGCACGTCCCTCGTCGGTCAAACGCAGGCTCTGGCCGCCACGTTCGATCAACCGCACGCCCAGACTTTGTTCCAGCCCGGCCACGCGCCGCGACAGCGTCGCCTTGGAGCGACCAGACATGCGACTGGCCCGGCCGAAGCCGCCATGGGTGGCAACCAGTGCAAAATCCGTCAGCGCCTGCAGGTCCATGAGCTTGTTCCATATTTGAGACGACAAGTCCTGATATTGGCACCTTCGCAGCATCAATGAAACGACCTACCGTGTGTCCACCCCAACCACAAACGTCACACGACGAGGAGTTTCCCATGAGCATTCTTGTTACCGGAGCCACCGGCACGATCGGCACCCAGGTACTTCATCACCTTCGCGGTAGCAACGTTTCGGTGCGCGCCATGACCCGCTCGCCCGAGACCGCGCACTTCCCGGAAGGCGTCACCGCCGTCGCCGGTGAGCTGGCCGATCCCGATGCGTTCCGGGCCGCGCTGGATGGCGTCAGCACCCTGTTCCTGCTGGTGCCCAATGTCGCCGACGAAGTCACCCAGGCACTGCAGGCCTTGACGCTTGCCCGCGAGGCTCGCGTCAAGGGCATCGTCTATCTGTCCGTGTACAAGGGCGAGGCCTATGTCGACGTGCCGCACTTTGCCGGCAAGTACACGGCCGAACGCATGATCGAAGCGCTCGACCTCCCGGCGACGGTGCTGCGCCCCGCCTATTTCATCCAGAACGATCTGCGGCAGAAGGACCCGCTGTTGGCCGCGGGAATATATGGCATGCCCATCGGCGACAAGGGCGTCTCCATGGTCGATATCCGCGACATCGGTGAAGCGGCCGCCCTGGAACTGCTGCGTCGCGAACGCGCTCCGGCGCCGCTGCCGCGCACCACCTACGAACTGGTCGGACCAGACCACCTGACCGGCGACGGGGTCGCGGGCATCTGGAGCGAGGTGCTTGGACGTCCCATACGCTATGGCGGCAATGAGCTGGCAGCGCTGGAAAATCGCATGAAAACCATGATGCCCTCCTGGCACGCCATGGACCTGCGCATGATGCTCTCGCGCTACCAATCCGACGGCGCAGCGGCCACGCCGGAGGAGATCCAGCCACTGCAAAAACTGCTGGGCCACGCACCACGCTCGTATCGCGACTTTGCAAAAGCAGCGGCCGCACAGTGGCAGAAAGCCTGAGAAGTCAGATGATCGAACGAAGGCGCGACGCCGGCTTCGCCGGCGCCGCGCTTCGGGTGCGATCTTCATTCCACCCCACCATCCCACCACTCGTCCCTCACAACCCACCATCAGTCACTTCACGGGTGCATGGGAAGGACGATCAAGCCAGCATGGCTCCACTGATCGCAAGCCGCCGCAAACCGCCGCCACGATAGTTAGGCCACACTAAGGAGCATTCATGCCGCCGTTCTTTGCACACGCACTTCGCATCACCTGGATCGCAGTCCTCGTGTATTGGGGCTGGGCTGCACGCTCAGCCAAACCTGCCCAGCAGCAAGAACGCTTCGCCAAGCGCCTGCTGGTCTACTGGCTGCCGCTTCTGGTTGCCGCGCTACTGCTTGGCAGGGGTGAATGGTTCGGTCATACCCTGCTGCGCGAGCAGTTCGTTCCCCACACCACGCTCGTGTACTCGCTGGGTCTTGCCACGGCCGTCTTAGGCGCCGCGCTATCCATCCTGTCGCGCATGCTGCTTGGCCGGAACTGGAGTGCCACCGTCCAGGTCAAGCAAGAGCACGAGCTGGTTACCATCGGACCGTATCGCTTTGTCCGACACCCGATCTACACGGGCCTGTTGCTCCTGTTCCTTGGCAACGCGGTCATGGTGGGTGACTGGCGCGGCCTGTTGGCTGTCGCCATCGTGTTTGTCTCGTTCTGGCGAAAGCTTCGGCTTGAGGAGGTATGGCTGACTGGGTACTTTGGAGAGCCCTATCGACTCTACCAAGCCCGCACCAAGGCACTCATTCCTGCCGTGCTGTAGGCCGCCGACCAACAAGGATGCCGGGTGGCGGCACTGCCCAGATAAGAAGCTGAATAACCACTGCGGATAGCAGCCGTTGGCTGATCACGATTAGTGCTTGTCGGCGCTAAAGATCATCGGCATCGAACCACACGAGCGCTGCAAGCAAAGCAAGTGCAGAGCTTTCGTCCTCCTGCGGAGGGCGAGTTACTTTTCTCTGTGTGGCCAGAGAAAAGGTAACCAAAAGAGAGACCACCCCGCTTACGCGCCTTGCGGGCATCCCTGCCCACAAGGTACGCGGCCGGGCTTCGGGGTTTGTCGACAGATCATCCATGGACTGACGCCAAACTGACCAGCATCCATGCCGGTCACCCTGCGGGCTGTTCCTCCACCCGCCCGCCGCTGCAGAGGGGCCCCGGGTAGAGCGACGCGCATCCTGCGCGTACTTTTCAGAACAGCCAGATCAAAAGCCCCCTCACCCCAGCCCTCTCCCCGGCTTCGCCGGGGAGAGGGAGCAGAGCAGTCAGCGGCACGCACGTCGCCCTTCGGTCTTTCAGCTCTTCAGCTCTTCAGCTTTCGTCGCCGCGCAGCGGTGGCGCACCGAGTGCGGGCCAGGATGGCCCGCTGCTCTACCCGGGGCCCCTGTGCGGCGGTGAGCTGGGGACGACAGGCCCGCAGGGGCGTCGACAGGGATGTCGACTCCTTTTCGCCAGGGCAGGATGCCCTGTCGAAAAGCCCGGCCCCAGCTCACGGACTTGCCGGGCATGGATGCCCGGCAAGCGCCAAGTGGGGTGTCGTTTTCTCTTGGTTACTTCTCTTTTGGACAAGCAAAAGAGCAAGTGACTCGCCCTCCGCAGGAGGACGAAAGCTCTTTGCTGGAATGCGCCATACCGGAGCAAGGGCATCGCGATTGAAGTTGCTTCTTGAGTCGATCCTGAGAGGAGACGGCGAGAGAAAAGAGGTTGGCCTCCGCTTCGGCCGGAGCCTTCCATGCTGAGTGCCGGCCTGATCGCGTTCGCCGCGCTGTGCTGGCTGGGCCTGCTGTTCGGCGTGGCGCTGCTGGGCGAGCGGCGGCCGCGGATCTTCGAGAAGCGCTGGGCGATCGTGTATGCGTTGTCGCTGGCGATCCACTGCACCTCGTGGACGTTCTACGGCACCGTCACGCAGGCCAGCCGTTCCGGCTGGTGGTTGCCGCCGACCTTTGTCGGCGCGATGCTGATGTATGCCTTCGCGATCCGTT
>JBBQQL010000205.1:0-6283 GCA_038215995.1 Lysobacterales bacterium
AGCCGACGAAAGCGACCTGATCGCGGTCGGCTGCCTCGCCTTCCTCGATCCGCCAAAGGACTCTGCTGCCACCGCCATCCGGGCTCTGCACCAGCATGGCGTCGAGGTGAAGGTGATCACCGGCGACAACGAGGCGGTGACGCGCAAGATCTGCCGCGAGGTGGGCCTGGACGTGACCCATTCGGTGCAGGGCAAGGATATCGAGTGTCTCGAGGATGCCGAGCTCGATGCGCTGGTGGCACGCGTCACCGTGTTCGCCAAGATGTCGCCGATGCAGAAGGCGCGCGTGGTGCGCTCGCTGCAGCGCCTGGGCCACACCGTGGGCTTCCTCGGCGACGGCATCAACGATGCGCCCGCGCTGCACGATGCCGACGTCGGCATCTCGGTGGATACCGCCACCGACATCGCCAAGGAGTCGGCCGACATCATCCTGCTGGAAAAGAACCTGATGGTGCTGGAGGAGGGCGTCCTGGAAGGGCGCGTCACCTTCGGCAACATCATGAAGTACATCAAGATGACCGCCAGCTCGAACTTCGGCAACGTGCTCAGCATGCTGATTGCCAGCGCGTTTCTGCCGTTCCTGCCGATGCTGCCGTTGCAGATCCTGGTGCTCAACCTGCTGTACGACATCTCGCAGCTGTCGATTCCGTTCGACCGCATGGACGAGGAGTATCTGAGCAAGCCGCGCAAATGGGACGCCGGCGACATCGCCCGTTTCATGGTCTGGATCGGTCCCGCCAGCTCGGTGTTCGACATGACCACCTTCGCCCTGCTCTGGTACGTGTTCGGCGCCAATTCGCTGGAGCACCAGTCGTTGTTCCAGTCCGGCTGGTTCATCGAGAGCCTGCTCACGCAGACCCTGGTGGTGCACATGATCCGTACCCGCAAGATCCCGTTCCTGCAGAGCATTGCCGCCGCGCCGGTGCTGGGCCTGACCACGGCGATCATCGTGATCGGCATGCTGATCCCGTTCAGCCGGCTTGGCAGCAAGCTGGGCATGATGGAAATGCCGCCGGTGTACTTCGGCTGGCTGGCGATCACGGTGGTGGCCTATTGCGTGCTGACCCAGCTGGTCAAGGTGGTCTACATGCGCCGCTTCTCACGCTGGCTGTAGTGGCTTGGTCGGCGTCGATCCGGTCTGCTTCATCGGCGTGGGTGATGGTTTGGGCGGCATAGCGCCGCGCCACCACCGCACAAACCATCAACTGCAGTTGATGAAAGATCATCAGCGGCAACACCAGTGCGCCGAGGCCGCCGAGCTGGCTGGCAAACAGGATCTTGGCCATGGGTATGCCGCTGGCCATGCTCTTCTTGGAGCCGCAGAACACGATCGCGATCTCGTCCCTGCGATCAAAGCCCAATCGGCGCGCGGCCCAGGTCAGGGTCGGCATCACCAGGCCCAACAGCAGCAGGCACATTGCCGCCGTGGCGAGCAGCGACAGCAGCGGCGTATCGTGCCAGATGCCGCCGACCACGGCGGCGCTGAATGCGCTGTACACCACCAGCAGGATCGTGCCGCGGTCGGTGAAGCCGAGCAGGGGGCGATGGCGGTCGACAAAGCCGCCGATCCAGCGCCGCGCAACATGCCCCAGCACAAACGGCAGCAGCAACTGCAAGACGATATCCAGCACCCCCTGCCACGACGCGCCGCCGGCACCGTGACCGGCCAGCAACAGGCTCACCAGCAAGGGCGTCAGCACGATCCCGATCAGGTTCGACATCGACGCGCTGACTACGGCGGCTGGCACGTTGCCGCCAGCGATCGAGGTGAACGCAATCGAAGACTGCACCGTCGATGGCAGCATGCACACGAACAGCAGTCCCAGATAGAGCTGCGGCGTCAGCAGGGCGTGACCCAGCGGCTGCATCGTCAATCCCAGCAGGGGAAACAGCACGAAGGTGCTGGCGAACACGGTGAGATGCAGTCGCCAGTGGGTCATGCCCTGCATGATTGCCGCGCGCGGCAGCTTGGCCCCATGCAGGAAGAACAGCAGCGCGATCGCCGCATCGGTGATCACGTCGAATGCCCGAGCACTCTCGCCGCGACAGGGCAGCAACGAAGCCAGCGCCACGGTGGCGAGCAGGGCCAGCGTGAAAGAGTCCGGAAGAAACCGACGCAGCCGCATGCGCGCAGCTCAGTCCTTCTCGCAGCGTGCCCGGCGCCGATGCCGCCACCAGGACAGCAGCACGATCAGCAGCACGATGGCGACCAGCACCCACAGGCTGGCCTGTCCCCGATGTACCCAGGTCACCAGCCATTTGTGGTTGTCCGCACCGAAATAGCCGAGGTACACCCAGAACGGCACGCTGATCAGTGCCGCCGTGCCGTCGAGCAGCAGAAAGCGCAGAAACGACACGCGATGGGTCATGCCAGCGGTGAGATAAACGGTGGTGCGCATGCCGGGCAGGAAGCGGGCGATAAACAGCATGCGGTTGCCGTAGCGGTGGAACTTGTCCTGCACCTTGGCATAACGTGACGGGGTAAGGATGCGCGCGACAAAGCGCCACTGCATGATGCGCGCGCCGTAGTGATGGCCAAGCAGGAAAATAGCCGAATCACCCAGCAGCACGCCGAACATCGCCAGTGCGAACATCGCGTGCACATTCGCGTAGCCCAGCCCGGCGATCACACCGCCGGCCACCAGGGTGATGTCCTCCGGCAGTGGCAGGCCGGCACCACAGATCATCAGCGCGATGAACACCGCGACATAGCCGTTCTCGGCAAAGATCGTGATCAGTTGTTGCAACAAATCCATCAATATCCCTGCGCGTCTTGCACGGCCTGAACGGTGGCGGCGGGGCATGATCCCACAGTCGGCTGCCGGCGGCGGAGCGGTGCGACATGATGCTGCGGTTGCAGCGCGGGGATGCGGCAGGCCATCACGTTTTTTCCGGGGCGGGTGCCGGCCGCACGCGTGCCGCCAGCAACGCGCGCAGCTCGGCTTTTTCGGCGCTGCTCAGGCTTCCTTCGCGGCTCTTGGCGGTCAGCGCGTCGCGTCGCTGGCTAATCGCCTGGTCTTCCATCCGGCCCAGCGCATCGAAAAATTCGGTGCCCTGCGTCTCCGGTTCACCGACCGCGGTGGTGGCCATCAACTTCTGCAACGAGGGATACTCGGACCGCTCGGCGAAATGTTCGACCAGCATCGCCGAGTTGATGCCGGGGCGAGAACGCGCCAGATCGAGCAATTCAGCCAGCAGGTCTATGCCCGGCTTGTCCAGGCCCAGGAACCGGTATGGCGGATCGACCTGATCGGCCAGCGCGGGTTGCGCCAGCAGCAGCGAGATGGCGCTACGCACCAGGCTGCGCTGGACCGCTACCGGGCGTTGCACCGCCCGATGCGTGGCGGGGTCAGCCTGCAACATGGCACGGGCACCGCTGCGCTTTTCCAGCTCCTGTCCCATCAGGTCGCGGAAGGCGCCGTCGGGCAGTTTGGCCAGCAGCGGGCGCACGCGCTCGGCCAGCCGGGCACGGCCGTCGAGGCTGGCCATGTCGACGTCGTGCGACAGTTCGTTGAAGAAATAATCCGACAGCGGCATCGCTTCCTTGATGCGCTTTTCGAAGCCTTCCCTGCCTTCCTTGCGCACCAGTGAGTCGGGGTCCTCGCCGTCGGGCAGGAACAGGAAGTACGCCTGACGGCCATCACGCAGCCGCGGCAGGGCCGATTCCAGCGCCTTCCACGCCGCCGCGCGGCCAGCGCGGTCGCCATCGAAGCAGAACACCACGTCGGGCGCGGCGCGAAACAGCACCTCGGTGTGTTCGGGCGTGGTCGCCGTGCCCAGCGTGGCCACCGCGATCGGCAGGCCCGCCTGGTGCAGCGCGATCACATCCATATAGCCTTCGACCACCACGATTCGCACGAGGTTGGCGTTGGCCTGCTTCACCTGCCACAAGGCGAACAGCTCGCGACCTTTGTGGAACAGGGGCGTTTCTGGCGAATTGAGATATTTGGGTGATTGCTCCGCGCTGAGCACGCGGCCGCCGAAGGCGATCACCCGGCCGCGACGGTCCAGGATCGGAAACATCAGCCGCTCGCGGAAGCGGTCGTATTTGCTGCCTTTCTCGTTGCTGGCGATCATGCCCGCTTCGTTGAGCAGTTCCAGCCGTCGTGGGTTGTTGCCCAGTGACTTCATCACGCCGTCGTAGCCGGCCGGCGCCCAGCCGAGGCGAAAGCGCTTGATCGTTTCGGCATCCAGCCCACGCTTGCGGCAGTAAGCCTGCGCCTCGGCGTTGCGCGGCAGCTCGCCCTCGTACCAGCTGGCGGCCGCATCGAGCAGGGCATACAGGTCGGTCTTGTCCTCGCGCGGCGCCGCCTCGCGGCCGCCCTCGCGCGGCACCTTCAGACCTACCGTCTGAGCCAGCTCCTCCACCGCATCGGGGAACTCCAGCCGGTCGTAATCCATCACGAACTTGATCGCACTGCCATGCACGCCGCAGCCGAAGCAGTGGAAGAACTGCTTGGCCGGGCTGACGTAGAACGAGGGCGAGCGCTCGTTGTGGAACGGACAGCACGCGGTCCACTCGCGCCCGGCTTTCTTCAACGGCACCCGTCGCTCGATCACGTCGACGATATCGACGCGGGCAAGCAGTTCATCGATAAAGCTGTCGGGGATAAGGCCGCGCATAAGACGCCCAGTTTAGTGGCTGGGCGTCCCCCGTGCTTGTCGAGCGGTAAGCCTCCAGCGCTGTGGGCCGCTTGCCCCGCCATCGCCGTCAGGGCAGCGTCGTCTCAGAGGATGTGGAACACACCAATCACCGCCAGCACGGCGATGAGGAACAGGATCAGGAAGATCGCGAACAGCACCTTGGCGATGGTGGCGGTGGCGCCCGATACCCCGCGAAAGCCGAGCATGCCGGTGACCAGCGAGACGATGGCGAAAATGATGGCCCACTTCAGCATGTATTTCTCCCTTGAGTTGATCTTTCGCCTGGCGCAACGCTGGCGATTCGTGGACGCTTTGTAACCAGAGCGGTGTGAACGCGATGCATGGTTGCGCTTGTCATGGGCGTCAGGCACCGGCAAGCTGCGCGGCCTTGCCACGGGAGCAGAACATGGTGATTACGGCGCTGATGATGCGGCGACAGCGCGCGCTGGTGCGTGCCTTTGAGCAGGTCGGGGCGACCAGTGCCGCGCAGGCTCGCAGCGCACAGCAGATGGCGCTGAACCCCGGCATGGCGTGGCATCAGTTGGTGGCGCGCGCTGTCTTGCGTTGCCCGGGCGAGGGGCGTTACTTCGTCGATCTGCCCAACTGGCAGCGATTGCAGCGCCGCCGTCGGATCACGGCGCTGGTGGTCGTGGCCGCTGTGCTGCTTGGGCTGGCCTTGCTGTTCGTGGTTCGGCCCGGATGATGCTCAGCCGGCGGTGAGGCGAGCCTTGATCTTGCCGGAAACCACGGCCATGTCGGCGCGGCCGGCCGCCTTTTCCTTGACCGCGGCGACCACCTTGCCCATGTCGCGCGCCGAACTGGCGCCGGTTTCGGCGATGGCATCGGTAACCAGGGCATCCATCTCGGCGTCGGTCAGCTTGGTCGGCAGATAGGTTTCGATCACCACCATTTCGGCGCGTTCGATCGCCGACAGGTCCCCTCGGTTGGCCGCATCGAACTGACTGACCGAGTCGCGCCGCTGCTTGAGCATCTTCTCCAGCGTGGCCAGCACCTGCACGTCATCGAGCTCGATGCGTTCATCCACTTCGCGCTGCTTGATCGCCGCCAGCATCAGCCGGATGACGCCCAGCCGGTGCTTGTCGCCGCTGCGCATGTTGGTCTTCATGTCTTCGGTGAGCTGCTGCTTGAGGGTCATGGCGATAGCCTTTGAAGTGAGGTGTGTCAGGGCGGGGAAGTCATTCTACGGAAACGACAAAGCCGGCGTTGTCCTTGGGGACAACACCGGCCAGGTCGAATCCGCTGAGCGTACGGTGGCTGCGAGAACCCGCGCCGACCGTATTTCCTGTATGCGTGGTGCCTTGGCGCCACATGATCCGCCGGCTGGCGGCAGATCGGGGAAACTCAGTACAGGCGGACTTTGCGCGAGACGTCGCGCGAAAGACGACGCAGGTGACGCTTCACCGCGGCGGCACGCTTGCGCTTGCGCTCCTGGGTGGGCTTCTCATAGAACTCACGCTTGCGCGTTTCAGCCAGCACACCGGCCTTTTCGCAGGTACGCTTGAAACGACGCAGTGCAATCTCGAACGGCTCGTTCTCGCGAACTTTTACGTTGGGCATGGAAACTCCGAGTGGTAATCTGCCCGTCTAGACGGGACTGTCAAATAGGGCGAGCCGCGAA
>JBBQQL010000206.1:0-6280 GCA_038215995.1 Lysobacterales bacterium
TCGCTGGCGTGCCGACTTCGGCGAGCGCGTGGCGTTCTTCGACATGGCCGGCGCGCAGCATTCGCTCAGCGGTGATCGTGACGAGCTGCTCGGCGAACTCGGCAGCGTGGCGCAGCCGCGCGCGCTGCAGGACAACACGCCGCTGTCCGGCCGCGTCGGCCTTGGGCTTAATCCCTGCGGTGCCCTGCAGACCCGGATCGAGCTGCCGCCCAATACCGAAATCGAGCTGCTGTTTCTGCTCGGCGATGGCGCGGATGAAGCGCAGGCACAGACGCTGATCGAACGCTACCGCACTACGCCCTTCGACGACGTGCTGGCCGGGGTTGCCGCGCAATGGGACGACTTGCTCGACACCGTGCAGGTGCACACGCCCGATCGCGCGATGGATCTTTTGCTCAACGACTGGCTGCTGTACCAGGTCACCGCCTGCCGGCTGTGGGCGCGCACCGCCTATTACCAGGCCAGTGGCGCATGGGGTTTCCGCGACCAGTTGCAGGACGTGATGGCGCTCTGCGTGACCCGACCCGATCTCGCCCGCGAGCAACTGCTGCGCGCCGCCGGCCGCCAGTTTGCCGAGGGCGACGTGCAGCACTGGTGGCTGCCGCCCCGTGGCCAGGGCGTGCGCACGAAGATCCGTGACGACCGCGTCTGGCTGGTCTACGTGGCCATGCACTACGTCACCGTCAGCGGCGATCGGGCCGTGCTCGACGTGACGCTGCCTTTCCTCGAGGGCCAGCCGATTCCGGACGGCGCGGCGGATGCCTTCTTCACTCCGCAAGCTGCCAGCGAAACCGTGTCGGTGTACGAACATGCGGCGCGCGCGCTCGACTCCAGCCTGACCCGCGGCGCGCACGGGCTGCCGCTGATCGGCACCGGCGACTGGAACGACGGCATGAACGCGGTCGGCGAACTGGGCCGCGGCGAAAGCAGCTGGCTGGGCTGGTTGCTGCTCAGCGCGATCGAGCAGTTTTCCCCGCTGGCCAAGCAACGCGGCGATGCCGCGCGCGTGCAACGTTGGCGTGAGTACGCGGTGGCCCTGCGCGCGGCGCTGGAGCAGGCGTGGGATGGCGCGTGGTATCGACGCGGCTACTACGACGACGGCGCCACGCTCGGATCGCGCCACAACACGCAGTGCCGCATCGACACCATCGCGCAGTCGTGGAGCGTGATGGCCGGCGTCGGCAACCGCGAACACGCCGCGACCGCGATGGCCTCGGTCGATCGCCTGCTGGTCGATCACGAGCACCAGCTGGCGCGCCTGTTTACCCCGCCATTCGACCAGGACGGCCCGGAAAACCCGGGCTATATCAAGGGCTATCCACCCGGCGTGCGCGAGAACGGCGGCCAGTACACGCACGGCGCCACGTGGTCGATCTTCGCCTGGGCCGGGCTCGGTGACGGCGACCGCGCCGGTGAGCTGTTCGACCTGCTCAATCCGATCCACCACAGCGACAGCAACGAGGCCGTGGCGCGCTACAAGGTCGAGCCCTACGTGGTCAGCGCGGACGTCTATTCGGTGGCGCCGCACGTGGGCCGCGGCGGCTGGACCTGGTATACCGGCTCGGCTGCCTGGCTGTATCGGGCCGGCATCGAGGCCCTACTCGGCTTTCAGCTGCAAGGCCAGCAGTTGCGCATCGAGCCCTGTATTCCGCGCGACTGGCCGGGCTTCCAGCTCAGCTACCGCCATCGCGGCGCGCAACATATGACCCGTTACGAGATCGATGTGCAGAACCCCGACCATGTCTGCAGTGGCGCCGCCCGCGTTGAGATGGACGGCCAAACGCTGGATGCCCACGCCGCGATCGCGCTGCTCGACGACGGCAACACCCATCAGCTAAAAATCGTACTCGGCTGAAGCTACCCCGTAGGAGCCCGCTCGCGGGCGATGCTCTTGTGCTGTTGTCGCTCCAAAGGCATCGCCCGCCAGCGGGCTCCTACGAGCCTCGGGATAGTTCAGGGGCGGCGGGTGCGGGAAGCGCCGAGTTTTCGGGTGAGCGTGTTGCGCCCTACCCCGAGCGCTTGCGCGGCGTGCTGGCGGTGGCCGTCGTTGGCTTGCAGGGCGGCCTGCAGCAAGGTCTGGTCGAGCGCATCGCGGGCACGGGCGTGGATATCCGCCTCGCCACTGGCCAGCGCGGCCAGCGCCCAGTCGCGCAGGGCATCGGTCCATTCACCGCTGGCCGCGGTGGCGTGCTGCTCGCCCAGATCGGCGGGCAGGATTTCGTTGCCCGGCGCGATCACGGCCAGCCGACGGCACAGGTTTTCCAGCTCGCGCACGTTGCCGGGGTAGTCGCGTTGCGCGATCAGTTTCAGCGCGGCTTTCGAGTAGCGCTTGGGCGGCAGTTTGAGCTCCTTCGCCGCGGCGGCCAGAAAGTGTTCGGCCAGCAACGGGATGTCGCTGCGCCGGCTGCGCAGCGACGGCAGCTCGATGCGCACCACATCCAGCCGGTGCATCAGGTCGGCGCGAAACTGGCCCGTCGCAGCACGTGCAGCGAGGTCCTGATGGGTGGCGGCGACGATGCGCACATTGCCGCGAATCAGTTCGCGTCCGCCGACCCGGTAGAACTCGCCGCCGGCCAGTACGCGCAGCAGGCGCGTCTGCAGGGCCAGCGGCATGTCGCCGATTTCGTCCAGAAAAAGCGTGCCGCCCTCGGCCTGCTCGAAGCGGCCGGCGACGCGGCGGGTGGCCCCGGTGAAGGCGCCGGCCTCGTGTCCGAACAACTCGCTTTCCAGCAGCTCGCTGGGAATCGCGGCGGTGTTCAAGGCCACGAACGGGCGCTCGCGACGCGCGCTTTCCTCATGCAGGGCGCGCGCGACCAGCTCCTTGCCGGTGCCGGTTTCGCCGGTGATCAGCACGTTGAGGTCGCTGGCTGCGACGCGGCCAATCAGGCGGAATACCTCGCGCATCGCCGCGCTCTCACCGAGCAGGGCATGACTGGGCACGGCGGCGTCGGCGGCAGTCGCGGTCGGTGCCGCCACCGCGGCCAGCGCCCGCTGCACCAGCTCCACCGCGTGGTCGAGGTCGAACGGCTTGGCCAGATAATCCACCGCGCCGGCGCGATATGCCGCGGCGGTAGTGGCCACGTCGGTGTAGGCACTCATCACGATGACCGGGCCAATGCCTTGCGTCTGCAGCTCGGTGAGCAGGCTCAGGCCGCTGTCGCCGGGCATGCGCACGTCGGTCAGCAGCAAGGCAGGTCGCTCCTGCAGCAAGGCCTCGCGCACGCTGGCCACGTCGCCGAATTCGCGCACCGCCAGGCCGGCGTCGCGCAAGGCTTCGCTCAGCACCAGGCGGACGCCGCGGTCGTCATCGACCACCCAGATGTGTTTGCTCATGTTCGGGCCGGTCATGGTTTGCACTCGGTCATGCGTTTCGCTCCAGCGGCAGGTACAGCGAGAACACGGTCTCGCCGGGTCGGCTGGCATAGCGCAGATCGCCACCGTGTTCGTGCGCGATCTCGCGCGACAGCGCCAGGCCAAGGCCGCTGCCATCCGCGCGGCCGGATACCAGCGGCTGGAACAGCGTGTCGCGCAATTCGGCCGGCACGCCGGGGCCGTCGTCCAGCACGTCCACCCGCAACGCCATGCGCAACATCCGCTCGCCCACACGCAGGCCGTGCTCGACCCGCGTGCGCAGGGTCAAGCTTGCCGCACCGGCCTCCAGCGCATTGCGCGCCAGATTGAGCAACACCTGTTGCAGACGATCGGCGTCGGCGGTCAGATCGGGAACACTGGGGTCGTAGTCGTGCCGCAGCCGCGGCGGCGTGGGCTCGGCCAGCAGCAGATCGGTGAGGTGTTCCAGCAGATCATGGATATTCACCGGCGCCAGACGGGCGGCGCCGTCGTGATGCAGCAGCCGGTTGGCCAGCGTGCCGAGCCGGTCGGCCTCGTCGATGATCAGCCCGGCCAGGCCGCGCAGGTCGTCGCTGTCGACCCGCCGCTGCAGCAACTGCGCCGCGCCGCGCAAACCGGCCAGCGGATTCTTTACCTCATGCGCAAAGCCGCGCAGCGTGGCCGACAGCGGCGAGCCGGCCGCGTCCGGCTCGGTGAGCACATGCACCTCCAGCAGCAGACCGTCCTCGAACGGCTGCAACGCGATATCGGCCAACACCTCACGCCCGTTGCCGGCGAGCAGCGACACGCCCCGCCATTGCAGGGCGCGCTGCTCGGTCAGCACCCGCGCCGCCTGCTCCAGACCCTCGGGCCTGGTCAGCAACGCTGCCAGCGGCAGCCCGATCGCACTGCGCGGGCCCAACGCCAGCGCCTCGGCCAGCGCCGGGTTGATCCAGCGCAGGCACAAGCCGGCATCGACCAGGGCCAGCCCGGTCGCCATCTGCTCCGCCCACACCCGCCATGCCATCGCGTTCATTGCACCATGATGGGCAATGCATCTGATTGGTGCAATTGCCGTCCGCGCGGTGAAAGCGTTCAGATCAAAAACTGTCCGATGCGCAGAACATGCCTTACACTCAACATGTACGTATTCACGTACTAGTTGGAAGGTATCTCTAATGCGCACCATCAACTTCAGCGAGGCCAGGAGCAATCTCAAAGGAGTGCTCGATGCGGTTGCCTCGGATCACAAGGTCACCATTGTTACCCGCCGCGATTCCGAGGATGCGGTGATCATGTCCCTGAGTGATTACAACTCCTTGCAGGAGACCCTCTATCTGTTGGGCAACCAAGTCAATGCCGAGCGTCTCCACGCTGCGATGGCAGAAGCAGACGCCACACTGCCGGCTGGCGCACGCATCCTTGGGCCGTCAACAGAGAGGGCGAATGTGAGCGGTGGCGTGATCAAGAGACAAGCCTTTCAAGGCCCTGGCTTGCGCCAGAAGGTGCGTCCGGTTGCTGGCAAGATGCCGTCCTTTGTTGAGGGTTTGGTTTCCGGAAAGACCACGCACGAGACAGGATCCAAAGCTCCAGCCAGGGCCAAGGCAAACGCCAAGCCGATAAGGAAAGCTTGAGTGACGACGCAAAAGGAGAGGGATGACCTTTGGTGGATGAGCCAGGGATGGGAGGACTACCTCCACTGGCAGCAGGAAAATCCGAAGATCGTCGAAACCATCAATGGCTTGATCAAGGAGATCCGGGAGGATCCCTGGAGGGGCAAGGGCAGCCCTGAGCCACTGAGGGCCAATTGGTCTGGCTGGTGGTCTCGACGAATCACCCTGGAGCACCGCCTGGTCTACCGTCTCTTTGACATGGACAAGCCTTCGAAGGGTCAGACCAGGCCTGAAAGGATCACCGTGATCCAGATCGCTCAGTGCAGGTATCACTACAAGAAGTGAGCTGGTACCTCCGTCAGTCAAATTTGCTGTTCGCCCCGATGACACCAGAGCCCTCAAGGTCAGGCCAATCATCCGAAGTCGATTCAGGCACCCATCGACGGGGCGCCTTTGACGCAACTCGTCCTTGCGCCGCCGTCCCGTTCGGGCAGGCATCTTGAAGCAGGAGGCCAGCCACTCACACCGGCAACGCGGTGGTCTTCTTCACCGTGCGCAGCGCCAGCGTGGATTGCACGCGCACCACGCCCGGCAGCTGGGTCAGGATGTCGGTGTGGATGCGCTCGAAGTCGGCGGAGTTGGCGTAGGCCACGCGCACCATGTAGTCGGCGGCGCCGGCGAGCAGGCAACATTCGGTGACTTCCGGGTGGCGTTGAATATCTGCTTCGAAGGCGTCGAGGGCGGCGCGGCCTTGCTGATCCAGGGTGACCAGCACGAAGGCGGTGCCGGCCAGGCCGGCGACCTTTTCGTCGAGCAGCATCACGTAGCGGGAGATCAGGCCGCGCTCTTCCAGCAGCTTCACCCGGCGCAGGCAGGCGGAGGGTGAGAGGTTGATCTGCTGGGCAAGGTCGATATTGGTCAGCCGGCCGTCCTGCTGCAGCAATTTGAGGATGGCGCGATCGCGTTCGTCGAGACCTGAATCAGTGCGCAGCATAAAATTCCAGTGGACGCGTTGATATGTGGTGAAACATTCTACAGATGGTCTGTAGATGCCACCAAATGGGCGAGAAATTGCTCAAGGCACCGATCATACTGCTGCCACGGCGGCGTCCAGCTGCCGGCCCAGACTTCCTCCCACTAGAGCGAGATCAGCCATGCGTATCGGTGTGCCGAAAGAAATCAAGAACCACGAATATCGCGTGGGCCTCGTTCCCTCCTCCGTGCAGGAACTGGTGCACAACGGTCACCAGGTGATGGTGCAGGCCGGCGCCGGTATCGGCGCGGGCATCACCGACGCGGATTACACCGCGGCCGGCGCCACGATCGCCACCGATGCG
>JBBQQL010000207.1:0-6219 GCA_038215995.1 Lysobacterales bacterium
GGCGAGCTGCCGGCAACCCATTCGGCCACTTTGCAGCAACTGCGCGAGTGGGGTTTTCCGGTCTCGCCCGAGGTGGATGTGGCGCAGGGCTTCGATGGCCTGATCGCCTATTTTCGGCGCATCGGCGACAAACGCGACGCCTTGCCCTACGACATCGACGGCGTGGTCTACAAGCTGGACGACTACGCCGGTCAGCGCGAGATGGGCTTCGTCTCGCGCGCGCCGCGCTGGGCAATTGCGCACAAATTCCCGGCGCAGGAGCAGACCACGAAACTTCTCGATATCGAGATCCAGATTGGTCGTACCGGTGCCGCCACGCCGCGCGCACGGATGGAGCCGGTGCAGGTCGCCGGGGTTACCGTCACCTACGCGACCCTGCACAACGCGGACCAGATCGCGCGGCTGGACGTGCGCATTGGCGACACCGTGATCGTGCGCCGCGCCGGCGACGTGATTCCCGAAGTGGTGCGGGTGATCGAGAGCGAACGCCCCGCAGACGCGCAGCCGTGGTCGATGCCCACGCATTGCCCGGTCTGCGCTTCGGCCCTGATCCGCGACGACGGTGCGGCAGCCTGGCGCTGCTCGGGTGGGCTGATCTGCGCCGCCCAACGCAAGGAGGCGCTGATCCATTTCGCCTCGCGCCGGGCGATGGATATCGAGGGCCTGGGCGAACGCTTCGCCGAGGCGCTGGTGGAGCTGGAGATCGTGCACACACCAGCCGATCTGTACCGGCTGAGCGTGGAAGACCTGGTGGAGATGAAGCGCCGGCTGGACGAGCGTGATGGCACCACCCCGGAAACCGTGAAAGCGGGCAAGGTGGCGACCCGGTGGG
Organism: Lysobacterales bacterium; assembly: GCA_038215995.1. Lineage (GTDB taxonomy): Bacteria > Pseudomonadota > Gammaproteobacteria > Xanthomonadales > Rhodanobacteraceae > Rhodanobacter. Next base: position 833 of record JBBQQL010000207.1, read on the forward strand.
CCGAGAACCTGGTGGCCGGCATCGAGGCCAGCAAGCAGACCACGCTGGCACGCTTCCTGTTTGCGCTGGGCATCATGCATATCGGCGAGAGCACGGCCAAGACGCTGGCCGCCTGGCTGGGTCGGCTAGATTTTGTACGCAGCATGCCTGCGCCGGTATTGCGTGTACTGCCCGATGTGGGTGCCGAGGTAGCCACCTCGATCGCAGGCTTCTTTGCCCAGGACGGCAACCAGCGGGTGGTCGACGACCTGCTTGGCGCGGGCATCGTGTTCCAGGACGAGAAGGCGCCATCGCCGTTGCTGCGCGAGAGGCTGAATCTGGCCGTGTTGCTTGACCTGGCCAACGTCAGCAAGCTGGGACCCAAGAGCAGCAAGTTGCTGGCCCACCACTTCCCCACGCTGGATCGTCTGCTTGCCGGTGGCGCCACGCACTGGACCACGGCGGGCGTACCGCAGGCGGCGGTGTCCGGGCTGGAGGTGTTCCTGGCTGATCCGCCGGCCCTGGCTGGCCTGCGCGAAGCAGAGGCGGCGATGCAGCGTCTGTTCGAGGCGATCCCTGCGACCGCTGCCGTCGAAAAACTGCCATTGGCTGGCCAGACCTTCGTGCTGACCGGCACCCTGGTCTCGCTCAGCCGCGATGAAGCCAAGGCGAGGCTTGAGGCGCTCGGTGCCAAGGTTTCAGGTTCAGTGTCGAAAAAGACCAGCGTGGTGGTGGCCGGCGCCGAGGCTGGCTCCAAGCTCGACAAGGCGCAGGAACTGGACGTGCCGGTGTGGGACGAAGCGCAACTGCAGGCCTTGCTGGCCGGGCACGAGACTGCCTGATGCCAGCCATCTCATTGCATGAATCACTGCAGTTGCGCGCGCGCCTTTACGCGCTGATCCGCGCCTTCTTCGCCGAACGCCAGGTGCTGGAAGTGGAAACACCGATCCTCTCGGCCGCGGCAAACACCGATCCGAACATCGAGAGTTTCAGCACCGGTTTTCACGGCCATGTCGATGCGGGTGCACGCGAGCGCTGGCTGCGCACGTCGCCGGAGTTTCCGCTGAAGCGGCTGCTCGCTGTCGGCATCGGCGATTGCTACGAACTGGGCCGGGTGTTTCGCAACGGCGAGGCCGGTGGGCGGCACAATCCCGAGTTCAGCATGCTGGAGTGGTATCGCGTCGGCTGGGACCATCGGGCCTTGATGCACGAGACGATCGAGCTGGTCGAGCTGGCGCTGGCCATGCTCGACCGTCGCGCCGAAGTGGTGATCACCAGCTACCGGCAGATTTTTCTCGATGAGCTCGGTATCGATCCCATGCATGCCTCGGTCGACGCGCTGCGTGGCCCGCTGGCAGAGTTCTCGATCAACCCGGCCGATCTGGGGCGCGACGACTGGCTTGATCTGCTGATCACCCATCGTCTGCAGCCGGCGTTTCCGCGCGATCGCATCACGGTGATCCATGACTACCCGGCCAGCCAGTGTGCGCTGGCCAAGATCCGTCCGGGCGAGCCACCGCTGGCCGAACGCTTCGAGCTTTATCTGGGCCCGTATGAGCTGGCCAACGGTTATCACGAATTGAATGACGCGCAGGAGCAGGGCGCGCGCTTCGAGCGCGACAACCAGGTGCGCCGCCAGCGCGGGCTGCGCGAGGTGCCGGTCGATCAGCGCCTGCTCGAGGTGCTCGATGCGATGCCTGACTGTGCCGGGGTGGCGCTAGGGGTCGAGCGACTGCTCATGTGCCTGTCCGGCACCGATGCCATCGCCGACGTGCTCGCGTTTCCGTTCGCCCAGGCCTGATCTGGACGCTCGCCGTGGATTGACTCGCCCCGGTGTACTGCGCACAGTGCAGCATCACCTGGCTTGCGAGCATCCCCGATGAAAGGCAGCACCTCCGGCATCATTCTGATCGTGATCGGCATTCTGTTCCTGCTGCGCAACTTTGGTTACGACCTGCACCTGGGCGAACTGTTCTCGACCTGGTGGCCGCTGGTGCTGGTGGCGGTGGGCGTGAGCATGTTGTTCAAGAACCGCCCGCCGCGAGGCTGAGGCCGCATGCGTCTGACGGCGATTCATCATGTGGCGCTGATCTGCTCGGACTACGCGCGGTCGCGGGCGTTCTATACCGAGACGCTGGGGCTGCCGATCATTCACGAGGTGTACCGACGCGAGCGCGATTCCTGGAAGCTGGATCTGCAGGTGTCGCCCGGTGTGCAGCTGGAGCTGTTCTCGTTTCCCGATCCACCACCGCGACCCTCGCGGCCCGAGGCGCAGGGTTTGCGACATCTGGCTTTCGCGGTGCCGGATCTAGCAGCAGCCGTAGCCGAACTGGAAGCGGGCGGTGTCGCCTGTGAACCGATTCGGGTGGACGAATACACCGAAGGCCGGTTTACCTTTTTCGCTGACCCCGATGGCCTGCCAATCGAGCTTTACGAGATCGTTTCGGCGCCGTGACGCCTGAGATTCGACCCACGCCGCGGGCGGCGTGGGTCGAGGGCTGAGCTACGGCGTGTCGAAGCGCATGGCCAGGGCGCGTCTTTCGATCAGGCCCAGTGCAGGCTGATCCTGCAGGCGCAGGTCATGCAGTTCGTAGGGCGCAGTGACTCCCTTGAGGCTGGCCGGGTCGTAGTGCAGCACCAGTTGGCTGTCTCCCTTGTGCAGCACGGCGGCCGACTGGGCGAATGCGGCGGGCACCATCTCACCGTGGACGTCGCGTCCGAACAGCACCGCCGAGACCGCAAACCGGCTGCGGCTCTGCGCTGTTACCCCTACGCTGATGTCGATGCCGTGGTCGGGCGCTGCCGAGGTTTTGGCCATGCCGCTGAGGCGAGCGGTGGGCGTCGCGGCGGAGAATACCGTGGTGGTATCGCGACGTACCTCATCGCCGTTGGCATCGATGCCGGCCGTGAAGGTGTGTACTTCCCACAAGCCCAGCGCTGATGGGATATTCCGCGGCTGCGCGTCCACCGTGAAACTTCCATCGCGCTGCTGCCGGTAGTCGAGCAGGCTGGTGCTGCCATCCGGCGCGCGGAGGAAACCGCCGACGGAGGCCAGCGGGGCATCCTTGTCGGCATCGTGCATGTTTACCTGCACATGAACGATGCCGCCCAGCAGCAGAGCGTTGCGGTCAGCCTGCGCAGTCACCTCCAGCGAGCTTTCCGGCTCGAATACATGGATCACGTAGCGACCGCTCGCGTCGGCTGCCTGCAGCGTGGCCAGGCCGCTGCCGAGCTCGGGTCTGAGTTTCATCACCATCGATGACGCCGGTACATCCATGCCGGCCGCCTGCAACGAGGCTGCATCGGCCAACTGGCTGGTGGCTTGGGACAGGGTCATCGACTGCCTGCCCAGTTGCAGCCGGACCTTGCTGGTTTGCAGCTTGCCGCCGATCGGATCGCCGGGACTGAGCCGGATGATGGCGCCGGGGGCGGTCAACGGCAGTGGTACGCCGCGTTGCAGTTCGGTGGCCGAGACATCCATCCAGTATTCGCGGCTGCTGCGGGCGAACGGTTGCGTCACGCTCTGTATCGCCCTGTCATGTGGCAGTGCCCAGCTGATGCTGACCGGCTGGCGCTCCATCTGCACCGGTGGTGTACGGGCGCCGGCCAGGCTGGTCTGCGGCGCGGCGGCCGCGTTGTTGGCGAGCAGGGTGGTGGGCACCAGGTCGGTGGACTGCGCCGGCAACAGCACCAGCGTGCCGGCGAATGCCGTGGTCGAGGCGCACACAGCCAACAGTGCGCTGGCAAGAATCCTTCGCTTCATGGCGGTCATCCCTTGATGTCGTTGGCGAGAATGGACGGCAGGCCAAAGCAGGCGCGCCGGCTTTGGTTGTGGTTGAGCACGTTGCCCCCGGTTTTCTGGGTGTCGCGGAACCACACGGTGCCTGCGGCCGAAGCGCTGCTGCATTCAATGAAGCCATCCGAACAGCTGCTGAGCCAGTTCTGGGTGATCTCCAGACCCACGCTGCTGGTGTAGCCGCCGCAATAGGCCTGGCTACTGAACAGGCCCGAGACCACGTCCGTGCCGACCACGTCGCGAAAGGCTGTCGGCAGCGCCGGGCGGCCCGACGTACCCAGCAGGTATTGCTGGTTGTAGGTGGCCATCCAGCCCAGTTGCTGTTGCCGTACGGCATCGTTCTTGTAACCGAGCAGCCAGCCCAGCGCCGACTCGAACACGTTGCCGGCGATGACCGCGTCGGCCAGTGGCGTGCCAGCGCTCGATGGTGCCAGCGCATCGACCTTGACCAGGTGCTGGATGATGTTGGGATAGCGCGCGTCCCAGGTCGGGTTGGACATGATCCAGCGCATGACGTTGCCACCATTGGAATGGGTGATCACGATCAGCCGGTCGAGATGACGCGTCTGGATGAAGCTGGTGAGCTGGCTGGCGAGGCAGCCGGCGGCGCGGCTGTCCCACATGTACTGCGTGAAATCGCAATTGACGACCAGCAGGTTATTGCGATCGACAAGCCCGTTGCGGACACCCTCGACCATATCGGCTTGCCAGTAATCGCTGTAGGCATTGGTCTGGTTACCCGTGCCGTGAACCAGTGCCACGCCGGTGACGGTGGCGTGTGCCATGGAACAAGCCATGGTCAGTGAAAGCAACAACAGGCTGCGTTTGATCCGTTGCACGTGCGTCTCTCCCTTGTCAGGCGGCATGGCGCCGCAGGTAGCCGACTCGAGGTGCAGCAACGGGAACGACTACCACCCCGTGGTGCAGGCAGGCCGACTCTGGATGATGCCTTGCTGGCATCGCTTGAAGCCGCATGACTCCCCTTGACCATGCGACGGCGTACGGATACTGGCAGATTCTTGCGATCAAGCCTTGACGCAGCGCACAGATCGGAAGCTTGTGCATGGCAGGTGACTCCTCTGGCGGATCAGGGGGTGCTTTCGGGTAAGGTGGCGAGCCAGAAAACAGCCGGGATTGCCCTGACGATGATCGCCTCGACTCCTGCCAGCCCTGCCGTCGACGGACTGCGTCGGCGTGACGCGCGGACCCTCGCCTTGTCTGCCCTCGGCGGTGCGCTGGAGTTCTACGACTTCGTGGTGTTCGTGTTCTTCGCGATTCCGCTGAGCCATCTGTTCTTTCCACCCACCACGGCGCCGTGGCTGGCGCAGTTGCAGGTGTTCGGCATTTTCGCCGCCGGTTATCTGGCCCGTCCGCTGGGCGGCATCGTGATGGCGCACTACGGCGACACCCGCGGGCGCAAGAAGATGTTCATGCTCAGCGTGTTTCTGATGGCGTTGCCGACGCTGGCGATCGGCCTGCTGCCGGTGTATGCGCAGGTCGGCATGCTGGCGCCGCTGCTGTTGCTGCTGCTGCGTGTGGTGCAGGGCATTGCGGTGGGTGGCGAGGTGCCGGGCGCGTGGGTGTTCGTGGCCGAACACGTGCCGGCGCGGCG
>JBBQQL010000208.1:0-6163 GCA_038215995.1 Lysobacterales bacterium
TGCCCGAACTGCCGACCACGCCGAGCAGGCCGTTGCCGGCGAGCTGCGCCATATCGGCAGGGGCCACGCTGTCGGCGATCAGGATCTCGCCGACGCGCGCTGCCAGTTTGCGTTCCTCGGGACTGGTCTGCCGTTGCAGTGCCGAGATAACCCGGTTGATTACCTGCTCGACATCCTCCTTGCGGCTGCGCAGGTAGGGGTCATCCATCGCCTCGAACACGGCGCACAGGCGGTCACGCTGTTTCTGCAGCGCGGCGCCTGGTCGGTAATGACCGATCCTCACCAGATCGTCCAGCCCACGCAGCAATTCGGGGTCATCCAGCAGCAGGGTGTGTGCGTCGATGAACTCGTTGACCTCACGCGCCAGCGCGCCGTGCAGTCGTCCACGCAACTCGCGCAACTCCAGCCTGGCCGTATCAAGCGCGTGATGCAGGCGGTGCAGTTCGCCGTCGATTTCCTCTTCCGCCAATGGCCGCGTGTCGACCGGATAGCGGCTGGGATGTACCAGCCGGGCTCGGCCCAGCGCCATGCCATGCGCGGCCACCGTGCCAGCGAGTACCTGCCTCATGGCGGACCTCCCGAGGAGCAGGGAACGGGGAACAGGGAACGGGGAACAACAGCGCCCGGCCAGCGTGGCAGTCGCGACGCCTTTCCCGTTCCCTGTTTCCTGTTCCCTGTTCCCTGCGTCATCCTTATGCTCCTTCGTCGAACTTGCGCTCAAACAGTTCTGCCACGGCGCTCAGCGCCGACTCCTCGTCCGGCCCCTCGGCGCGGATCGTCAGCGAGGTGCCGATGCCGGCTGCCAGCATCATCACCCCCATGATGCTCTGTGCATTGACTTCGCGACCCTTGCTGATCAGCCAGACGGTGGATTTGAAGCCTTGCACCAGTTGCACCAGTTTGGCGGATGCACGCGCGTGCAGGCCGAGTTTGTTGGAAACCACGATTTCTTGTTCAAGCATGATTAAAGTCAGGCATGGTCGATGAAAATTCCCCCGCGGCCACCGCTGGCCGCGATTTCGGCCAGTTCATCCAGTGGTTTTTCCGCATAGTTGAGTACGCGCAGCAACATCGGCAGGTTGAGGCCCGACACGCAGCGAAAATGTATGCCCAGCGTGCCTAGCGACAGGCCGATGTTGCAAGGCGTGGCGCCGTACAGATCGGCAAGAATCAAGACACCATCACCCTGATCAAGTTCGCGCGCATGACGGGCGGTCAAGCTGCGCATCACGTCGGTGTCGGCTTGCGGCGGCACTTCCACCGCATCCACCTGCATCGGCAATTTGGGCATGACGTGATGGGCAGCGGAAATCAGCGCCTTGCCGACGGCCTCGTGGGTCATGAGGAGTACACCGACCGTCATGTCCTGCTGCCTGGCTTGGGAGAAGACATGATCATCACTCCAGCTCGCGGTGGAAGGTGAGCACGCCCTGCCGCTGATCGCGGTAGTGCGCGGCGAGTTTCTCCACCAGGTAAACCGAGCGGTGCCGGCCCCCGGTGCAGCCGACCGAAATGGTCAGATAACTGCGGTCGTCCTGTTCGAAGCGGGGCAACCAGCGATCGAGCCATTGCGCGGTGTCGGAGAAGTATTCGCCCACCACGGGCTCGCCGTCCAGGAACTCGCGTACCGGCGCATCCTTGCCGGAGAGTGGGCGCAGGTGCGGCTTCCAGTGCGGGTTTGGCAGGCAGCGTGCATCGAACACGAAGTCGGCATCCAGCGGCAGTCCGCGACGGAAGGCGAACGACTGGAACATCAGGGTCAGTCCCTCGGTCGCCTGGGCATAACCGGTGGCGACCAGCCGCCGCAACTGGTGCACGTTCAATTCGCTGGAATCGATCACCTTGTCGGCAATGGCGATCAACGGGCGCAGCAGCTTGCGTTCCTCGACGATCGCATCGGCCAGCGACAGGCCTTGGGCTGCCAGCGGATGGCGTCGCCGGGTTTCGGAGTAGCGCTTGATCAACACCTCGTCGCGGCAATCAAGGAAAATAAGGTGTACCTGGACGCCGGCCGCCGCCAATTCCGAAAGCACCACCGGCATGTGCTGGAAATCCGCGCCGCGGTTGCGCACGTCCACGCCGACGGCGATGCGGCGATGCCGCTTGCCACTGCCACTCTTGATCACCGCGTTGACGAGCTGCGGCAGCAGTGCCGAGGGCAGATTGTCGACGCAGTAAAATTCCAGATCTTCCAGTGCCCGCAAGGCCACCGTCTTGCCGCCGCCAGACAGGCCGGTGAGCACGATCAGGTGGATATCGCCGGGATCGACAAGCGGGTTGATGGAGGAAGTCTTTTGCTCGCTCATGCGATCACCATGGGGGCAACCGGCGCAGTTGATGCGCCTGCCGGTCAATGAAGGTCTGTGCCGGGTCGATGCCCTTGCTCTTGAGTGCGTGACTGCGCACGGCGGCCTCAACCAGCACCGCGATATTGCGGCCTGATGCAACCGGGATGGTAATCATCGGTACCGCCACGTCGAGGATCTGTCGATGACCGATGTCACCGGTCAGTCGGGTCAGTGCGCCGGTTTCTTCGCCGTCACGCAGGGGTTTCAGGTGCACCACCAGACGCAGGTACTTGGATGTCTTGACCGACATGTGGCCGAACATCTCTCGTACGTTGAGCACGCCCAGGCCGCGCACTTCCAGCAGGTCCTGCAGCAGGTCCGGGCAGGTGCCGTCAATGACGTCCGGCGCGATCAAGGTGAATTCGGTGGCATCGTCGGCGACCAGTCGGTGACCACGGCTGATCAGCTCCAGCGCCAACTCGCTCTTGCCCGAGCCAGCTTCACCGGTAATCAGCACGCCGATCGAAAACACCTCGAGGAACACGCCGTGCAAGGTGGTCTTGGCCGCCAGCGTGCGCGCGAGGTGATACTGCAGATAGGTGAGCAACTCGTGGCCGCGCTTGGGGCTGATCCACAGCGGCGTATTGGTTTCCTCCGCCACCTCGCGCAGGTCGCTCGGAACCGTCTGGTCCTTGGTGACGATCAGGGCCACCGGCTGGTAAGCGGCAACCTTGTGCATCACTTCCCAGCGCTGGCGAGAATCAAGGCCGTCAAGGAAGTTCAGTTCCTCCGAGCCGATGATCTGGATCTTGTTGGGATAGATGACATTGAGGTAGCCAATCAGCGATGGCCTGCGTGATTGGGTGGCGCCAGGCTCGAGCACGCGCGATTCGCCGCGCATGCCGGATAACCAGCGCAGCCCCATGCGTTCATGGACGCCATCAAAAAGTTGTCGTGCGCTGATACGGTCCAAGCTGAGGTCCTTGCGCCGCCTGGTTGGCCCGGAAGGGCTGCTGCGGCAACATGACCATTGTGCCAGTTTGGAAGAAACGGATGTTCCGATGCAGGATCAGCCCGCCCCGAGCGGGCGGGCTGTGGGACAAAAATCAGCCGTAGAGGCGGGCTTCCCGCACTTCCTGCTGATGCTTGTCGCTGATCTTTTCACGATGTTTTCGCAACTGGCTGACCAATTTGTCGAAGACGATGTCGATCGACACGTACATGTCCGCTTCGGCCGCCTCGGCGTGCAGTTTGGTGCCGCATACGCACAGGGTGCCTTCGGCGAATTGCTGGAGCTTGTCGACGGACAGCACGACGACCAGACTTATCAGCTTGTCGTCGAGACGCGTAAGGCGTTCGATCTTGGCGGTGGCGTGATCGCGCAGGGCCTGGGTGACTTCGAAATGCTGGCCGCTGAGTTGGAATTGCATAGTGCGCCTCCTTGGTGGTGCTTGCCGCTTGTGGCGGCGGGGTGGATCGGCCGACACCGTTGCGGTGCTGCCCGATCGTCAATCATTCGCTTCTGATATGAGAACGCCTCGAAGGCAATCAAGTTCCCGCGGCAGGTGGATGGTGATCAACTGGCGCGCTGGCGTTCACTGGATGTGGGAATCCGCAGGCCCTCCCGATACTTGGCCACGGTGCGACGGGCAACCTGGATGCCCTTGCGTTTGAGTTCCTCGGCAATGGCCAGGTCGGAAAGAGGCTTGCGACAGTCTTCGGCATCGATCAGCTTGCGCAGCATCGCCTGGATCGCCGTGGCCGATGCGCTGCCGCCGTCCTCGGTGGAGACGCCGCTGGAGAAAAAATACTTGAGTTCGAATGTGCCGCGCGGCGTGTGCATGTACTTGCGCGTGGTGACGCGCGAGATGGTGGACTCGTGCATGCCGACCTCTTCGGCCACCTCGCGCAGGACCAGCGGGTGCATCGCCTCCGGGCCGTAGTCGAGAAAGGCGCTTTGGCGTCGCACGATGGCATCGGCCACCTTGAGCAGGGTTTCGGCGCGCGATTCCAGGCTCTTGATCAGCCAGCGCGCTTCCTGCAGCTGCCCGCGCATCCAGCTGGCATCTTCGCCCCGGGCCTTGGCGATCAGGCCGCAGTAGTGCTGGTTGAGGCCAAGCTTGGGTTGCGAATCAGGGTTGAGGCTGACCCGCCAGCGGCTGCCGTCGCGAATCGCGTAGACATCCGGCGCCACATATTCGACGGGTGTGGTGTCGAGTGCGGCGCCGGGGCGTGGATCGAGACTGCGGATCAATACCGCCGCGTCAGTGACATCGTTCTCGTCGGCGCGCAGGCGCCGCGCCAGTCGTGCAATATCGTTGCGGGCCAGCAGCTCCAGTTCGCTGTCGACGATGCGCAGAGCCAGATCCCGATGCGGCGTATCCGCGGCGAACTGCTGCAGTTGCACGCTGAGGCAGTCGCGCAGGTCGATGCTGCCTACGCCGGTCGGGTCAAAACACTGCAGCTGGTGACGAACCGCTTCGATTTCCTCGATGCTGGCATGGAGGCCAGCGGGCAGCGCGCCGAGCACCGCTTCCAGACCTTCGGTCAGATAGCCGGCAGGGTTGAGTGCATCAATCAGGACGGTGGCGATGATGCGTTCGCGAGCGTTGAAAGGTGCCAGGTTGAGCTGCCACAGCAGATGTTGCTGCAGGGTTTCCGGGGCCGCGTTTTGCGGCTCGAACTCATCGTCGCCGCGCGAGGCGCTGCTGCTGCTCACGCTGCTGCTGGAGAAGTCGATCGGCGATTCGGCGGCACCGCCAGAATCAGTCCAGTCGCTGGTCTCTTCGCTTTCGCCGTCGCTGCTCTTGCTGGGCGCGACCACCGTCTCGACCGTCGGGTACTCGTCTTCCGTGGTGGCCTCGTCGGCGGTTTCGCCGTCTTCCGCTTCCTCGGTGAACTCCAGCAGCGGATTGCCTTCGGCGATTTGCCGCAGCTCGGCTTCCAGCTCCAGCTGCGACAGTTGCAACAGACGAATCGCCTGCTGCAATTGAGGCGTCAGGGTCAGCTGCTGGTGCAGGCGAAACTGAAGTGCAGGTTTCATACCAACCAGGTCGAAGGGACGTGGATCCATCCTAGCGCGTGGCTGAGGATGCAGCCATAGCCTTGGCAGGTAAACCTCACCAAATCGCCGTGGGGCAACGGATCAGAGGCGAAATTCGCGGCCCAGGTAGACCTCGCGCACCTTCTCGTCGGCCAGGATATGCGCAGGCGTACCGCGCGAAAGCACCTCACCCTCGTTCAGGATATAAGCGCGATCGCAGATGCCCAGAGTCTCGCGCACGTTGTGATCGGTGATCAGGACGCCGATCCCGCGTTCCTTGAGGTGGCGCACGATGCGCTGGATTTCACCGACCGAGATCGGGTCGACGCCGGCAAAAGGCTCATCCAGCAGCATGTATCTGGGCTGTGCTGCCAGTGCACGGGCGATCTCCACCCGGCGTCGTTCGCCACCGGACAGGCTGATGCCCTTCTGGGTTGCGATGTGCCCGATCTTGAGCTCATCCAGCAGGGCTTCCAGCTCGCTGGCGCGCTGCTGCGCGTTCAGCCCTTTGCGCAGCTCCAGCACCGCCATGATGTTGTCGGACACGCTGAGTCGGCGGAACACCGAGGCTTCCTGTGGCAGGTAGCCGATACCCAGCTTGGCGCGGGAGTGCATCGGCAATGCCGTGATGTCCTGCTTGTCGAGCTTGATGCTGCCCGCGTCGGCTTCCACCAGGCCTACCACCATGTAGAAACAGGTGGTCTTGCCGGCGCCGTTGGGGCCCAGCAGGCCCACTACTTCACCTTCGCGGATTGAAAACCCGAAATCACGCACGACCTTGCGCGCCTTGAAACTTTTCTGGAGACCTTCGGCGGAGAGCATTGTTCAGTTC
>JBBQQL010000209.1:0-6072 GCA_038215995.1 Lysobacterales bacterium
TTCGATCCCGCCTGGCTCCACCAATTTGAATTGTCCCCATCGTCTAGAGGCCTAGGACATCACCCTTTCACGGTGGCGACCGGGGTTCGAATCCCCGTGGGGACGCCAAGTTGGCTCGCAAAAGCTGGAAGATGTTGCAAAATGCGGAGTGGTAGTTCAGTTGGTTAGAATGCTGGCCTGTCACGCCGGAGGTCGCGGGTTCGAGTCCCGTCCACTCCGCCACTATTCAAACAAAAAGCCCGCAATGCGGGCTTTTTGTTGCCTGTGATTCGCCGACTCGCCCTCGAGCCCCGCTCCATCGAGCCGCCCTCAAGCGAGAGGCGTCAGCGTATTCGTGGAGTGACCCTGCTCGGCCAGGTACTCCAGCCAGCGACAAAGAAAGCTGTTCATGCGCAGGCGATGCTGAAACACGCTCGATGCCGGGGGAAAAGGCCCCAGCACCTGCCACATGTGGCGTCCGGGATGGCAATGCTGCGCCTCGGCCACATGTGCGTCGGTGTACATGCGCAATTGTGCCGAAGGTGCACGCTCACCCGTGCGCACATCGACGAAATCGTAGGTGAGCTCAAGCTCCAACGTGTAGGGGTGGCACTGCTGCACATGCAGATGCACATCCAGGCCGTCGTCGACCGCTGAGACAAAACGACCCGGCGGCAGCTGCTGCGGCACGAACAACCGCGTCAGCCGATGATAGTTTTCCGCATACAAGCCCATCAGGAACTCGAATCGTCCCGGCAACAGGCTGCTGCGATCATCCAGTACGGCACTCATGTCGAACGCGAAAACTCCGGTACAGAATCAGAACAGGGTCCGCTCGATGCCGAAGCGGTCGAATATCTTGCTGGCAATTTCCTCAATCGACACATGCGTGGTGTTGAGACTGGGAATACCCGACTGGCGCATCAACCGGTCAGCCTGCTCCAGCTCCCAGCGGCATTGCTTGATGGTGGCATAGCGGCTGCCCGATCGGCGTTGCTCCCGAATCTGGGCCAGTCGGGTCGCATCGATCGTCAAACCAAACAGACGATCCCTGTAGGGCCGCAGACGCACAGGCAATTCGAGCTTTTCGAGGTCTTCCTCGGTCAACGGATAGTTGGCGGCACTGACACCGTAATGCAAGGCCATATAGAGGCAGGTCGGCGTCTTGCCCGAACGCGACACACCGACCAAGATCAGATCGGCGTCAGCGTAGTTCACATCGAGACCGTCATCATGCGAGAGCGCGTAGTTGGTTGCATTGATGCGCTCTTCATACTTCTCGAAATTCACCAGTCCATGCGAGCGATTGACCGCGCCGGAGCGCCGCGTCTGCAGTTCGTCCTCCAGCGGCCCGATGAAGGGAGCGAACACGTCCAGCATCAACGCGCCACTGCCGGCGACGATGTCGCACAACGCTCGCTCGGCCAGGGTATTGACCACAATCGGTCGCTGACCCGATTTCGCGTAGTGGGTCTTGATGCGCAACGCGGCCACCTCAGCCTTCTGCGCGCTATCGATGAAGGGCAGTCGATGCTTCTCGAACTGCACGCCCTCGAACTGCGCCAGGATGCTGTTGCCGATCGTCTCTGCGGTAATACCAGTGGAGTCGGAGATGAAAAAAACCGTTCGCTGCATGGAAAATCCTGCTCGCCCAAATGCCGATGCCTGCACCTTAACTCATGCACAAAATACTGTCGCCGATTGAGCGCGAGCTGACTGGTATGCGGTTGGAATGACTGCGGCCTGCAGTGGTCTTCTTGTGCTTCGCACCATCGGCAGCGGACAATACCAGTTCTTTGCCGCCTGTTCCCGACGGCACGCGACATCCCTTCCGCTACCTTTTGTGCTTACCGAGGAGACACCCTTGAACGACCTGGTGCTTTGGCTCGACCAACTGCGCATGACCGACCTGGGCAAGGTTGGCGGCAAGAATGCCTCGCTTGGAGAAATGATTGGCAGCCTCGCCAAACTCGGCGTGTCCGTCCCCGGTGGCTTTGCGACCACGGCGGAGGCGTTCCAGCACTACCTGGAGCGAAGCGGCCTGGCCAAGCGCATCCAGGATCGCCTGAGCTCGCTGGATGTCGACGATGTCGAGGCCTTGGTCGCCGCCGGCAAGGAAATCCGCAACTGGATCGTCGATACCGCCCTGCCCGACGAACTCGAACAGGCGATCCGCGCGGCTTACATCAAGCTGTGCAAGGACGCCGGAGCCGACGACATTGCCGTTGCCGTACGCTCCTCGGCTACTGCGGAGGATCTGCCGGATGCCTCTTTCGCCGGTCAGCAGGAAACCTTCCTCAACGTGGCCGGCATCGACGATGTGCTGATCAAGGTCAAGGAGGTCTTCGCTTCGCTCTACAACGATCGCGCCATCGCCTACCGCGTGCACCAGGGCTTCAAGCACGAAGACGTGTTCCTCTCCGCGGGCGTGCAGTTGATGGTGCGTTCGGACGTAGGCGCCTCGGGCGTGCTGTTCACGCTGGACACCGAATCGGGCTTCCGCGACGTGGTGTTCGTCACCGGCTCGTACGGCCTGGGCGAAATGGTCGTGCAAGGCGCGGTCAATCCCGACGAGTTCTATGTGTTCAAGCCCACTCTGCGCGAGGGCAAGCCAGCCGTCCTGCGCCGCAACCTCGGCGCCAAACAACTGCGCATGGTCTATTCCAGCGCCCCCGGCGAGCGGGTAAAAACGGAAGATACCCCGGTCGAGATGCGCAATCGCTTCTGCATCAACGACGATGATGTGCAGGAACTGGCACGCCAGTCACTGATCATCGAGAAGCACTACGACCGCCCGATGGATATCGAGTGGGCGAAAGATGGTCACACCGGAAAGATCTACATCGTGCAGGCGCGGCCGGAGACGGTGAAGTCGCGTTCACAGACCACCCAGCTGGAGCGCTTCCACCTTCAGGAAAAAGGCAAGGTGCTGGCTGAAGGCCGCTCGATCGGCCAGAAGATCGGAGCAGGCAGGGCGCGCGTGATTCGCTCCCTGAGTGACATGAGCAAGGTACAGCCGGGCGATGTGCTGATCGCCGACATGACCGATCCCGACTGGGAGCCGGTGATGAAGCGCGCCTCTGCCATTGTCACCAACCGCGGCGGCCGCACCTGCCACGCGGCGATCATCGCGCGCGAACTGGGCGTGCCGGCCGTGGTCGGCACCGGCAACGCGCTGGATCTGATCCCCGATGGCGCCGAGGTCACGGTGTCATGCGCTGAAGGCGACACCGGCACCATCTATGCGGGCATCCTGAAGTTTGAGCGCGTCACCGCTGACCTGGGTGACATGCCCGAGGCACCGCTGAAAATCATGATGAACGTCGCCAATCCCGAGCGCGCGTTCGACTTCGGCATGCTGCCCAACGCCGGCATCGGCCTGGCCCGCCTGGAAATGATCATCGCCAGCCATATCGGCGTTCATCCCAAGGCACTGCTGGAATATGCCAAGCAGGATGCCGAGATCAAGGAAAAGATCGACGAGCGCATCGCCGGCTACGCCGACCCGGTCAGCTTTTACATCGACCGGCTGGTTGAAGGCATCTCGACCATCGCAGCCTCGGTCTACCCGAAGCCGGTCATCGTGCGCCTTTCCGATTTCAAATCAAACGAATACGCCGGCCTGCTCGGTGGCGCACGCTACGAGCCGCATGAGGAAAACCCGATGATCGGCTTCCGCGGCGCCAGCCGCTACGTCGACCCGAGCTTCGCCGAGGCATTCGCACTGGAGTGCCAAGCGGTGAAGCGGGTGCGCGAGGTGATGGGCTTGAGCAACGTGTGGGTCATGATTCCCTTCGTGCGCACCGTGGGTGAAGGGCGCAAGGTGATCGAAGTACTCGCAAAGAACGGCCTCAAGCAGGGCGAACACGAGCTCAAGGTCATCATGATGTGCGAGGTGCCTTCCAACGCCCTGCTCGCCGATGAGTTCCTGGATATCTTCGATGGCTTCTCCATCGGCTCGAACGATCTCACCCAGTTGACGCTGGGACTTGATCGCGATTCAAGCATCGTCGCCAACCTGTTCGACGAACGTGACCCCGCAGTCAAGAAGTTGCTCGCCATGGCGATCAGCACCGCACGCGCCAAAGGCAAATACATCGGTATCTGTGGACAGGGACCATCTGACCACCCAGACCTCGCCGAATGGTTGATGGAACAGGGCATCGAATCGCTGTCGTTGAACCCCGACACCGTGGTGGATACATGGCTGCGCCTGGCGAAAAAGAAGGCCAGTTGACCGATTCACCGGTTGATCTGACCGATCACTTGCACTGCAGTGCAACAAAAGGGCCGGAGCATTCCGGTCCTTTTGTTTGGGAGGCAGCGCCCAGAAACCTCCGCCAGCGCCCGCCATGTAACGATTCGTGCTCGAAAAAGTGGCAAGCCACTGCCTCGATTGAACATCGATTTCACATATCTTGCGCTGCAGCTTGCCCAGCCGCACACCCGGCAGTAGCGTTCATACACACGTTTCAATCCGCAATTTGAAGCACGCGTCGGCACCGAAGTACCGCACGCTACAGGGCAAATTTTTGAACAAGACGCAGCGTACCGGCCATGGCGACACCCGCAAGCGGTTACTCGAAGCTACCGAGTGGCTATTTATCGAAGGCGGTTATGAGGCCATGTCGCTGCGTCACATCACGACGCGAGCCGGCGCCAATCTGGCCGCGGTGAATTATCACTTCGGCAGCAAGGAAGCCCTGATGCAGGAGTTGCTTTCGCAACGTCTGGATCCGCTCAATCACGACCGTCTGCAATTGCTGAGCGCCTGTGAACAGAAGCACCCGGATGGACTAGGCGCTGCCGCCGTACTCGGCATGCTCTTCATCCCCGCTTTTAGGCTGAGCCATGGCAATACCTCCGGCCCAGCCTTCATGCGCCTGCTGGGTCGTGTCTACAGCGACCCGTCGCTGTTTATCCGAAGCTACCTGCAAGATCACTATCGCCCTATTTCCGGCCGATTCTTCGAGGCCTTTTCCCGCGCGCTGCCGGCGCTGCCACGCCAGGAACTCGGTCTGCGACTTCATTTCGCGCTGAAGGCGCTCTCCGGCATGCTGGCCGGCGAGGACATGCAGGAGTTGATCAGCAGCATCAACAAGGGCGAGACGATCAACGATGCCGAGTTGCTTGCTCGCCTCATCTCTCTGCTGTCCCCCATTCTCACCGCCCCCTTTGGTACGCCGGCCCAGGTCAAGGTGATCGAACAACTGCTGGAACTCGACAGGTCTACGGCACGAACCGGTCGTGCAGCAGATACCACGCACACCGCCGGCGAATCCTCCGCTCCACAATGGATCAAGGAAGGGAGGCTGGCCTCCTAAAAGAAGTAAATACCAGCCGTTACCGAATTCCGGCAACGCCGGCCCCATACCCGCCCTTCAGTCCGCGCGAAAGCAATCGCCCAATACCATGGGCATCCAACACGGACTTTTTCACAGGAGAACCTACGTGAACCGACACTATTCAAAACGCCTGATCCAACTTGCCGCCCCCGCCAGCCTCGCCCTGGCCGTAGCGGCGGCCCTGACGGTACCCATGCGCGCCGAAGCTGGCTCGTTCCAGCTGCCCACGGACAACGCCGCCGGCTGGGCGCGCGCCAACGCTGGTGGCTCACTGTTCGCCAATGACCCCACCGCGGTCTACAACAACCCGGCAGCCATGGCGTACTTCACCGGCCCGGTCTTGCAGGTTACGGCTACCGGCATTCGCCCCAGCGCCCAGTTTGAGGGCCAGTTCAAGGATTCGCAGGGCAACGCTGTCAGCGGCAACAACCCGAATGGCTTCGGCAAGTTCGTACCGTTTCCCAACATGGCATTCGCCGCCCCCATCAACGACCGCCTCACCGTTGGCGGAAGCCTCACAGTGCCCTACGGCCTGGTCAGCGAATACAACCCCACGTGGCAGGGCCGCTATTTCGGCACCAAGACCAGCGTGCAGTCAATCGCGATCAGCCTCTCCGCCGGCTTCAAGGTGAATGATCAATTTGCCATCGGTGCAGGCATCGTCGGCCAGCGCACCAAGGCGCAGCTCAACACCATTCTGGATACCACCGGCACCGCCGCCGCATTGACGGGCGGAGCCACCATTCCC
>JBBQQL010000210.1:0-6041 GCA_038215995.1 Lysobacterales bacterium
TGGATCTGAAGCGCGGCATCGACAAGGCCGTGGCCGCCGCCGTCGGCGAGCTGAAGAAGCTGTCCAACCCGACCGCGAACGACAAGGAAATCGCCCAGGTCGGTACGATCTCGGCCAACTCCGATACCAACATCGGCGACATCATCGCTACCGCGATGAAGAAAGTCGGCAAGGAAGGCGTGATCACGGTCGAAGAGGGTTCGGGTCTCGAGAACGAGCTCGACGTGGTCGAAGGCATGCAGTTCGATCGCGGCTACCTGTCGCCGTACTTCATCAACAACCAGGCTTCGCAGCAGGTTGAGCTGGACGACCCGTACATCCTGATCCACGACAAGAAAGTGTCGAACGTGCGTGAGCTGCTGCCGGTGCTGGAAGCCGTGGCCAAGGCCGGCAAGCCGCTGCTGATTGTCGCCGAGGAAGTCGAAGGCGAGGCGCTGGCTACCCTGGTGGTCAACACCATCCGCGGCATCGTCAAGGTTGCTGCCGTCAAGGCGCCGGGCTTCGGCGATCGTCGCAAGGCGATCCTGGAAGACATCGCGGTGCTGACCAACGGTCAGGTCGTGTCCGAGGAAGTGGGCCTGTCGCTGGAGAAGACCACGATCAATGATCTGGGTCGTGCCAAGCGCATCGTCATCACCAAGGAAAACACCACCATCATCGACGGTGCCGGCGAAGCGGAGAAGATCCAGTCGCGCATCGGTCAGATCAAGGCGCAGATCGAAGAGACCTCGTCCGACTATGACCGTGAGAAGCTGCAGGAGCGCGTGGCCAAGCTGGCTGGCGGTGTGGCGGTGATCAAGGTCGGTGCCGGCACCGAGATCGAAATGAAGGAAAAGAAGGCCCGCGTCGAAGACGCCCTGCACGCGACGCGCGCAGCCGTTGAAGAAGGTGTGGTTCCCGGCGGTGGCGTGGCGCTGATCCGTGCATTGAAGGCGGTCGAGGGTCTGAAGGGTGACAACACTGATCAGGACCTGGGCATCGCGATCACCCGTCGCGCGCTGGAGTCGCCGTTGCGCGCGATCGTCTCCAACGCCGGTGAAGAGGCGTCCGTCGTCGTCCAGCGCGTGAAGGAAGGCAAGGGCAATTTCGGCTACAACGCGGCTACCGGTGAGTATGGCGACATGGTGGCCATGGGTATCCTGGATCCGACCAAGGTGACCCGCTCGGCGCTGCAGCACGCGGCATCGGTGGCCGGTCTGGCGATCACCACCGAGGCGATCGTTGCCGAGCTGCCGAAGAAGGACGAAGGTCACGGCCATGGCGGCGGTGGCGGCGGCATGGGTGGTATGGGCGGCATGGGTGGTATGGACTTCTAAATCCCGCTGCTCGAAGTGTGCTCCACGAAAAACCCCGCCTCGGCGGGGTTTTTCTTTTTCCGTGCGTGGTGCCTCGATGATGCCGCAGGAGGATGCGGGCAACGCTCAGGGCAGCGCTGTCGCTCTGGATGGTGCATGCGGCGGCACGTCCTGCGCTACGGCAGTCGCTGGTTGCGGCTTGGGAAAGAATTTGTCCAGCTTGCCACTCATGCGTAGCTGGTCGACGCTGGCCATCGCCTGGTCCAGCCGCTGCTGATCACTGCCCTCCGTGGGCGGCGGGGCGCCGGGCGCTTCGGTGAGTGCCGCCAATGGCTGCCCCACCAGTTCGGTCAGCGCGAAGTACGGGTCGTTATGAATACCTATCTGCGCCAGCAATTTTCCAGGCAGCAGCCATGCCGCCGTGTCGAGGTGAACCGGCTTGCCCAGGTGCTGAGGATCGACCAGCAGCCAGGTGCCGGCCTGACTCAGCATGTCGCCTCCGTTGACGAAACCGGTCGTGGCGTAGGTGCTGCTGAGTGCGGGCAGGTGATCGCCATAAAACAGCATCAGGCTGGGGCGTTTGCGCTGGCCAAGCCATTTGACCAGTCGGCCGAGCTCGGCGTCGGCGTGACCGATGTGATAGAGGTAATTCTGCAGCTCCAGCTTGTCCTGGCCGGTTACGCCGGCAGGCACGGCGATGGCGTCGCGTTCGGCGATCTGGCTCGGCTCCACGTCGTACGGACCGTGCGCTTCGATGCTGATGGCGAAGATGAACTGGGGCGGGCCGTTGTCCTTCAGCTGGGTCATGATCTCGTCGGTCATGGCGCTGTCAGCCATGTACTTGCCGTCCATTGCGGCGTTGGCCGGGAATGAGGATTGCGACACGAAGCGGTCAAAACCCAGTGACTTGAATGCCGCAGTGCGGTTCCAGAACGAGGGGTCGTTGCCGTGCAGCGCTGTGGTGGCATAGCCGTGCGCGCTCAACGTGCGCACCAGGCTGGGCATGGCCTCGTGGCTCATCTGCAGATAGGGAAATTGCAGGTTGTCGAAATAACGCAGCGACAGCCCGGTCAGCACCTCGAATTCGGTGCGGATGGTGCCGCCGCCAAAGGTCGGTACGTGCAATTTTCCGCTGATGCCGTGCGCTGCCAGCCGGTTCAGGTTGGGGGTGAAGTTGCTGTCCTCCAGCCCGCGCATGATGCGCGGGTCAAACAGCGACTCGCTCTGCACCACCACGATATCGGGCAGCTCTCCGCTGGCATCGGGTACCTGCATCGACTGCAGCAGCGCCGGTTCGGACAACGCAATCAGCTGGGCGGCGACCTTGTGGTCGGGCTTGTGCTGTTTGCCACCGTACTGCAGGTGGAACAGCATCAGCGAGCTGATCAGGCCGGAGCGATTTGAGGTGATCACGGCCGACCACGGCTCCAGCCACAGCACCCGTGCGTTGTAGATCTTCCCCCATGCCGACAGCCCGGCCAGCATGCTGACCAGCGCCGCGCCCATCAAGGCACCGGCGAGCAGCCGTTTGCCTCCCGTGCGGTGCGAGAACAACGGCGGCTCAAGCCGCCATGCCGCAACCACCAGCGCCAGCGCGACGAGCATACCCAGATAAGGCCAGGGACTATGCGGCAGGTAGCCGACCAATACATGCATGCCGCCCTTGCGCAACTGACCGAGCATGCGGAAATCGTCAGGCATCAGCGGCGTGCCCAGGTTCGCCACCTTCAGCAGGTTGACGCCGTAGACCAGCCCTTGCGCCAGAAAGGCGAGCGCGAACGAAAGCAGCGCACGACGGCTCAGCATCAACAACACGCCCGCCAGCAGCAGGCCGGGTAGCGCGTTGGCCAGCGGAAACCGCGCCTGGTCGAGCAGCCGCAGCGGAGTCACGCCCATGCCACCGTCGATCAGGCTGGTCAGCAGCACAAACGCCAGCGCCAGCAAAAGCAGCAGGACGATGCGCAGCGCAGGAGCCCGCCAGGATGAATGCGAATTGAGTAAATTCAAGGGCATGCCAGTACTGCGCTCGCTGTCATGGTATCGACCTGACACTGTAATGAGGCCCAGATGAATGGCAACTAGGCACCGGAACGACAGTCTCGGGCTTGGGCCACGCATGTTCAACGCGCGGGGGAGCGGACGGTGCACGGGCGGCAGTAACTACCCGAGGGTCGGCAGCCGACAGCCACTACGGCACAATGGCCGCATGGCCTGGAATGAATCCCCCGCGCTGCGTGCGCTGATTGACGAACGTTATGGCGAGTTGATGGCGCGTTGCCGTGCCGCAGGCGTGCCGCTGCACGATGACGCCGGGGTGGCCGAGCGGATCCGGCGCACCTTGCTGGCCAGCGATTTCGCGTTCGACGTATGGAGTCGCCAGCCGCAGCTGCTGGCACCGGAAGGGTTGCAGCGGTTACGTTCCGGTAGCGACGCGAGCAGCCGGGCCGAGGCGCTGAAGTTGTCCGACGACGAAGCGGAATGCATGGCACAGCTGCGTCGCTTTCGGCATGCCGAAGCGCTGCGGCTGGTGTTTCGGGATGTGAACGGGCTGGATGAGTTGCCCGAGACACTTTCCGCCACCAGTGCCCTGTATGAATCCTTGCTCGCGGTGGCGCTGGCCTGGTCCGAGCGCGCCCTGGCCGTCCGCTACGGGCACAGCCGCAGCGAGGAGGGTGAGCTGCAGCGTCTGCTGGTGATCGGCTTCGGCAAGCTTGGTGGCAGCGAGTTGAATTTTTCCTCGGATATCGACCTGGTGTTCGCTTATCCGCAAGCCGGCCAGACCGATGGCCCGCGGCCGCTGGACAACAGCGAGTACTTCGTGCGGCTCGGGCGCGAGCTGGTGCGGCTGTTGCACGAGACCACCATGGATGGCATCTGCGCCCGCGTGGACATGCGGCTGCGTCCGTTTGGCAACGCTGGCCGGCTGGCGCTGTCCTTCGCTGCCATGGAGCAGTACTACCAGAGCGAAGGCCGCGACTGGGAACGCTACGCCTGGATCAAGGCGCGCCCGGTCGCCGGTGACCAGGCCGCCAGCAAGCAGCTGCAGGAACTGCTGCGGCCCTTTGTCTACCGCAAATATCTCGATTACACCGCCTTCGCCGGCCTGCGCGAGATGAAAGCGCTGATCGACGCCGAGGTGGCCCGCAAGGACCTGGCCGACAACCTCAAGCTCGGTCCCGGTGGCATCCGCGAAATCGAGTTCGTGGTGCAGCTGGTGCAGCTGATTCGTGGCGGCCGTGAGCCGAGTCTGCGTGTGCGAGGCTTGTTGCCGGCGCTCACGGCGTGCGAGGCGCGTGGCCATATTCCCGCCTCCCGCGCAAGCCTGTTGCGGGAGGCCTATGTGCTGCTGCGCCGGGTCGAGAACCGGGTGCAGATGTTGCGCGACGCGCAGACCCACGACATCCCTGCCGATGCGCTGAGCAGGGAGCGCATCGCGCTCAGCCTGGACTATCCCGACTGGGAAGCTCTGCATGGCGCGCTGGCCACCCAGCGAGCGATCGTCAGCGAAGAGTTCGCCGCCGTGCTGATGCCGCAGGGCGGCCAGGCGGCCAGCGTGCCGGCGGCCGATGCGCGGTTGTGGCAGATGGCCTGCGATGAAACGCTCGAGGCAGGCAGCCTGGAGGCTTCCGGTTTCGTGCCGGGTGTCGAGTTGGCCGACGCCTTGCTGAAACTTCCCCAGTCGTCGCAGGTACGTGCCATGTCGGCGCGCTCGCACGAACGGCTCGATCGCCTGCTGCCGCAGCTGTTCAGTGCGGCCCGTGCCACCAGTGCGCCGGTGGCCAGCCTGCTGCGTCTGTGCCGGTTGATGCAGGCGGTGGCGCGGCGCTCGTCCTACCTCGCCCTGCTGGAAGAGCAGCCGCCCGCACGCCGGCGACTGGTCCGGCTGTTTGCCGACAGTGCCTTTCTGGCGGAGCGCGTGATTGCGCAGCCGCTGTTGCTGGACGACGTGCTCGATCCACGGATTGACCAACTGCCGTTCAAGCGCGCCGATATTGCCGCCGAGATTGCGCGTGTGCTGGGCACGCTGGAGGAGCGTGAGGCGGAGGCGGAACTGGAGCGGATCAACGAGTTCCGTGCCTCCACGGCGTTCCGGCTTGGGCTGGCGTTCAACGACGCCCGCGTCGACGCGGTGACCACCTCGCGTCGACTGGCGGCGCTGGCTGAATCAGTGGTGGGCGCCGTGCTGGCCTTGGCCGAGCGCGTGCTGGTCGCCCAGCACGGGCGTCTGCCCGGAGATGGTTCGGGCTTCGCCGTGCTGGGTTACGGCAGCCTCGGTGGTGAGGAGCTGGGCTTCGCGTCCGACCTGGATCTGGTGTTTGTCTACGACGGGCGCCGTGCCCAGGCGATGAGCGATGGCCAGCGCCCGCTGGAAGGCGCTCGCTGGTACCAGCGGCTGGCCCAGCGCGTGATGAACTGGTTGACCGTACTGACCCGCGCCGGGCGGATGTATGAGGTGGATACCCGGCTGCGCCCGGATGGCTCCAAGGGTTTGCTGGTCAGCAGCCTCGATGCATTTATTGCGTATCAGCAGAGTCGTGCATGGACGTGGGAACACCAGGCCTTGCTGCGGGCCCGCCCGGTGGCCGGTGATGGCGCGCTGAGCCGTGAGCTGGCCGAGGTGCGGCGGCGCATTCTAGCGGTGCCGCGGGAGCCCGCCACGGTGCTGGCCGAGGTCAGCAGCATGCGTCGACGCTGGCGTGCCGAGCGGGACCGCTCCAACGAGCAGCAGCTCGATCTCAAGCAGGG
>JBBQQL010000211.1:0-6022 GCA_038215995.1 Lysobacterales bacterium
GGATTGAGGTGGGTCAGATCCAGGTGGATGTGGTCCTTGTGCTCGCCGACACCGCGTCCTTCGCGGATTTCCATGGTCATCGCGCGGCTGACCACGTCACGCGAAGCCAGGTCCTTGGTGTTTGGTGCGTAACGCTCCATGAAGCGCTCACCCTTGGCGTTGGTGAGGAAACCGCCTTCGCCGCGCACGCCCTCTGTGATCAGGCAACCCGAACCATAGATGCCGGTCGGGTGGAACTGCACGAACTCCAGGTCCTGCAGTGCCAGGCCGGCGCGCAGGGCGAGGCCGCCGCCGTCACCGGTGCAGGTGTGCGCTGAGGTGCAGGAAAAGTACGCGCGTCCGTAACCGCCGGTGGCCAGCACGATCGCGTGGCCGCGGAAAAAATGCACGCTGCCTTCGTTCAGGTCAATCGCCAGCACGCCCACGATGCGACCGTCAGCCGGGTTTTTCACCAGGTCGGTCACGAAGTACTCGATGAAGAACTTGGCGTCGTGCTTGAGCGCCTGCGTGTACAGCGTGTGCAGGATGGCGTGGCCAGTGCGGTCGGCCGCGGCGCAACTGCGCTGCGCGATACCTTCGCCGTAGCGGATCGTCATGCCGCCGAACGGGCGCTGGTAGATCTTGCCGTCGTCGGTGCGCGAGAACGGTACGCCGAAATGTTCCAGTTCGATGACCGCCGGAATCGCCTCGCGGCACATGTACTCGATCGCATCCTGGTCGCCCAGCCAGTCGCCGCCCTTCACGGTGTCGTAGAAGTGGTAGCGCCAGTGGTCCTCGCCCATGTTGCCCAGCGCTGCGGCGATGCCGCCTTGCGCCGCGACGGTGTGCGAACGCGTGGGAAACACCTTGGTCACGCACGCAGCAGACAAGCCCTTGGCAGCCAGCCCCATCGTGGCGCGCAGTCCTGCGCCACCGGCGCCGACCACCACCACGTCGTACAGATGCGTTTGGACCTTGTAGCTTTGCGCAGACATGGAGCCCCTTTCGAGCGTTGGATCTCAGTATGGCGCGCCGCCGCGCAACCAGATCGCGAGTACCGCCAGCACACTGGCCAGCGCCCCCAGGATGGCGCCAAAACGCAACGCGATCTGCAGCGTAAGCTCCAGCCAACGCGTGTGCACGTAGTCTTCGATGACGACCTGCAGACCAAGCGCGCCATGCCAGAACAGGCACACGTCCAGCACGATTAGCAAGACCGCGTGTACCGACTGCGCGATAGTGCCCAGCACCATCGGGTAACTGGCGTGGACCAGATCACCCATCAGGAACAGGAACCAGATCGACAGCGGAATCAGCGCGATGGCGGTGACCCGTTGCAGCCACCAGTGATGCACGCCGGATTTGGAGGCGCCCAACCTGCGTGCGATTTTCAGCGGTGTGCGCAGAGAATCCTGACCCGGATAGGCGCTCATAGTGAGCCCCCACCCATGCGCAAGATCAGCAGGACCCACACCAGCGCGGTCAACGCCACGCTCACGCCAATCACGATCCAGCCGGTCGACCAGTAGACGGGGTTGTGCGCGCGCTCGCGCGTTGGCGGGCCAAAGTTCATTCCCATATCGCGAATCAAATGCTGGATGCCGTTGCAAAAGTGGAAAAGCAGCGACCACGTCCACCCGACCAGCAGCAACATGCCAAACCAGCTGCGCCAGAAAGCCGCAAACACGAGCCAAGCGTCCTCGCCGGTCGCCGCGGCGATCAGCCCCCACGCCACCAGCAGAGTGCCCAGGCACAGAAACAGGCCGGTCAACCGGTGCAGTATCGACTGCAGCATGTTGACGCGCCTGCGGTAGATTTCGAGGTGCGGGGACAGCGGTCGGATATGGGGCATGTTCGAGTTTCCGATCATTGCGCGCCAAATTCGGCCCGCGCGCAGAGCCACTGTCTGCGATTGTGCTGTGTCGCGGCATGCATCGCGCCCATCGCCCGACGCGAAGCCTCCGTGCCGCGCATGCAAGCGCCCTCAAAAATCGATGCAGCGCCCATTCTTTTCCCAATCGCCGTAACGGGTCGGATCGAGACCATCGCCTTGCGACGTGGCGCGTTCTTGTTTCCCCGTGCCCGGCTGCGCCTCGGGTGCTGGCGTGGACCCGGGCACTGGCCCGGACTCGGACGCGGACGCGGGAGTATCGGCTGAATTTTCGTCCATGGCATGTAACGGGTTGGCGACGCGATGCTGTACCGATTGAGCGCAGCCCATGCGCCGATCATCGCGAATCAAGCGTTCAATTACCAGCACTTTTCAATGCCCCCACGTCCATCAGTGCCGACGCTGCTTTTCGCGATCATCGAAGCTATCTACCTTATGCTGGTGGCAATTGGCGATTTCATCCGCGAACCTCGCGTTTGGATGGCAGTCGTTATGCTCGCCGCCGGTAATCGGGCGCCGCATCGATGACGTTCTGGCACGCTTGTGGAGGACCCTCACATGACGACCGACAGCTTTGGCACGCACGACACCCTCGTGGTGGATCAAACGACCTATCACATTCATCGGCTCGATCGCGTCAAGACCGCGCACCGACTGCCGTATAGCCTGAAGGTTTTGCTGGAGAATCTGCTGCGCAATGAGGACGGCCATCTGGTCACCGCCGAGCAGATCCAGTCGTTGGCGAACTGGCAGCCGCAGGCCACGCAGCAACGTGAAATCCAGTTCACGCCAGCACGTGTGCTGATGCAGGATTTCACCGGTGTTCCGTGCGTGGTGGATCTGGTGGCCATGCGCGACGCGATCATTGGCCTGGGCGGCGATCCACGGCGCATCAATCCGCTGATTCCCGGTGAACTGGTGATCGATCATTCGGTGATCGTCGACGTATTCGGCCAGGCCGATGCGTTTGCGAGCAACGCCGCGCTTGAGTTCCAGCGCAACGTCGAGCGTTACCAGGTGTTGCGCTGGGCTCAACACGCGTTCGCCAACTTCAAAGTGGTGCCCCCGGACACCGGTATCTGCCACCAGGTCAACCTGGAGTACCTGGCGCGCGTGGTGTTCACGCGCGAGGGGCCGCACGGCATGTTGGCCTATCCGGATACGCTGGTGGGGACCGACTCGCACACGCCGATGGTCAACGGGCTGGGCGTGCTGGGCTGGGGCGTCGGCGGTATCGAGGCCGAAGCAGCCATGCTCGGGCAGCCGATGAGCATGCTGATCCCGCAGGTGGTCGGCATCAAGCTGACCGGCGCGTTCCCGCCCGGAACCACCGCCACCGACTTGGTGCTCACCGTGACCGAGCTGCTGCGGCGTACCGGTGTGGTTGGCAAGTTTGTCGACTTCTACGGGCCGGGCGTGGCCCAGATACCGCTGGCCAACCGCGCTACGCTGGGCAATATGAGCCCGGAATACGGCGCCACCTGCGCGATCTTTCCCGTAGACGACGAAACCCTTGCCTACTTGCGCCTGACCGGCCGCCCCGAGCATCAGGTACGTCTGGTCGAGGTTTATGCCAAGGAGCAAGGTCTGTGGCATGACCCGGCGCACGAGGCCGAATATTCACAGACCATCGAACTGGACCTGGGCACGCTGGAGCCATCCATTGCCGGTCCCAAACGCCCGCAGGACCGCATCCCGGTCCGGATTGCGCCCGATGCCGTCGGCGCGCTGCTCGTGGGTCAGCCCTACGAGAAGGCGATCCTGGGAGGCCTGGACGAGGCCATCGACGAATCGTTTCCCACCAGCGACCCGGTGTCGAGCGTGAAGGGCAGCGCCAATGATGCGCCCCACGTTCCCGGCCACAGCGACATCCGGCGCGACTGGCCGCACGCACCGGTGGAGGTGACCATGGCCGACGGCGCCAGCGCCACACTGGACAACGGACACGTGGTGATTGCCGCCATCACCTCGTGCACCAACACCTCCAATCCGCTGGTGATGATCGGGGCCGGCCTGCTGGCCAAACGTGCAGTCGAAAAAGGCCTGATCCGCAAACCGTGGGTGAAGACCTCGCTGGCGCCGGGTTCGCGCGTGGTTACCGATTACTACGATCGTGCCGGGCTTACGCCCTATTTGAACAAGCTCGGTTTCAACCTGGTCGGTTACGGGTGTACCACCTGCATCGGCAACTCCGGCCCGCTGATTCCGGAAGTCGCCGCGGCCGTGGCCGAAAACGACCTCAACGTTTGTTCCGTGCTCTCGGGCAACCGCAATTTCGAGGGCCGCATCCATCCCCAGACGCAGATGAACTTCCTGGCGTCGCCGCTGCTGGTGGTGGCCTATGCGTTGGCGGGCACGATGCACACCAACCTGCTCAAGGAATCGCTCGGTACTGGCAGCGACGGCAAGCCGGTCTATCTGCGCGACATCTGGCCTTCGGCGCACGAAATCCAGGATGTGATCGACCGCTGCCTGCAAGCCGACATGTTCGCCAAGGGGTATGCCAGCGTGTTCGCCGGCGACGACAACTGGCGTGGTCTGGACGTGCCTGAGGGAAATGCGTTCAAGTGTGTTGCCGATTCTACCTACGTGCGCCAGCCGCCGTACTTCGACGGCGTGGGCCGCGAGCCAGCGCCGCTGACCGACATCAAGGGTGCGCGGGTGCTGGCCGAACTGGGCGACTCAGTGACCACCGACCACATCAGTCCGGCTGGGGCGATCAAGCTCGACTCGCCCGCGGGCAAGTACCTCACCGCGCACGGCGTGGAGCGCAAGGATTTCAATTCCTACGGCTCGCGCCGCGGCAATCACGAGGTGATGATTCGCGGCACGTTTGCCAACATCCGCCTGCGCAACGAGCTCGCGCCGGGCACCGAGGGCGGCTTTACCCGCGATTTCACCCAGGAAGGTGGTCCGGTCAGCACGATCTTCGATGCCTCGGTCAACTACATTGCGGCCGGTACGCCGCTGGTGATCCTGGCCGGCAAGGAATACGGCTCGGGCTCTTCCCGCGACTGGGCGGCGAAAGGCACCGCGCTGCAGGGCGCGCGCGCGGTGATCGCGCGGTCCTACGAGCGCATCCATCGGTCCAATCTGATCGGCATGGGTGTACTGCCGTTGCAGTACAAGGATGGCGAAAGTGCGGACACGCTGGGTTTGACCGGTGAGGAGACCTTCGAGATCCTCGGCCTGGCCGGCAGTGAGGCGCCCGCGCCTGTCGTAAGCGTCAAGACCACTGATGCGCTCGGCAAGGTGACTACGTTTGACGCGATCGTGCGCATCGACACGCCGGTGGAGGCTGCCTATTACCGGCATGGCGGCATCTTGCCTTACATGCTGCGGCAACTGCTGGGTGATGAGGTCGCTCAGAACGGAAAGTGAGGAAGCGTTGCAGTGATCTGCGCCGCGGCTCCGGCCGTGGCGATGATCGCTTCACAGCTTTTGCACCGCGCGGCGCGCATCCTGCCCGGTGGTTACAAAGGAGAGATGCGTCATGCTGGTAAACGTCAAGTTGCTCAAGAAGGAAATAGTCGCCGAGGGCACCATGGCCTTTCACTTTTCCAAGCCGGAAGGCTTTGAATTTCGCGCCGGGCAGTTTGCCGACTACACCCTGATCGATCCCCCGGAGACCGACGCGGAAGGCAACGTCCGCGGCTTTTCGCTGGTGCAGGCTCCGTTCGAACCGAACCTGGTTGCGGCGACGCGGATGCGCGACACCGCCTTCAAACGTGTATTAAAGGATTTGCCGATCGGCACCGAGGTCAAGCTCGACGCGCCATACGGCGACTTCACCATGCACAAGACCGAATCCACGCCAGCGGTCTTCATCATCGGCGGCATCGGCGTGACGCCGGTACGCAGCATGATCGCGCAGGCTACCCACGACAAGACGAGCCACAAGATCACGCTGCTGCATGCCAGCCGCACGCCGGCACTGTTGCCGTTCCGCAGCGACTTCGAGCAGTTGGCTCGCGACAATCCAAACTTCACCTACATCATGACCGTCGACGAACCGACCGCCGACTGGAAGGGCGAGCACGGGCTGGTCACCGCGGAGATGGTGAGAAAGCATGTGCCGGACTTGAACAAGCCGATCTACTATCTGTCCGGCCCCGAAGGCATGGTCAAGGCCATGCGCAAGCTGCTGGTCGA
>JBBQQL010000212.1:0-5934 GCA_038215995.1 Lysobacterales bacterium
GTGGCTGGCGCATGCGTTCGGCATCGCCACGCTGTTCTGGTATCGCAGCCACTTCCGCGACGAGCCGTCGCCGTACCGGGTGCCGCTGTATCCGCTGTTGCCGATCCTGTTCGTGACGACGGTGCTGGGGGTGATCGTGGCCACCGCGATTCATACCCCGCGCGACGCCGGCATGAGCCTGCTGATCATCGCGCTGGGCGTGCCGGTGTATGCGGCCTGGCAGTATTGGTCTCGCCGCCATTCGACGTAACCTTCATTCACCTATGGCGTCGGCATAATGGCGGTCACTTTTCGCTGGTAGTGCGTCGATGAAACGTCATCTGCTGATCTGGTTGTGTCTGGGCGTGTTGGGCGGTTGTCAGGCGGCGGTGCCGGGTCTGCCGGATCTGGCCGCTTCGCCGACGGCCGCGGGTGTCAGTCTCGACCACGTCCGCCGTGTCGGTGCGGTCGAGCATGCCGGTGATGGCGCAGCGCAGCAGCGCTACGCGTTCGATCCCTCGGCGCATCCGCAGATCGTGCTGACCCCCGCCATCGGTGCATGGGATTGGTCCAGCCAGGGCGAGCTGCGCCTGCGCGTACAGAACGCGATGCCGTGGGCGGTGACCCTGCATGTCGAGATCGACGGCGCGGGCAAAGGCCAGCAGCTGCAGGCCATCGTGGGTGTTCCCGCCGGGCCGGCGCAGACCCTGGTGATTCCGCTGCAGGCCACCTCGCCGCGGGCGCAGGGCATGCAGGTTGGGCCGCCGATGCCGTTCGACGAACACGGCAAGCCGACCCTGCTGGCAACCACGGTGCAAGGCCAGCTCGATCTGCACCAGGTCAGCGCGATCCGGCTGGAAGTGCCGGCACCGCAAGCGGAGCAGTCCCTGCTGTTCGGTCGCGTGGAGACCGCGCCGGGCACGACGACACTGCATGACGCCTATGCCGACATCGTCGATCGCTATGGCCAGTTCACCCGCGCCAGCTGGCCCGAGAAGATCGCCACCGATGCGGCCCTGCAGGCGGCCGTGAAAGCGGCGCCGGCAGCCCAGTCGCAGAGCGGACTCGATGTCTACGGCGGACGTCTGGACGTCCGTGGCCTGAGCAAGAGCGGCTGGTTCCATACGCAGAAACTGGATGGCCGCTGGCAGCTGGTCACACCCGACGGCCATGCCTTCTTCTCGCTGGGAGTGAATGCGGTGGTGCCCGATGGCGGACGCAGCTATGTGGAAGGGCGCAAGTTCATGTTCCGCGACCTGCCGCCGGACAGCGGGCAATGGGCCGCGTTCTACGGCAGCAGCGACAGCCGCCGCCCGGATCGCGCGGCCAGCACGGGCATCGGCGACAACCATGGCCGCTGGTTCGACTTCTATGCGGCCAACCTGTATCGCGTCGACGGCAGCAACTGGCTCGCCGCCTGGCGCACTCGCACGCTGGATCGCCTGCAGGCCTGGGGCTTCAACACCATTGGCAACTGGAGTGATGCTGCGCTGGGTCAGGCGCATCGTTTGCCGTATACGCGCTCGATCAATATCGCCGGCGATTACGCCAACGTCTCCAGCGGCTACGACTACTGGGGCCGCATGCCCGATCCGTTCGACCCGCGCTTCGTGCAGGCCACCGAGCAGGCGGTGGCCAAGGCCAGTGCCGGCGTGCGCGACGATCCCTGGCTGCTCGGCTACTTCGCCGACAACGAACTGGCGTGGGCCGGCAGCGGTCCGCAGGGGCGATGGGGGCTGGCGCTGGGTACGCTCGCGGGTGAGGCCACCAGCCCGGCCAAGCAGGCCTTTATCGCGATGCTGAAGAAACAATACGTGGCGCCGGAAACCCTGGGCACCGCGTGGGGTATCGCGCTGAGTTCATGGGACGCGCTCGAGGCCACCGGCTTCCATGCACCCGCGCCGGACGAAGCCCACCCGGCGATCGCGCGCGACTACAGCGCCTGGCTGCGCCTCTACGCCGACACCTATTTCCGCACCGTGGCCGAGGCGATCCACCGCCAGGACCCGCACCACCTGTTCCTCGGCGGCCGCTTCGCGGTCAACACGCCCGAAGCCGTCGCCGCCTGCGCGCAGGTCTGCGACGTGGTCAGCTTCAACGTCTACGCCGACCTGCCACAGCACGGCTTCGACGCCACCGCGATGCATGCGCTGGACAAGCCGGTGCTGATCAGCGAATTCCACTTCGGCTCCGACGACCGCGGCCCGTTCGGCAAGGGCGTGATTTCCGTCGCCAACGAAGCGCAGCGCGGCGAAGCCTATGCCCGGTTCATCGCCGCCGCCGCGGCCAGCGGCGATATCGTCGGCGCCCACTGGTTCGAGTACACCGACCAGCCGGTCACCGGGCGCTTGCTCGATGGCGAGAACAGCCATATCGGGTTGGTGGGGATCACGGATATTCCGTTTGGGGGATTTGTGGGGGCGGTGCGGGCGGTGAATGCGCGGGTGGGAGAAGCGGCGTCGCATTGATTGGGGTGTCAGGTTTGGTTCGATCTGGTTGCGTGGCGCGATCCAAATTGGCCTGCAGCAGGATCTGCAGCGGACTCCGACATGGCAAAGGAAAACTGTCTCGCCGCAGCCCTGTAGGAGCGCACCCTGTGCGCGATGCTCTCGCTCGGACACCTCGGACACCTCGGACACCTCGGACACCTCGGTCACAGAGCAAGGTGGCCCACTGCGCTGCAGGAGCAGCGCGAACAGCGAAGCTGGCCCGAAGGGCGCAGGGCAGGATGCCCGGAGTAAAGAGAGGCCACCTCACTTGGCGCTTGCCGGGCATTCGGTAACTGCTCCTGCGTTGCTCTACCTCCGGCATCCATGCCGTCGCCATGCCCGGCAAGTCCGTGAGCCGGGGCAAGCTCAGATAGCCCCGGAAACGCACGACCTGATCCGTCACATATCGTGGGAGCCTACCCTGACAACGAGGACGTCTTCAAGAGGTTGGCAGGTCTGAACCTACGGCTTTTTGAATGACCGGTTCTGGTCGGCCCGGCCCCTGCGGCTAGGAGGTTAGTCCGACACGCTGCGAGGGGTTTTGGGAGGAATGACCGCATCATGCGCGCACTATTCCCGCAATCAACGCCGAAGTCGCCGATCGAGCCACAAAGTTCGTGAAGAAACATCAGCCTCCGTCCCTGAGGTTTGTCCTCACCGTGGCGCGATACGAAAGGACTCCGCTCAATTATCGCTTACGCTAAAGTCTCCAGGGTATCGACCGATAACGGTGTGATGGCAGTGTGCCGAGGCGGGATCCGACGTCATCAATAAAGCATCCTGTGCTCTCCGCCCGAACCAACGACTAAGGAGTCGATAAGTATTTTTTTCCTCTCCGAGCTGACTGCTGCCGCACGGCTCAACGAAATTCCCCAAGGTCAGGCTGATCAATGTCAATAAACCAACTTGTCTACCTCAGTGAAGCCGTAAGTAAGATGTCGCGCGCTGATCTCGAATCCATTCAAAACATCGCCAAAATGAACAATCATCCGCTCGATGTCACCGGCAGCCTGTTCTACAACGGCGGCTGGTTCCTGCAGATTCTCGAGGGCCCGGCGCAAACGCTGGACAGCCTCTACCACAAGATTGAAAAAGACCTGCGGCATAAAAATGCGCGCGTGATCCATAACGAACCGGCCAAGTTCAGAACCTTCGGGCGCTGGAGCATGAATATGATCAATCTGGATAACAGACAGGCCGACAAGTACAACGAGTTAGTCGAGGTCATTGACGCAGCCAAAGTCAATCGCAAGATCGGGGCGGCATCGCCGGCAGCGACGTTGCTGAGACTTTTCCAGCAGTAGCAGTAAGCGAAAAGTGAGGCTCTGCGAAACCGCGCGAAACGAGGAAACTGGGACGGAATCTGAGGTTTCCCCACGTTTTCATGCTGCCGCAATCATCTGATCGAGGAGCGCCGGACTGGGTTTTCGTGTCTGTTGGATGAGTTCGTTGAGCCTGGCATTTGACCATCGTCGCACCAGCGCCATAGCACCTGCTGCGCAACCACGTGCACGTCCGCTGCTTTCGTTGTTTTGATCCTGATCGCGCGGATGACAACTGCCGCTTTGCCACGTTTCGCGAGCTCCTCCGCACGACTGCACGAGCTGGATGCCCATCCCACCAAGGCAATGCTCGAGACCGCCTGCTTTGCGGCAGTCGGGTTGAATAGACCAACGTCAGCTCCTGGCCGATCCGCGACAGTCGCCGCCTGCGAATATTTTGTGAGCAGCCGCAGGCCAGGGTCTTTCGATCATGGTGTGGCCAAAGGCATGCCCTTGTTGCAGATGCTGGCGGATGTTGGACAGCGGCATCGTCGCCAGATCAGCCGATCCATCAGCCACCTCCCGCCGGCTGATCCAGATACGGCGCCAGCGTCTGCGCCATCCAGTTCATGAATTCCTGCGCGCGCTTGGGCAGGTGACGGCGGTGGGCGTAGAGCAGGGACACCGGCATCGGTTCGGCGGGATGGTCGGGCAGCACTTCCACCAGCACGCCCCGCTCGATCAGCGGTTGCAGGCCGGCGGCGGGTGCCTGGATCAGGCCCAGGCCGGCGACGCAGGCGGCGCGGTAGGCTTCGCTGCTGTTGACGGTGAGTACGCCGGCCATCGGCAGTGAGGCGTAGCCGTTGCCATCGGGGTATTCCCAGCCGGGCGAGCGGCTGCCCAGGGTGGAGACGTAGTGGATCAGGCGGTGGTTTTTCAGATCGTCCAGCGATTGCGGCATGCCGTGTTGTTCGATGTAGCCGGCACTGGCGCAGTTGATGATGCGGAACGCGCCCAGTGGTCGCGCGATCAGGCTGCTGTCGCCCAGCGTGCCCACGCGCACCACGCAATCGAAGCCTTCGCGAACCAGATCCACCAGCCGGTCGGTGCTGCTGAGTTCCAGCTCGATCAGCGGATGGGCGTCGAGAAATTCCGGCAGTCGTTCGATGATGAAGTGCAGGGCCACGCCGCTGGACATATCCACCCGCAGGCGCCCGCGCAGTGATTTTTCGCCGCGCTGGAACATCGACTGCACTTCGTCGACATCGGCCAGCAGATCGCGGGCGCGCTCGTAGAAAGCCAGGCCGTCCTGGGTCATCTGCACCTTGCGCGTGGTCCGGTGCAGCAGCCGCGTGCCGAGTGAGGTTTCCAGTTGCTGCACGGCGGTGGAGGCGGTGGCCTTGGGAATGCCCAGGCTGTCGGCGGCGCGGGTAAAGCTGGCCAGTTCGGCCACTCGCAGGAAGATCTGCATCGCATCGAGCGATTTCATGGGGCGGTGCCTCGCTGGTGATTGTTCGGATAAAGCGAACATATAAATCATGAATGGGTAATTTATCCATCCCATGGCATCCAATAAGGTGGCTCGGTGGCTCAGGCCATCCCTTTCCACCGCAGAGGAACCATCCATGAACGACGTCACCCACCCGATTGCGCTGATCACCGGCGGCAGCCGCGGGCTCGGCAAGAACACCGCGCTGAAGCTGGCCGAGCAGGGCAGCGATGTGATCCTTACCTACGTGCACAGCAAGGATGCGGCCGAGGCCGTGGTCGCTGACATCGAAAAGCTGGGCCGCAAGGCGATCGCCTTGTCGCTGGATGTGGGCAAGAGCACCGGCTTCGACGCCTTCGCCGGACAGGTGCGCGAGGTACTGAGCAGCCACTGGCAGCGCAGCCACTTCAACTACCTGGTCAACAACGCTGGCAGCGGCCTGCATGCGCCGTTTGCCGAAACCACCGAGGCGCAGTTCGACCAGATGGTGGCCGAGCATCTGAAGGCGCCGTTCTTCCTCACCCAGAAACTGCTGCCGCTGCTGGCCGACGGCGGTCGCATCGTCAATATCTCGAGCGGGCTGGCGCGCTTCAGTTTCCCGGGCTCGTCGGCCTATGCGTCGATGAAGGGCGGGGTCGAGGTGCTGACCCGCTACCTGGCTCGGGAGCTGGGCGAACGCGGCATCACCGCCAATGTGATCGCACCGGGCGCGATC
>JBBQQL010000213.1:0-5773 GCA_038215995.1 Lysobacterales bacterium
GGCTTCCCGGTGGCGCGTGATCCGGCCAGCGGACAGGAATGGATCACCCATTGCTACGGCGTGGTCGGTGTCGCTCGGGATATCGGCCCGGAGACCGGGAGCGGCAGCGAACTGTATGCGGTGATCGGCCAGGCGCCACGCCGGCTGGACCGCAACCTGGCCATCGCCGGGCGCGTACTCGAAGGCATGCCGTTGCTGTCCGGCCTGCCGCGCGGCGACGGCCCGATGGGCTTTTACAGCAAGCCGGGCCAGCGCATTATCATCAAGTCGGTGCGGCTGGCGTCCGCGCTGCCGCCGAAACAGCGTCCCGCGATCGAAGTACTGCGCACCGACAGCGCCACGTTTGCCGCGCTGCTGGACGCGCAACGCCACCGACACGATGCGTTCTACCAGGTGTCATCCGGCAAGGTGGGTCTGTGCAATATCGACGTGCCCGTTCGCAAGAACATGGCGCCTGTTGCCGGACACTAGTCCTCGGAACGAGACCGGAAACATTTTGTTAAGCCGAATCGATTAACTTGAGGCACCTGGCTCGATGACGAAAACCAAGACATGTCCCGGAACGACACCGTGGACTTTCTGCGCGCCTGGCTGCGCGACCCGCGCAGCATTGGCGCAGTGACGCCATCAGGGCCCGCGCTGGCGCGCCTGATGACTATGCATGTCAGCACGCTGGGCGACCCGGTGATCGAGCTCGGCCCGGGTACCGGGGTTCTCACCCGAGCCTTGCTGGCCCGCGGCGTGCTGCCCCACCGGCTCGCCCTGATCGAAGCCGACCCCCACTTCGCCGAGGCATTGAGCCGGCGTTATCCGCAGACCACGATCCTGCGCATGGACGCCGCGCAGCTGGGACATACCGAATCCCTGTTTGGTGAGGAAAGGGCGTGCGCCGTGGTCAGCGGCCTGCCCCTGCTTTCGATGCCGTCGGCGCAGGTGGCCGCCATCGTGCATGGCGTCTTCGACCGGCAACTGGCCGTTGGCGGCACCTTTTACCAATTCACCTACGGCTTGCGTTGCCCGCTGCCGGCGGCCTTGCTGCAGCGCCTGAACCTGCAGGCCCACCGTGTCGGCAGCGCCCTGCTCAACCTGCCCCCGGCGGCGGTCTACTGCATCAGTCGACAGCCCACCATCCAGGTCGCCGCCTGACCCTCTGTCCAGTCTTGCCGAGCAGCACGGGCTGCCGAAACAACCGAAGTCCCAGCTGAACAAAGAGCACCCCTGCCCGTACGTCACCTCCGGCACACGATCCAGTTGGCTATAGTAAATACCTGTTAGCAAGCACGAGATATTGATGAGCAGCCCCGGCCAGACGCCACCTCGACGCGTCGGAAGAAAATCTTCCGGCCCGCAGGGAACCCGGCTGTTTTCCACTGAATCCTTGCGCCAGTACGCCAGCGATGCCGGCTTCGCCTCGGACGGTCCGGCCAGTGCCCACGAACCGGTGCTCGAAGGGATCAGTCCCGGCCTCGAAAACCTGCGTTTCTCGCTGCACTCCGGCAGGAAGACGATCGGACGGAGTGCCGACAACGACATCATCATCAATGACCCGAGCGTTTCGGCCTCTCACGGCTGGATCATCATTCAGCCGGGGCATTGCATGATCATGAACACGCTGTCCACCAACGGCACCTACGTGAACGACAGGCGCGTGCACGAGGCGACGCTCAAGCATGGTGACCATATCCGGCTCGGACAGGCCGAGCTGCTGTTTCTGACCCGGGAGGGCAAGCCACGTCCAACCTGGCTGCGCTGGCTCGCGCTTGCCCTGATCCTGCTCGCTGCGGCGGGGCTGGCGTGGCGTTTGTTGTGACGGCTTGACCATGAGCGAACGCGAACTTCCAAAAACGATAGGCCGCTATCGCATCGAGGGAATGCTTGGCGAAGGCGCCATGTCGGTGGTCTATGCCGGGTTCGATCCGGATATCCAGCGCCAGGTGGCGATCAAGTGCCTGCACCGAGAAGTCGAGACCAACCCCTCCTATCGGCGACGATTCGTGGCCGAGGCACGAGCTGCAGGTCATCTCACCCATCCGCACATCCTGACCATTTTCGATGCGGGCGAAAGCGAGGAGGGACACTCCTACATCGCGATGGAGCGTCTCTCGGGCGAGACCCTGGCCAGTCGTGTCGCGCGGGAAGGCTTTCCGCCGATCACGGTGATCCTGGAACTCGCTGAAAAAATTGCCGCGGCGCTCGAGTACGCCCATGCCAAAGGCGTTGTCCACCACGACATCAAGCCTGACAACATCATGCTTGGCAGCGGCTGGAACCAGGTCAAGGTCAGCGATTTCGGCATTGCCGAGCGACGCAGCGAAGATGCGGTAGCTGATCAACCGCGCACGGAGATTGGCGGCACGCCTGCCTATATGGCCCCGGAACACCTGCGCGGCGATCCCACGGATGCGCGCAGCGATCTGTTTTCGCTGGGCGTGGTGCTGTACTGGCTGATCACCGGAAAACTCCCGTGGCGGGAAACCGAAGACGTACCGAAATTGATCCGTGAGCGCCGGCGGGTGCGCCGGCCCAAGATCGTGCCACGCGACCCCGCCACGCCGGCGATTCTTGTCGACATCGTGCGCACCCTGCTCGCACCTGCCGCCGAAGCGCGTTACCAGCGGGGTGCCGAGGTGGTCGGCGATCTGCAGCTGGCTCGACGCGAGTACGACCGCCTTTTCGAAAAGCCTCTGGGCAGCCGCGTCATCTCCCTGCGGGTTCGCTGGTCGGGCATCCTCGGCATCGTGCTGAGTCTTACCCTGCTGCTGGGGCTGGCGGCCATCTATGCCAAGCAGAACGTCGCCGTCACCGGCCTGGCGCTGGACTTTGGCAGTTCACTGGGACACATGATCGCCAGCGAGTCGGCCGAGGATCTGCTGCTGGGTGATCGCGCCGCCACGCGCGCGCTGGTCGAGGATGTCGCCCGCAACCAGCAGATCAGTTATCTGGCCATTGCCGACCGTCATGGCGCGATCATCGCCAGCACCCGGCACGATCAGATTGGCCAGAATTTTCCGGTACTGGCCGGCCAGGTCCCGTCCGGGCACAGCGGCGACATGCAGAGCTATCGCAGCCGGATTGCCAGCGATTCCAATCAAGGCGAAATGCTGTTGTTCGACATGCCGATCCGCTATCAGTCGGCCACCGTGGGTGATCTGCGCCTGGGCATCAGCGATGCGCCGCTGCGCGCTGCGCAGAAAACCACGTTGGGGGTCATTGTCGCCGTGCTGCTGGTAACGCTTGTCGCCGTGGTGGGCTCGGCCTATTGGCTGTCCCGGCGGCTGCTGACCCTCCTCGATCTGCTGGGCAGCGCCATGCTGCGCGTCGCGCGAGGTGACTTCGGTTATCGCATTCGAATCGCCCGCCGCGACGAACTTGGCCGCGTGTTCGCCACATTCAACCTGATGAATGGTGCGTTGCAAGCGGGTCGTGGCCGCTCCAAGGAAACCGCTCCCGCCGCTCCGACCGCCAGCATCGAAAGCCCCACCGTGATCATCCCGATACCCGACCCTGAAGGCGGCCCTAAACGCGTTCGCAGCCGAGGCTCGACACACAGGTGATGAAACTGCAGGAACGATACCCGGCTCAGAGCTGCTTGAGTCTGAGCTTGAGCTCCATCGCACGGGCGCGATAGATGACCGCCGGCTCGAACCCGGGATCGATCGTCAGCGCCCGATCCCATAACGTGATGGCCTGATCCAGTTGCTGGTCGCGGTACAGCACGATCGCGCGCTGGTGGTAGCTGGCCACCAGTTGCTTGCGCAGCGATACCGAGGCGGAACCACTGGGCCTGAGTTGGGGATCGATGGTGAGGGCCTGATCAAGTCGGGACAGCGCTTCGTCCTGCTTGCCCTGATTCATCAGGGCAATGCCTTCCTGTTGCAGTCGGGCCGCCTTGACTGACGACGACTCGGCCATCCTCTTCGAGCCGGGGACTGTTCCTTGCGGACTGCCCGGCGCCGTTGATTCAGTAGCCACCGCCCCGTTGCTCTGGCCATCGCCCACGGCAGACAAAGGCATGTGCAGCCTTTCGCCAGCGCGAAGCAGCGATGGGTTGGTGGAGCCGTTGTAGCGGGCCAGCACCAGAAACAGCCCCGAATCACCGAGATAACGAGCGGACAGGGTGCTCCAGGAATCACCGGGTTGCACCACGTAGACGCTACCCTCGCGCCCCAGCATCTGCCTCGGCTCAACGGTCAACTGCCGCAGCAACGCCTCGGCCGCGCGAT
This sequence comes from Lysobacterales bacterium, assembly GCA_038215995.1. Lineage (GTDB taxonomy): Bacteria > Pseudomonadota > Gammaproteobacteria > Xanthomonadales > Rhodanobacteraceae > Rhodanobacter. The sequence goes on from JBBQQL010000213.1 coordinate 4,224, forward strand.
CACCGGGATGCTGCACGAGATAAGAACGCAGCGCCCTCTCGCCCTCGACATAGTGACCGCGCAGGATCTGGTTGTTGATGATGGCCGTCAGTGACGTGTCACTGACGGCTCCGCCGACAGGCTGGGGCGCCATTTCCTTCGCGGCAACTGGCTGCACCACCACTCGCGATTTGAACTTGCTGATCGGCGCACAGCCCGCCAGCAACACGGCAAGCGAGGTGACAAACATCGTCGCGCCAACCACACCCGGTTGCCGGCTCCCGCCCTTTCGTCCTTGTGTCATGCCCTGCTCTCTGCTGAACGTGATCGTCGCGCCAGCCGATCGACGCGACGGACCATCCGTCGCCACAACCAATCCGCCCATCCGGTTCGAAAAAATATCAAGGCGACATTGTCGCCCGCTTCACCAGCGCGCTCCAGCACCAGGCTGATGGCTTCGCGCAGCGCACGGTGCTGGTCACGACGCCGGGCCAGTTGAGCCAGCTCATCGGGCGACAGGTGCTCCCAGATGCCATCGCTGCACAGCACAAAGGCCTGTCCCGGACGCAACAACGCCGTACCGTGATCCACCTGTGGCGGCAGCTCACCACCCAGACCGCGCAGCAGTTGGTGCTGTTCCGCATCATGGGCCACCTCCTCGGCAGCAAGCTCACCCCGACGCACTTTCAACTGCGACAAGCTGTGATCCTCGGTTTGCCCGAGGCAATGCCGCCCCTGAAAGCGATACAGGCGGCTGTCACCCACGTGCACCCATGACACGCGATTGCCCCGCACCAGCAACGCCACCACGGTCGAATGCGGTTCACCGCTGGGCAAGCCGCGGCCACGGCGACGCAGCTCCAGGTGGGCTTTTTGACACAAAGTCTCCAGAAACAACGGGCCTGGCTGGTCGCGCCATCGACCCTGCTGCCACAGCTGACGTGCAACATGGATCACACCCTCGGCAGCCAGCTCGCCCGCGCCGTCGCCGCCCATGCCATCAGCCACCACCAACAGCCGCGCATCCCGCACTGGATCATGCAGACAGACCAGCTGATCCTGCTGGGTAGGCCGACCACCTCGCGCACGTCCGCCAACAACCAGCGGCAGGTGGCAAGTGTCGATTTGATTGTCCATCGTTACCTTGCCGGAGGCGCCCAGTCGGCAGCATGCCCTGCCTGAAGCCTCAGCAGTATAGCCACCTGCCATCGACCCGCCGGAGCCCTCCGAACGGGCGACCAGCGGTCGTGCCGGTGTAGTGCAATCCCTCGTCCGACCAGCACCACTCGTTCAGGCGAAGCTGTGCAGACCGCACTCGCGCTTCAAGCCGAAGAAGCGCGTGTCCTCGGCGTCCATGCCCGGCTCCCAGCGGTGGCTGGTATGGCGGTCGCCGATCGAGAGGTAGCCCTGCTCCCACAGCGGGTGATAGGGCAATCGATGACGTTGCAGGTACTGGCCGATGTCGCGGTCGCTCCAGTCGGCCAGCGGGTGCAGCTTCCAGCGACCCTGGCGGTGTTCGAGGATGTCGATGACGGCTCGGCTGCGCGACTGCTGCCGGCGCAGACCGGCGA
>JBBQQL010000214.1:0-5728 GCA_038215995.1 Lysobacterales bacterium
CCCGCCACTTGCGGCAGCGTCAGCCGCTCGCCGAGGAACACCACCGCCAGCACGATCACGAACGGGCTGAAGAAATTGCCGACGATGCCCATCCGCGCCGCACCGATCCGGTTGAGCGCGCGGAAGTACAGCGTGTCGGCCACGCCGATGCCGATCAGTCCCGACAGCAGGCACACCAGCACCTCGGCGCGCGACAGCGCAGGCAGTGCCGAACCATGCCAGCCCACGACCATCGGCAGCAACGCCACCAGCACCAGCAGGTTCTTGCGCAGGTTCAGCGCCAGCGGCGGCAGCTTCTCGCCGAGCCGCTTGTACAGGATGACGCCGAATGCCCAGGCCAGCGCGCTGAGGATCGAGAACGCTTCGCCGGCACCGATCACACGCCCTCGCCAGAACGCCAAACATCCGATTATGTGCGCGGGGACCGCGCTACGCTATCCGGATGAACTCGATGCCCGCCGCCAGTAGCTTTCATGATCGCGTGCGTTTCGTATGCGATCTCGCGCGCCACCTGCACCAGGCCGGCACCTCCGCGCCGCGCCTGGAGTCGGCCATCGACGACGTCAGCGCGCGGCTGTCGCTGAGCTGCCAGAGTCTGTCCACGCCCACCTCGGTGATCCTGTCCTTCGCCGACAGCCGCAGCGGCGACGGTGCGTTGGCCGAACACACCCAGGTGCTGCGACTGGCGCCGGGCGAGGTAGACCTGCGTCTGCTGGCGCACGTGGACCGCGTCGCCGAGCGCGTGGCCACGGGCGAGATCGACATCATTGCCGGACGCGCAGCACTGCAGGAACTGCCGCCGCGACGCGGTCCGGTCGCCAACGCGGCGATGGCGGCCAGCTTCGGTCTGACCTCCGGTGCGGTGACGGTGCTGCTGCATGGATCGCTCGCCGACACGCTGGTGGCCGCAGCACTCGGCGCGGCGATCGGCGCGTTGTCGCTGTTGCTGCCGGCGCGCCCCAATCTGGCGGCGGGCTTCGAAGCCATCGTGGCGTTTCTCGCCGCGATCCTGGTGTTCATGATTCATGCGTGGTGGACGCCGCTGTCGGTGAACTCGGTGATGATCGGGTCACTGATCGTGCTGCTGCCGGGTCTGGCGCTCACTACCGCCGCCAACGAGCTGGCAACACAGCACCTCGTATCCGGCATGTCACGCCTGGCCGGTGCCTCGGCGGTGCTGTTGAAGCTGGGCTTCGGCATCGCGGCGGCAACCCAGATCGCACGTTTGTTCGACCTCGATCGCACGCCGATCCCGGTGCCGCCACTGCCCGACTGGGCCGAGTGGATCGCGCTGGCGATCGCCAGTCTCGCGTTCTGCGTGATCTTTCGAGCCGCGCGCCGCGACTGGCCGCTGGTGATCGCCTCGGCCTGGCTGGGCTTTCTGTGCACGCGCTTTGGTGGTCAGGCGCTCGGTGCGGAGTTCGGCGTGTTTGTCGCGGGCCTGGTGATCGGATGCGCATCCAATCTGTACGCCACGCTGCGCAACCGTCCGGGCGCTCTGGTGCGCGTGCCGGGCATCATCCTGCTGGTACCCGGCAGCGTCGGCTTGCGCAGCCTGTTCTTCGTGTTCGAGCGCGACGTATATCTGGGGCTGGATACCGCGTTTACCGTGGTGATCCTGCTCGCCTCACTGGTTGCGGGCTTGCTGTTCGGCAATGTGCTGGTGGCGCCGAGGCGCAGCCTGTCGTAGGCCGTTTGCCGCACACGCTACCGCACAATCAACATCTCCGCCTCCGCATGCCCGGCTGCCAGCGCTTCGCGAAACCAGCGCGGCTGGGCGCCGCGGCCGGCCCAGGTCTGGGCGGGGTCGGCGGGGTTGCGGTACTTCGGCAACACCTTGCGCCGCGCATCGCCACCGGCGGTCGACGGCGGTGCCTTGGCGGGCTTGCGCGCGGCCGGCGCACCCGGCGGCGACTTCAGGCTGAACACATCCGCCAGCGTCAGGTCCTCGGCTTTGAGGATCGCCTCGATGCGCGCCCGCACGCGTGGGATCTTGCGGCTGGCCAATGCCTCGCGGCGCTTGCGCGCCCGGTCGATCAGGCTGTCCAGTTCGGTGGTGCTGAGCTTGCGCAGGTCCATCAGAGAACTCCGGTGACGGGGCGGATCGTCGGCCAACGGCGTCGATCTTAGCGATTCCGTCTCCGATTGTGGGTCGCGCGGCAAACCCGCCCTCGCCCTGCCGGTCGCGCGATGCTTGGGTCGGCGACGGGACTTGCGCTACCTTGTGTCCTGCAATCGCCGGGCGTCCGGATCCAAACAGGTGGGAACATGGGCCTGCTCGACGATCTCGAACAGGAATCACAGCGCCGCAAGGCCTCGCTCGGCGATTCCGACCGGGCCAAGCTCGAGCGCGAGGAAGCCTTCAAGACCCGGCTGGAGCCGGGCATGCAGGCTTTCCACGAATACCTGCTCAAGCTGACCACCAACCTGGCGTTCCTCAAGCCGCGCACCCAGATCCGCCACGACATCCCCGGTTACGGCGCGGTGGTGGCGACCATCGACCACGACTACGACCTGCGCGCGAACACCATCTCGCCGATGTCGAAGGAGATCGTGCTCAACTTCTCGGCCACGGTCGCGACCGACGAATGCCCCACGGTGCAGGTGCAGGGTGCGCCGAAGATCCGCACTCTCAACAGCTTCTTCCAGAAAGTGCGCCTGGCCGGCATCGCCGAATTCAAGAAGGACGACGCCGGCGAGATGATTGCCGCGACCTTCCGTGCGCGCGGCAGGATTCCGCTCAACATGACGGTCAATGCCGATGCCGACAGCGGCATCGCCAAGCTGTCGTTCACCAACTTCGACAGCATGGGCGCGGTGGCCAAGACCGCGACCGCCGCACAGTTCAACGAGCAGCTGTTCGACGAGGTCGCGCGCTTCATTGCCCGCGAAGAGAGCACCCTGTTCCGCGAAGCGCTGTCGGACGACTTCCGCAAGCAGCTCGCGCAGAAAGTCCAGCATGAACAGCTCAAGCGCAAGTGGGAATCGAAGATCGCCCAACAGCAGCAGGACGATCAGACCAAGGACAAGGGCAAGCCCGCCGCAAAGGCCAAAGTCGATCAGGCGGTCAAGGACGGGGCCGACAAGGCGCCGTCGCTGGTCGATCGCATGAAGGGGCTTTTCAACCGCAAGACCTGAACGCGTCGCCGGCCGATGACCCGGCCGACGATCCGCTCCAGCGAGCGATCGCGCAGCACCTCGAAGCTCGGTCACGACGCTCGATCGCGAAGTTCATGAGCTCATGTTCGGCCGATGGATTCTGGCTCTGGAAGGTTGGCGTGGCTATCCCGGACTGCAGCCCCGGACCGTACCTATCGAGACTCGCAAACGGGTGCAAAGCTCCAGCACAGGGCTGCCGGCAGCGCCGCGCGCCAGGCAGTTTCGTTGTGTTCGGCATGGTCGGTGGAGACGAACTGCAGCATTGCGCCTTCGGGTCGCGTGGCGTTCCACCGCTCGCTCATGGCCTGCGCACTCGCCATCATGTCGTCGCCCTCGGCCGCGCCCGTGTAGATATAGACCCGCTGGCCGGCCCTCAGGGGTGTGCGCATCGTTTCGTCTGCAATGGCGGGCGAAAACCAATAGCTGGGTGAGAACACCAAGGCTCGGCTGAACACGCCAGGGTGGCGCATCAGCGCGGCATGGGCCATCAGACCGCCCATGGAGCTGCCGACAATCGTGGTGGACGCTGCCGCGGGCAGCGTGCGGTAGCGCGCATCGATGGCGGGCTTGACCGTAGCAACCAGGTCCGCAAGAAAGGCCCCGCCCCTGGCCGGCGCGAACTGCGGGTTTTCCCACACGCTCAGCTCCTGCATACGCATTTCGCCGCCGTGATCGATCGCCACGGCAATCACTGCCAGACCATGCTCGTCCAGCAGCGCGTCCAATACTTCGTCGGCACCCCACTCGCCCGCATAGCTGGTGGCTGCATCGAACACGTTCTGTCCATCCATGAAGTACACCACCGGATATCGGCAATCCTCGCAGGCGGAGTATCCGCGCGGCAGGTAAGCACGCACGATGCGCTCCACCCCCAGGTTGGGCAATGCGAGGCCAAAGGTCTCGAAGCGCGAAGGCGCCGCCACCGACGCGGCGCGCGACTCGGCGGCAGGCAAGAACGCGGTCACGTAAAACGCTGACCCTGCCACGCCAAGCGCAGCCCCGAAGCAGAACGAAACCAGCGTGCGCTTCAAGTGCACTGCAGTGCCTCCGTCAGGGTGATGGCCAAGCGGCGAGAGTAATCGCCAGCCTCGACATGGAAACGCATCGACCCGGAATATTCAACTCGGCCAATCAGGGCCAAGCCGGGCAAAGACGGGAAACGCAAAGACGGGACAGGCATCGGGCCACCATGGATCGAACAACGCGGGCAATCCGCGGGCAGCCTGGTATGAAAAGACTTCGCCGCCAAGGATCCGGTGACCTTGACCTGCCGCAATGCCGAGGCCGCCGAGATCAGGTACCGTTCTTCCTGGGTGAGCTGGTGATACGTCATGGGTGCAACCCCTTCTTGCCGGAACGAGGTGGCAGCCAGTATCACCGCTCACCCGCTTTCGTTGATGGGCGTTGCACTTGATCTGTGAATCCGCGCCTCACTAAGCACCGCCGACGTGGACCGCGAAGAGCAAGCCCCACATGACCAGGACTGCCAGAAAGTTGATGGTAAACACGAGGCCGCGAAGCCGTACGTTTGTGGTGAGGATGTGGACGAGGCTGTGAGCAACGCGGCCGACCACGAAAAGCCATGCAAGCCAAACCTGAACGGCCGACACGGCTCCGATCTGAAGCAGCAAGAGGCAGGCTGCGTAGAAGAAGAGCGGCCACTCGAACTGGTTCGATAGGTTTGCGCTGATGCGGCGCTCAACCTGAGCCCATGGATTGGAACCATCAGGCGCTCGCCCGATGCCCCATACGGAGGGCGCCCGAGCGGCGGTGAGCAACACGTACAGGATCGCTGCCAATGCTACGTGCGCGATCATTGGGTAGAGGAGCGGGTTCACCATGATGCTTGGCCGAGCGCTGTGGGGGTTTTGCGGGAACGACGCCCAGCGGAGTTCGTTCTGTGCGGCCTAATCCCGTGCTAACCAGGCGCCGCGACTGATTTACGATCGAAGCGCACTGGTGGGACGGCGGTCGGCTTGAACATTCAAGTAGACCTCGCTTTCCAAGGAATTTCGTCGCCTTACTGCCTAGATGCCAACTGGCATCTCAGTCAGAGTCCAAGCTGCAAAGCCTGTTGCGCGCTTGTCGTTTATGCACAGTTGGACGGCGCAGAAGCAGCCACCTCTCGTGGCTACTCTCTGATTATTTGTCCTTCGGAATCTTCGAGCCAAACATCCGAGTTCTTTTCGCCCAGCTTCCCTTTGACGGTATAGACCTCCCCGGCACGTGGGTTGAATCTAATTTCCTTGATCACTTCCATATCATCCAATAGTAAAGCCTGCGCATCAGTTGGGAAAAAGACACCGCGCTGCAGTGTAAATGTTTGCTCTTTTGCCATCACAGATCTGCTCAGCATCCTTGGCGTGAATGCCGTTCCGTCCCCGCTATGTGCCATTCGAGTCGCTCCATAACTGCCAGAAATCTGCTTGGCATCGATCTTGAGCAGCTCAAAATAGTGTGCACTTCTACTCTCGAGATTCGAGTAGGAATCAGTGAAGGTCGCCAATTCTCCAGAGTATCCAGGCGGAACTGGCTCAAAAAACGTTACACATCCGGATAGAATAACGCT
>JBBQQL010000215.1:0-5647 GCA_038215995.1 Lysobacterales bacterium
GCATCGACCACGAAGGCACGGGCGACTTCCAGTCGCCCCAGTTGCTGCAGCTCACGGAAAAGGCGCAGCGGTTCGTTGCCGGTCTGCAGCAGGTGCGGCAGCGCGGTAAACACGATATCCCAGCCGCTGACTGCCACGGCAACGGCGACTTGCGCCCCCGCCACCTTCGCTGGCTCGCCATGCACCAGGACTTCCAGCTCGGCGAGCAAGCCCGCGCTTGTCTCGTCGCTGACCTGCTGACCACTGCTGGATCGAGCCAGCATGGCGCGCAGACAGTCCACCGAACGCAGCATCAGTTCGGTCAGCTCGGCATCCACCGCACGCCGCTCGCTGCGTACTTCCTCCAGCAATGATTCGGCCACATGGGTGAAGGCCGCCACGTCAGTGAAGCCGAACGTGGCGGCACCGCCCTTGATGGAATGGGCCGCACGAAAAATCGTGTGCACCAGCTCGTGGTCACTGGAGCCGGCATCCAGCTCCAGCAGCGCGGCTTCCATCGCATCGAGACCTTCCCGACTTTCATCGAAGAAGGTCTTGTGGAACTGGGTCAGGTCGACCGAACTCATCTTCGTTTAGCCCAGCACGCGCTTGACGGTGGCCAGCAACTGCTCCGGATCGAATGGCTTGACCAGCCAGCCGGTGGCGCCTGCCGCCTTGCCTTCCATTTTCTTTTCCGTATGCGACTCGGTGGTCAGCATCAGGATCGGCACGCCCTTGTAGCTGTCCATGGCACGCAGCGCGCGCACCATCGCGATGCCGTCCATTACCGGCATGTTCACATCGGCCAGCACCAGCTCGAACGCGCTGCCCTGAGCAATGTCCAGGGCCAGCTGACCGTTCTCCGCCTCGGTTACTTCATGGCCCGCGCCACGCAAGGTGAACGCGACCATGCCGCGCATCGACGCCGAATCATCTACCGCAAGTATCTTTGCCATGCTGCCACCTCAAGTCAGGCCGACGCTGCCGCCGGCAGTTCCAATGTTTGGGTCAAGCCGAGCAGGCTGGCCGCTTCAAGCAGCGCCTCGCTCGCACCAAGCCAGCTCAGGTTTGCGCCACGCAGGGCCAATTCGCGCCGGAACAGCAGCAGCAATTGCAGCGCTGCGGTATCGGTGCGTTCAACCTGTCGGCCATCCAGCGTGATCGCGCTTTCGCCCAGCGCGCCGACCAGGGCGTCCTTGAGTACGGGCAACGCAGCGATCCGGCAGTCCGCCGGCAACGCCAGTTGGCCCGTCTTGGCCGTTGTGCCGGTATCGCCTTGTGCTGTTTTCCGCTTGTCGGCCATGTCTTGGTCCAGCTTGCGCAATGTGCGCTGACGAAGGACTTATCGACCGTTCGGGTGATCTCTTTAGGCGCGATTTGCTGGTCCGTTGTTGCGGCTGGCACTGGCGTTTCGGCACGCCTTGCCGGAGATTGAGGCAGGTCATGGAAAGCCGCCCTCAAGTTACTGCGCAGTCGGCCGCTAGTTACCATGGACAGATTCCGTTCAAACCATGCTAGGCGAACCCTCGCAGGACTTTCCCTTGATCATCCAGCCCACCAGTCTCGCCGCGCTTACATGGGCCGGCGCAGCGTCCGGCACCACCGCGCAGAGCTGGCGAATCGGGACGGTATTGTCGGCGCGGCCGCTGGGCATCAGCCCGCAGGGGATGATGGTGCTGCAGATCGGCGCGATGGCAGTGGAGGCCGATGTCACCAATACGCCTCTGCCCGCGCAGTTCCAGGTGCGTGTACTGAGCATGGGGGCGCAGCCGATGCTGGAGTTGTTGTCGCCCTCGTCCCCGGCCGAACAGACTTTCCAGCGCGCACTGCTTGAGCGACTTCCGCAACAGAACGGCTACGCGCCGCTGCTGGCCACCCTCGGGGCCCTGTCTCAACGCCAGGCTGTGCGCCAGTTGCCGCAGGATCTGCGCACCGCGCTCGCCCAGCTCGAACAGGTCATGCCCACGCCGGCAGACATCACCACGGGTGCCGGCCTGCGCCAGGCGATCCTGCGCAGCGGGTTGTTTTTCGAATCCCAGCTGGCGCAGGCAAAGCCCCCGGCACAGGGCAACCGGGCCAGCACCGGCAGCTTGGCCGATGACGACTGGAAAGGCGCGCTGCTGCGCCTGCTCGGGGTGCTCGAGCAGAACCCCGGAACCAGCGCGCCATCCAGTCGCGCCGACACCCCGCCGCCCTTGCAACAACGCGGACTGCAGACGCAGCCGCGCTCACCGGCGCCGATGCAGGGCGAGGGCGACGATGTTGATGCCCTGCTCAGCAACCTTCGCAGTGACGTCAAGGCGGCCGTGGCACGGGTCGAGGTGGCCCAACTCGATGCAACCATCCTGCCTGCCTGGATGATCGAAATTCCCATTCAGGGCATCGACGGCCGCGACATACTGCAGTTGCATCTGGAGTACCTCGACGAAGGCTCTGACACTGGCGCCGGCTGGACCCTGGGCTTTGCGCTGGACCTTCCCTCGCTGGGCCCGGTGCAGGGTGAGTTGCAGTTGCGCGAACCGCGACTTTCCGTGCGCCTGTGGGCCAGTCATGCCGAGGCGGCGCAACGCCTGGAACGCCAGTTCACGCCGTTGCGTCAGCGCCTGGCTGCCTGTGGCCTGTTGCTGGATCAGTTGAGCTGTCAGGTGGGTCTGCCAGTTCCCACCAGCAAGCACAGCGCCGTGCTGCTGCAGGCCACGGCATGAACACGCCCTTGCCTCCCACCTACCGCAAGGTCAGCCTGCGCCTGGCCAGTGGCGGCACCGAGTTGAAGGGCATGCCGCCCGAGTCACTGGAGGCCTTGCTGGGACGCGCGCGGGCAATGGGGATTCCACTGCATCACGATCCACAGGTTGCCGCGCTGCTCGCCGCACTCAGGTTGCGCGACGATGTTCCCGTGCAGCTTTACGCGGCAGCGGCATCGGTGCTGGCGACGATCTACGACGCCGCGGAAGAATAGTCGCGCCCGGCGCAGGTTGACCAGGGCCGGTTCAGCGCGAAGCCGGATGCAGTTGATGGACCAGCATGGCCTCGTCACGCGACAGTCCACAGCGGCTGATCAGTTGCTCCACGTCAGCTCCCTCACGGGCCAGTTTCTGCGCCAGCTCGTACGAAACGCCGGAAGCGGGTTGCTGCCGTTGCTCGGCCTCGCTCAGGCGCCGCTCCAGCCGACCCAGTACGGTCACCAGCATGGAGGTGGGCACATCGGTGTAATCGCGTGGCGTGCTGGTGATCTTGCCGAGCGCACTCACGCCCAGCTGAAGCTGCTCCACCCGGCGCCATAACTTGAACAGCAGGGCGGACTGCAGCAAAAGCACCAGCAGCACCAGCCCGATACTGATCTCAAGCCACATGGGTGTTCTCCGTCGTCAATCGGCACAGCTTGCCAATGTCCAACAATGCCACGAAACCGTCCTGCCAGCTCAGTACGCCAGTGACCGGATCATCCCGACGACAGGCGCGCCCCGCTGGCGGCGGCGCCACTTCCTTGCCGCCGATATTCAACAACTCGCCGACTGCATCCACCTGCAGCCCCACCAACTGCCCGGCATGGGACAGCATCACCACCCGCACACGCTCGGAGTCCACCGGCGGCTGATCCGGCAAACCGAGCCGACGCCGACCATCCAGCACCGGCATGATGCGTCCGCGCAGGTGCCGGATACCCAACAGATCCGGCGCAGCCCCGGGCACCGGTGTCAGCTCGCCTTCGCGCAACACTTCGCTGACTTCACCCAACGGCGCCGCATAGAGCTGGTGCCCGATCCGGAACGACAGCCACAGATCACCTCGTTCATGCGCGCTGCGCACCACCGTATTCATTTCATATCTCCGCAACGGGATGCGCAGACGGCGGCGACATCACCGCAGCCCGGCATGGTTTCTGCGATCAGCTGATCCGCCGCCGCACCAAGGGAACATCCCCTGCGCGGGCCGTTCAACGGTCATGTCCTGCGGAGACCATCTGATCGGCGCCAGATCGGCTGACCGATCGAGACGCGGTTTGCTGACCAGCGGCCACCAGCAACGCCGGTGGCACCGGCGAGTCGACGGTCGCCGGGCTCGATTGACCAGGTGTCGACAGCGCAACAATGGCAGGCGGCATCTCGGCGGCCGAGCTGTCGGTTGATGGCGGGGCTGCCGGCCCGGGTTTCGTCGCGTCCGGGTTCAACGACGGTGAGGCGGCGGCGGCCAGTGGGGCCAGTGGGGCCATGGCCGGCGCGCGATCGAGCTGGTCGACATCGCTTGGCGAGCGGGTGTTGCCATCGTGGTCGCCCTCAACCACCACCAGCACCCGCCGATTGTGGTTGCGTCCTTCGGCAGTACTGTTGTCGGCGATCGGTCGAACGTCGCTCCAGCCAACGATGCCCAGCCGGTTTGGCTGGACGCCATGATCGGCGAACAGACGCGCCACGCTGGCCGCACGCGCGGCGGAAAGCTCCCAGTTGGACGGATATTTCGCGGTGCTGATCGGCACGTTGTCAGTAAAGCCTTCGACCCGCAGCGCATTCGGAAACGACTCCAGGATCGAGGCCACGCTAAGCAGCGCCTGGCTCGCCGATGGCGACAGCTTCGCCTCGCCGCTGGTGAACAGGATGTCGGTGCGGATCTCGATTTCCAGCCGGTCCGGCGTGCGTCGAAGCACCACCAGTTTCTTGTCGATCAGCGGCTGCAGCGCCTGCTGGACCAGGTCCTCGATGCGCTTGAGCGTACTGGGTGGGGCTGGCTGCTCCGCCTCCGTCGACGACGCATGGCTGCCGTGCAGGGGAATGGGCAACTTGATCACCGCAGCGGGCGCGTTCTTCGCCGCCGGAACCGTGGATGGAATCATCGGGCTGGTCTTCTGCGAGGACAGCGGCACCAGCGCGCCGGGATGACCATTGAACGCATCCATCATCGACTCGGACATCACCTTGTACTTGCCGACATTGACCACCGACACGGCGTACATCACCACGAAAAACGCGAGCAGCAAGGTCATCAGGTCCGCGTAGGGAATCGCCCAGGCCTCATGATTCATATGCTCCTCATGGCGCTTCCTTCTCACGCGACATACCCCTGCAGCCGGGACTCGATCTGGCGCGGGTTATCGCCCTGGGCGATCGATGCGAGACCCTCGATCAGGATCTCGCGCATCAGGGTCTGCCCGGCAATCAGGCCCTTCAAGCGGGCAGCCATCGGCAGCATGAACATGTTCGCCAGCGCTACACCATAGATCGTGGCGACAAAGGCCGCCGCAATGCCATGGCCGAGCTTGCTCGGATCAGCCAGATTCTGCATCACCGCCATCAGCCCCATCACCGCACCGATGATGCCCAGCGTGGGCGCATAGATGCCCGCATTCTCGAAGACCTTGGCCGCCGCAAGATCGACCGACTCGCGCGTATCCAGATCGACTTCCAGCGCACTGCGCAGAACCTCCGGTTCACTGCCGTCGACCAGCAATTGCAGACCCTTGATGGTGAACGGGTCGCTCTCCTTGTCGATCTGCGGCTCCAGTCCAAGCAGGCCCTGGCGGCGGCACAACTCGCTCCAGGACACGATGCGCTTGATCAGGTCCTCGGGGCGATGCCGCGGCGGGTGGTAGATCATCGACATCATCGACAGCGCGCGCTTGAGCACCTTGCCCTGGTTCTGCACCAGCAGCGCGGCGAACGTGCCGAAAAAC
>JBBQQL010000216.1:0-5647 GCA_038215995.1 Lysobacterales bacterium
GATACAGGCACTGGCCAGCTCGCGCAGATTGTGCGGCGGGATGTCGGTGGCCATGCCTACCGCGATGCCCATCGAGCCGTTCAGCAGTACGTGCGGCACGCGTGCCGGCAGCCAGCTCGGCTCTTCCAGCGTACCGTCGAAGTTGGGCACCCAGTCGACCGTGCCCTGGGTCAGCTCACCCAGCAGCGCCTCGGCGATCGGGCTGAGCTTGCTCTCGGTGTAGCGCATCGCGGCGAAGCTCTTGGGGTCGTCGGGCGAGCCGAAGTTGCCCTGGCCTTCGACCAGCGGATAGCGGTACGAGAACGGCTGCGCCATCAGCACCATCGCCTCGTAGCTGGAGCTGTCGCCATGCGGATGGAATTTGCCGATCACGTCACCGATGGTGCGCGCGGACTTTTTCGGCTTGGCGGTGGCATTCAGGCCCAGCTCGCTCATCGCGTAGATGATGCGTCGCTGCACCGGCTTCAGGCCGTCGCCGACAAAGGGCAGGGCGCGGTCCAGCACCACGTACATCGAATAATCGAGATAGGCCCGCTCGGCGTATTCCTTCAGCGGGATCTGTTCGTAATTGGCTTGCAGGTTCATGCGGTTACATCATTGATTGGCGCGCAGGCTGCGCGGATAGCCGGTCGATGGTGCCAGAAAGCGCGTGTTTCTTGTAGGAGCCCACCTTGTGGGCGATGCTTTTTTCATTTGCAGCAAGAGCCTCGCCCACAAGGTGGGCTCCTACAGGCGGCGTGGGGCTATTGGCGGGTGGCTTCGATACCCAGCTTGTGCAGCTGCGCCTGCACGCTGTCCGGCCCGGCCAGATGGGCCGCGCCGACGGCAATGAAGGTGGTGCCGGGTTGCTGCAGCATGGCGGCGATTTTCCCCGCCCACACCTGGTTTCGCTGCACCAGCAGGCGCTGGTACAGCGCGGGCGCCTGCTGGCGCAGGTCTTCGTCCTCGATTTGGGCGATGCGCCCGGTATCGCCGGCTTTCCATGCGTCGATCAGCTCGGTCAGCTCGCTGCTGTCCTTGCCGACATCCTTCAAGGTGGCTTGCAGAAAGGCCAGTTGCATCGTGTCGGACATGTCGGCCAGAAAATGGATCTGCTGCTCGGCGGTTTCGAGGCCGAGCACCGGCTTGCCGGCAGCAAGCATCTGCGCCTGCAGCTGCTTGTCCACGCCTTGCTGCGGATCGAGTCCGGCTTTCAGCAGGGGTGCCGTGGTCAGCGTCAGGGCGGCCAGCCATGGGCGCATCATGCTCAGCGTCTGCATGCCGCCCGGCACGCTGGCCTGTTCGGCCGCATGCTGCAGTTGCTGCAATTGTGATGGGTCGAGCAGGCTGCCGAGCGGGTGCGCCGGATCGAGCCCGTAGCGCAGCACCAGCGCGGCCATGTTGGCCTGGTCGTCGTCGGTCAGCTCGATGTAGAGCGTCTGGCTCTTGCCCAGTGCCTGCTCCAGCGCCGGATAACGCCAGGTGGTGTCGTGCGGCAGCAGGTGCACGGTGCCAAACAGGTAGATCGTGGTGTCGGCATGCCTGACCACCCACAGCGCCGGCCGTGCAAAGACGGTGGCGGGCAGCAGCAGGGCAAGGCACAGCAGTATCCGTGAAAACAGTCGGGGCTTCATGCCGGGAAGTGTTGCGGCAAGTGGAGGGAGAATTCAATGCGACACGTTCCCAGACCGCCATCGACCCATCGCACCATCAGCGTGGGACTCGATAGCCGCCAGGGACGCCCTGCGGGCTCAAGGTTATCTGCCACAACTGGTCTCGGCGGCTGCGGAATACCCCGGCGGACACGGCCAGGTAATAGCGCCACATGCGTTGGAACCGTTCGTCGTAGCTGGCGGGGAGCTGCGCCCAGGAAGCTTCGATATTGCTGCGCCAGGCCATCAGCGTACGGTCGTAGTCGGCACCGAAGTTGTGCCAGTCCTCGACCACGAAAAGATCCTCCAGTGCGGTGCTGACCTGGCTGGCGGCGGGGATCATCGAGTTGGGGAAGATGTATTTCTCGATCCACGGATCGGTTTGCGCCGGCGCGCTGTTGCTGCCGATGGTGTGCAGCAGGGAGAGGCCGTCGTCCTTCAGGCAGCGTCGCACTGTTTCGAAGTAGCTGCGGTAGTTCCTGCCGCCCACGTGCTCGAACATGCCGATCGAATAGACCGCGTCGAAGCGTTCGTTGATTTGCCGGTAGTCCTGCAGACGGATCTCGATCGGCAGGCCGGCGCAAAGTGCGCGCGCGTAGTCGGCCTGTTCCTGCGATACAGTGATGCCGACGCCTTCGACCCCGTAATGTTCGGCGGCGTATTTCAATGCCTCGCCCCAGCCGCAGCCGATGTCGAGCACGCGCTGGCCGGTCTTCAATTGCAGCTTGCGGCAGACCAGGTCGAGCTTGGCGGCCTGTGCGTCATCGAGATTGGCTGCCTTGGCCCAATAGCCGCAGGAATACACCAGTCGCTTGCCCAGCATGGCCTGGAACAGGTCGTTGCCGAGGTCGTAGTGCACCTTGCCGATCTCGAACGCCCGTTCACCGCGTTGCAGGTTGATGAAGCGCGCCTTGAGGTGGGCGAGCAGGGTGTCCAGGGTTTTAAGTTCCTGGTCGAGTCCGGCCGTGAGCAGCCGCGTGCACAGGCCGGGCATGTCCTCGGCATCCCACCAGCCATCCATGTAGGCCTCGCCCAAACCCAGCGAGCCATGGGCGAAAATTCGGGCATACAGGCGCTCATCGTGCACTTGAAGGTCGATGGGTGCACTGCCGTTGATTCGAATGCCGGCCTGCTCCAGCAGTTCGCTGGCGCGGCTTTTCAGGCTGTCCTGGTTCACGCGGTGGCCTCGCTACGTGGTGGTGCCGGGAAAGGGCATCTGCGGTATCAGTGCGTGCCGATTGCAGCGAAGCTGGTCGATGAACGCGCATAGACGACTTCGACGCCGGCCTCGCGCACCAGTTGCAGCAGTTGTTCTGCCTGCTCCTCGCGCAGCAGGAATTCCACCTTGATGGTCAGGTCATCGGTCAGTTCGAAAAACTGCTCTTCATGCAGCACGCCGTGCCGGCCGAAGCAGGCGATGGATCGAAACGCCGAGCCACCGCCGATACCGTGTTGCCTGGCTCTGGTCAGCAGCCACTCGGACAGCAGCATGCCTTCGTGCCTGGCCCGCAGATGGCAGTAAAAATGCAGACTTACGCCCTGTTGCAGGGTTTCCTGGGTCATCGCGAACTCCGGTTCAGTGGCGCAGCAGGGTGCGGGTGATGCTCAAGCCGAGCACGGTCATGGCCAGCGATCCGATGACATGCATCAGGACGTGCCCGCTGAACCACAGATACTGCTGACGCAGCAGCAGGCCGCTGGCTTCGGCCGAAAAGGTGGAGAAGGTCGTCAAGCCGCCGAGAAAGCCGGTCAGCACAAACAGCTGCAGCTCGGGTGATACCGCCTGGAAGTTTCGGAACAGGCCGATGGCAATACCCATCAGCAGACCACCGGTGAGATTGGCCGCCAGCGTGCCCAGCGGCACTGTCGGGAACAGCGGGTTGAACAGCACGCCCAACCCCCAGCGGCACCAGCAGCCGATCGCGCCGCCGGCTCCGATTGCAACAAATCCAGTGACACCCACGAGCGCTTCTCCTGACGGAATCAAAATGTCCCGCTTCCGCGCTGGCAGGCACGCCTGCGCCGCCGGAAGCCGGTGGTGCAGGCATCATCAACCTCAACGTTGGGCGAGAGGTGGTTTGCTTCGCGAGTACGCCAGGGCATTCGGGAAACGGGAGGCATGCCATCTCCCGGCCAGTCATCCTAGTCGATGGTGCGGCCTACTCGTCAAGCACGCGCTCTATACTGCCGACCCGTCGATGCTGCCAAGAACGCCATGAACCCCATCCATCGCCCTGTTCGCCGAAGCCTGCCATGGCTGCTGGCGGCACTGTCGATGATCGGGCCGTTTTCGATCGACGCGGTGTTTCCCTCGTTCCCGCTGGTTGGCGCGCATTTTGGTGTCGATGCGGCGGCGTTGCAGCAGCTGATCAGCGTTTATCTGGTCACGTACGCGGCGATGAGCTTGTTCCACGGCGCGATTTCCGATGCGATCGGGCGCAAGCCGGTGATCGTCACAGGCATGCTGGTCTACGCGCTGGCCTCGGTCGGCGCTGCCATGTCGACCTCGTTCGCCATGCTGCTGGCCTGTCGTGGTCTGCAAGGCATGTGCGCCGGTGCCGGCCTGGTGGTCGGGCGCGCACTGATCCGGGACTGCCTGCAGGGCGCAGCGGCGCAGCAGATGATGTCGAGGGTGATGATGATTTTCGGGGTGGCGCCGGTGATCGCGCCGATGGTGGGTGCGCAACTGCTCTCCTTCAGTGGCTGGCATGGCATCTTCTGGGTGCTGACCGGGTTCACCGCGCTGCTGTCGCTGGCCTTGTATCTGCTGCTGGAGGAAACCCACCCGCCGGATCGCCGCACCGTCTTCGCGCCGCGTCACCTGCTGGCGAGCTATGCCTCGTTTGGCCGCGACAGGGCGTTCTGGCCGCTGCTGATCTCCAGCTCGGTCAATTTTGCCGGCCTGTTTCTCTATATTTCCTCGGCGCCACAAATCGTGCGCAACTTGCTTCATTTGTCGGCACAGGGCTTTCCCTGGCTATTCATTCCGGTCGTGATCGGGCTGGTCGGCGGGGCGTGGCTGTCGGGTCGGATGGCCGGACGCGCCAGCGTCAAGGCTACCCTGAACGTGGGCTACGCCGCCTTGTTGCTGGCCTGCGCGTCGCACCTGTTGCTGGCCCTGATGTTCCCTCTGGCACGACTGCCCTGGTCGATGTTGCCGCTGATTTTGCATGGCGTCGGCGTGCAGCTGGCGTTTCCCACCCTGACCTTGCTGTTGCTCGACCGGTTTCCGCACCAGCGAGGCGGCATCTCCTCGGTACAGGCGTTTGCCAGTCTGCTCATCTGCAGCGTGGTGGCGGGGGTACTGTCACCGCTGCTGTCCGACAACATGCTTGATCTGGCGCTTGGCGCGTCGGCGTTGACGGTGAGCGGGGCGCTGGCCTGGTGGCGCTACAGCAGTATCACGCGCCGTTCGCTGGAGCTTTCGCTGGCGAATCAGGACGCTGGCGTGGTGATGCAGACCGAGATCGTCGAGCCGCGCTGACTGATGGCGCAGTGATTCAAGCTGGCTTGCCGGCTGGCGCGGAGGCGATCACGGTATCCACGCTGGTAGATTCCACCGACAGCATCACGGTGCCGCGGGCCAGCGCATTGACCAGGCTGGGTGAGCGGTAGCCGTTGTCGGCGAGCCAGCGGCGCCAGACCGAGTCATCGATTTTTTCATTGACGCCGCGGCCCACACGGCGGTCGAACGCGGACTTGAATTCCTTGTAGATGCCGTACATGAACTCGGCGTAGGAATTGCGTGGAACGCCTTGCCAGGCATCATTTGCCGGTATCAGCAGTTCGGTGCACGCCAGACCGGCGTCGATGGCCTTTTGTTGCAGCCATGCCAGTGGCAGATCGGGCAGGGGGTCAGGCTTGCGGCCGGCGCCGTCACGGTCATTGCCGCCGCCTACATCCGCATGTGCACCGATGAACCAGCGCTGTTCGATCTCGACCTGCTCGGCTTTCTTCGATGTAAGATTTTCGCCGGGCTTGATAGTGTTCGGGTTGCGTGTCCAGATCGATGGCTG
>JBBQQL010000217.1:0-5521 GCA_038215995.1 Lysobacterales bacterium
AATGACCAGCCGGGCATAGAACAGAAAACTCTTGAACACGGCAGCAGCCCCTTGGCTGTGATGACACCACCGAGAATAGTGGCCGCCACCGGGCAAGTCGCACGGCCAGCGACGAAACCACCCTCGGGCCGACGAAACCCGCTCGCAGCGCCACAAAATGCCCGTCGCTTCAGCGGCGCCACGGCCCGGTCGGCAGGTTCAACGCAGTTCGAGGTGCATCGGCTGGGTAACCAGCCCGCTGGCACTGATCGTCAGCGGCCCGCTCGGCTCGAAGCCGAACTGCCGATAGACCGGTACCGCCATGGCTGAGGCATTCAGCGTGAAGTGACGTGTGCCAGCGCGGCGCACCGCATCGCGCATGCTGCGTTGCCACAGCCGACCGGCGATGCCGCGACGCTGCAGCCGCGTGCTGACAAAAAGCTGGAACAGATGGCAGTCATCCCGCATCGCCGCCACACCCACCAACTGCCCACCCCGCCACGCCAGATGAAAGCGCTGGCCAGCCAGAATCTTGCTGCGAATCACGCGAGCACCCATGCCGCCGAGCAACGCGGCGGCCGCGCGAAGCGGTTGTTCGGCCAGAATCCACTGCCGCGTCACTCGTCGCGCCAGCACGCCGATGGCCAGCGCGTCCTGCGGCCGGGCGACACGGTAGCGGACGCGCGCCGCCGCGTTCACTAGTCGACCTGGAACAACAGGCTGCAGCAGGTCACCGCCCCCTCCGCTTTCTGCAGTTCGGAAACATCCACCGCGGTGACCTCGAAGCCTGCATCCAGCAGCCGTTGCCGCGTGCGCGGAAAGCTGGCCGGCATGATCAGGCGCTCGCCCACGCGCAGCACATTGGCCGCATGCGGCTCAGTCGGATCGATCTCCACGATACGGAATCGCTCGAAACGTTGACGATCGACCCACGCCGGCTGCAACAGCAATGTGTCTTCCGCCAGCGCCGACACCGCCGACTTCAGGTGCAGGCAGCCGCGAGTCGTCACACCCTCCACCAGGTAGTCATGGGCCGCCAGCAACTCGCGCAACTGCGCAATACCGGCGGCATTGGTGCGCGCGGACTCGCCGACATAGAGCGTGCGACCGACGCGCAACACATCGCCGCCGTCGAGGGTCGCCGGCGCCTCCAACGCATGCAGCGGGCGATAGTGGCGCAACGCTTCGGCAACAGCACTCACTTCGGGCCGCCGCGAGGCGGCGCCCGGTCGGGTAAGGATGGCGACTTCGTCCAGCACGATCGCCACATCCTCGACGAAGACCGAATCGGCCAGCGCCGGCTCCGCCGGCAGGCACAGCAACTGGCAGCCGAGGTTCAGCAGGGTCTGCTGGTAGGCAAGATGCTGCGCTCGCGCCAGCGGCAGGTCGATCGGCTCGCGCGGAATGTAGGACAACTCGCAAGCGCCCATGGCGGGACTGACTTCACGCGTGATGGCGGTCCACATGGGGGTTCCCTGCACGTTCAAGTTTTCGAGGTAATGTCAGCATGACGCGCGCGCCAGGCAGCCTGCGCCGCTTGATGGCGCTCAAGCGCTTCCTCATATACATCGTAGACACAGCGCGTGCAGCCTTCGCCGCAGCAATCGGCCGCATCCGGTTCCTGCGGCCGCTGCGGTGCAGGGTCACCAGCGGGAGGAGATGTCGCGGCGGTATGGATCGGCTTCACAGTCTCTCATCCGGCACTGGGGGTTGCAGGCGCTGCCAGAACCCATGGTGCCCCCACTGCGCCGACAGCTCAAGCCGGCGACCGCCTCTACTTCGCCGGCTTGCGAAAGCGGTAGATGAACTGGTCGGTATGCCCGCGTATCGACTTGTCGAACACCTTGATGTCATGCGGGTCAGCGGGATTGCGCAATACGCTGCTCTCACCGTCGAAAACGAAACCGACCGCCTCGACCTCCCGCTTTACCACCGCCGGATCGATGCGGTGCATGGTGTCGGTATCGGTGAGACCGGAACCAGCCGGTGCAACATGGTCGATCACGACGAACAGACCGCCCGGCTTCAGCGCGTCGAAGACCTGCTTGTCGAACTTTGCCATGTCCACCGGACCCATGAACGGGTCGTGGTAGTCGTGGTAGTTCTGCGAGGTAAACACCAGATCCACCGGCACCGGCACACTCAACTGTGCCGCCGGCTGCTGCAACAGGCTGACATTGGCATAGTGCGGCGTAGCGACCAGCTGCTGCCAGGTGGCCAGACTCTTGCTCGCGTATTTGCTCATCTCCTCGGGCCATACCGTGTAGACATGACCCCGCGGCCCCACGATGGCGCTGAACACCCGCGTCCAATAGCCGCTGCCGGGGATCAGCTCAAGCACTTTCTGGCCCGGTTTGACCTCGGCAAAAGTCATCACCAGCGCCAGCTTGCGCCGGGCATCTTCCGCCTTGTCGGGCGCGCGGGCCGGGTCATCAACACCTTTCTGCACCGCGATGGTGATTGCTCCGCTGTGCAGGTTGGAACTCTGGGCAACTGCGACGGAAGGAATCGCAAGGGCAACGGCAAGCAACACGGTAGGCTTCAATACACACATGACATTCTCCACCATCAGGCACAAAGTTACGATTTTGCCCCAGTTTCAGGATTTTGCTCCCGTTTCAGGTTACCGCCAGCCATGTCGTCCGGCACAGACGCCGACTGAGTCTTGAGACGCAATTTCGAAAACGGGGTAGAACCCAGGGTAAAAAAGCTTTGTCGCGATAAAATTATGGTAGACATAAACCAAGTATCTCTGGGAGAGTTTCGTGCGCATCAGCTCAACCCTGACCGTTCTCGGTTTCATCTGGCTAGCGCTTACGTGTACGTCAAGCCACGCGCAAGCAAGTTCCGAGTCCGTTTGGCAGCAGCGACAGACAAGGGCGGCGCAGACGTCGGAAAAAATCATGCGCGACGCGAACAAGCACAAAAGCCTGTTGGCTCGATACCAAGCCATGCTGTATCCATACGTAACCAACCCAGACCCTGCATTTCATGTCATTTTTGGCCAGTACCTAAGCTGGTATCAAACCTTTGTCGGGAACTATCCAGGTGCTGCGGCTAGCTTTTCGATCAGGCAAACATCGCTCTCGGACGACAGCCCTTCACCACTGCGTGATCCCGACTACACGCCCCGCCCAGCGCTGCAGGTTATTTCCGATCTAGCCCGAAACCAGCGCGTAGTACTCTTGAACGAAGCACACAACATCCCGCTTACGCGCACTTTGACGGTGCAAATCCTAACGAAGTTGCGCGCGGAAGGGTTCAACTATTTCGCCGCCGAGACCTTGTACCAGACCGACACTGCCCTACAGACCCGAGGCTACCCGATCCCGACAAGCGGCTTTTACACCGAGGAACCCATATGTGGCGAAATGGTGCGCACTGCCCTGAAGCTGGGCTTCAAGGTTCTCGGCTATGAAGCGCTTTCGGACGCAACTGGTGACGCCCGCGAGGCGGAACAAGCGCGCAATATCTACAGGCACGTTTTCAAGAACGATCCAAACGCCAGATTGGTAGTCGACGCCGGCTACGCACACATCCAGAAGTCCGGCGTCTATCTGGGCGGAAGGTCGATGGCCCAGCACTTGCGCGAACTGACCGGAATCGATCCACTGACCGTGGAACAGACCATGATGTATGCGCATCCGTCGTCCAGCGGCAACCATCCCGACTACGACCCGATCATGAAAGCGCTGAAGCCGGAGGGGCCTATCGCATTTGTCAGCAAGTCCGGCAAACCCTGGTCTCTGCGACCCGGCTATGACATCAGCGTATTCTTCCCACCGGAAAAAATCCGTCGAGACCGCCCCACATGGCTTAGTCTCGGCGGCGAACGGAAGCCCTATTACGTGACGGGTGATCGCTGCAACCACGTCCTGCCCTGCCTGGTCGAGGCGCGCTACGCAGAAGAAGGTGCCGACGCGATACCCGCAGACCGCCTGATTCTGTCGCAAGTCCCCTTAAATGCGACGGCTGCTGATCGCGTCAGTAACGGACTGCTCGTTCCCGACAGTGACCTCTACTTGCGTCCAGGCAAGTACCACGTGACCTACACCGACTCCGATGCACGTGAGTTGTATAGCAAAGACATCACAGTGTCCGCCGGAGATAGTGAGGAAAGATCATCCAACTGACCCGCTAGCCAATTTACTGTCGAACATGCCTCGTGTGCGCCAGTTTGCAGTGCCTGCCAACGTCAAACGAATGTTGCGAAAGGCTTCCCTCAAACGCTTCGTCGCCAAAAATACGATTGTGGCGACCTGCGGGCTGGCGCGAAGCGCGCTAGAGAGGCAAGCAAGCCTGCGCGCGGTCTTATTGCATTGCTGACGGCCCACTACTACAACGATTCACCTGACGGAGTCCGTACATGCAGCAACCCTACGTAAGTCCCCTGCTGGTGCTGGCATGCATGATTGCCACCACCGTTGCCGCCGGCAGCCCGGTCGCGCATGACGACGGCAATATGCTGGGTTTCAGCACTGCCAACGCGGGCGCCCAGCAGAAACTGGAAGAGCGCTTCGACGCACTGCTCGATCCCGCCGACCAACGCGAATGGCTCAAGCAGATGTCGTCCGAACCGAACCAGGTCGGTTCGCCGCATGACAAGGCGAATGCCGAGTTCATGCTGAAAAAATTCCGCGAATGGGGCTGGGACGCGCGCATCGAAACCTTCAGCGTGCTCTACCCCACGCCAAGGAAAGTGGCGCTGGAACTGCTCGGCCCGCATCCTTTCACCGCCGCCCTGCACGAACCAGCTGTTGAGGGCGATGCCACCTCCGATCTACCCGGCGCGTTGCCGCCTTACAACGTCTACGGCGGTGATGGCGACGTCAGCGCACCACTGGTCTACGCCAACTACGGCATGCCGGACGACTACAAGGAACTGGCACGCCGCGGTATCGACGTGCGCGGCAAGATCGTGATCACCCGCTACGGCGGCGGCTGGCGTGGGCTCAAGCCGAAACTGGCGCAGGAGCACGGCGCGGTCGGCTGCCTGATCTACTCCGACCCTCGCGACGACGGCTACGCCCAGGGCGACGTTTATCCCAAGGGCGGATGGCGCCCGGCCGACGGCGTGCAACGCGGCTCCGTGGCCGACATGCAGCAATATCCCGGCGATCCGCTAACCCCGGGCATCGGCTCCACGCCCGGCGCCAAGCGGCTGGCGATCAAGGATGCCAAGACCATCCTGAAAATTGCGGTGCTGCCGATTTCGTATGCCGACGCCACCCCGCTGCTGCAGTCGCTGGGCGGGCCGGTTGCCCCAGCCAACTGGCGCGGCTCGCTGCCACTGACCTATCACGTCGGGCCGAGTACGGCCAAGGCGCGCCTGACCGTTCTGTCGGACTGGAGCCAGAAGCCGATCTACGACGTGATTGCCACGATCAAGGGCTCAACTGCCCCGAACCAGTGGATCGTGCGCGGCAACCACCACGACGGCTGGATGTTCGGCGCCTGGGATCCGCTCGCCGGCAACGTCGCCCTGCTGGCCGAGGCCAAGGCGATCGGCGGCCTGCTCAAGCAGGGCTGGCGGCCACAGCGC
>JBBQQL010000218.1:0-5473 GCA_038215995.1 Lysobacterales bacterium
CAGGAAAGCACCAGCCAACCGCAGGCGGTCGCCGCAGGTGGTCAACTTGTTATGCTGCGCCGGCATCCGATGCAAGCGGATGTCGACGTTGCGACTAGGGTAAACGTCCATATGCCTTGTGTTTTCAGGACTGGGAGCCAGCCGACGCAACGCGCCGGGAGGCGCGCGCATTGTCGTGCTGCGCTGCGCGAGTGTCAATCCGGGAAAAGCCTCCGGGCGTACGAAAGTTCTTGCTGGCAGAGAGGTTCCAGATGGCCAGCTCTCGTCGCGGGGCTTGGCCGCCCTTTTCGAATCAGGCATTTTCCGAGCCCGTCGACTCATTGCCCCAGTCCAGGCAATTTCATGTCGGCAGACGTGTCCTCGTCACCCGCATCATGACGATGCCAGCGTTCATGCGCATCCACCTCGACCCGGGCCACCGCTTCAATGGCGTCGACGTTTGCACGGCGCTCAGCCAGCGCGGTTTCCCGTGCCAGACGCTGGGCAGCCAGCACCTCCGCCAACCCGCTTTCGCCTAGGGCATAGGCACGTTCGGACTTCGCCGCACTCGCTTCGGCCGCCTTGCTCGCTTCGCTTTGCTGCTGCCAGATATCGTGCATGGCGCGCGCCATCGCCACCACGCGTCGTGCATCCTGGTCGACGTCACGACGCACCATCGTCAGCTCGGCTTCGGCGCCCATCGCGTCAGCACCGGCAGCCGCCGCCTCGGCGCTGCGGTAACGCGTCCCCAGCGGAATCGACAGCGTCAGGCCGACCGCCCGCTCGCGACCACCTTGCTCATTGAGTACACGAACTCCGATGACCGGATCGGGCATGCGCTCGGCGCGTGCACGTCGGGCCGTGGCCTCCTGCCGCCGGGCAATCGCTTCGGCGGCACCAATCTCGTGACTGCGCGCCAGGATCAGCTTGACCCAGGCCTCATCACTACCGCTCAACGCCGACGGCATCGCCGGTAGATGCACCACGTCGGGCAGCGGCATGCCCGGAAAGGCGCTGCCCAGCGTCAGCCGCGCGTTGGTCTGCTCGGCAGCCGCCTGCAGGGCCGTGGCCCGAGCCTGCGCGAGTGCCGCGTCGATAGCCACCACGTCACGCTGGGCCGCATCGCCGAGCTGCACACGACGGGACACTGCCGCATGGTCCCGTTGCCACAACGCCACCTGTCGACGCTGCAGTTCCAGCGCGACGCCAGCTCGCTGCCAGTTCGACCACAATGCCAGCAAGCGGCGCGCACCGGCGTGATGGGAGTCCTCCAGCATCAGCTGTGCCGCCTCGGTGCCGGCTGCACCAATCTCGCGATCCAGTCGCGCCTTGCCTGGCCAGCGCACACCGCGGGAGAGATCAGCCTCCCACTCGCGATAGCGGCCGCCGCCATCGACTCGACGCTGCTGGGGAATCACGGTGAACTGCGTCTCGTGCGAACCCACCCGGCGCATGCGCTCCTCGGCCTCGGCGCGAGCGAGCACAGCCTCCGCCGCCCGCACCTCGGGAGTCGCCTCGATCGCCTGCAACACCACTTCCTGCGGTGGCAAGGCGGTATTGGGCGCGACCTGCTGCGCGGCCGCCACGCCCGACCACAGTACCAACGACACGAACGCCCGCTTCATGCCAGCCTCCCCATCGCATCGACCGGCTCGATCCACCACACAATCTGGCTGTGTGGCAGGTGTTGTCCGATTGCCGTGAGCACGCGCTGCACGTCATCCTGCGGCAGCACCAGCCACAACAGCAGGCGGTCAATCCGACCACGCACGCACTCGTGCACGCTGGCTTTGGCGAAGCCCTCGCCATGGCCAGCCACGGGCATCGTGGTAAACCCCGGCAGCGACGGCTGCATTTCCAGCAGTGTGGCCACCAGTACATCTTCCTCTTCACGCGGCGCGATCATGGTGAGCCGCTTCAGTGTTGTCGACATGCGACCTCCTCAGGCTTCGCCGTAGCGGCGGAACAGCACGGGCAGCAACAGCAGGGTCAACGCCGTGCAGCTGACCAGTCCACCGATCACCACCACGGCGAGCGGACGCTGCACTTCCGAGCCCGGGCCACTGGCGAACAGCAACGGCACCAGACCCAGCGCGGTAATCGAGGCGGTCATCATCACCGGGCGCAGGCGCCGCAAGGCGCCCTCGCGCACCGCGTCGGGCATCGCCAGACCTGCAGCCCGCAACTGATTGAAATGGGACACCAGCACCAGACCGTTGAGTACCGCGATGCCCAGCAGCGCGATGAAACCGACCGAGGCCGGCACGGACAGATACTGGCCGGACAACCACAGCGTGACGATGCCGCCGACCAGCGCGA
Organism: Lysobacterales bacterium; assembly: GCA_038215995.1. GTDB lineage: Bacteria > Pseudomonadota > Gammaproteobacteria > Xanthomonadales > Rhodanobacteraceae > Rhodanobacter. Next base: position 2,299 of record JBBQQL010000218.1, read on the forward strand.
ACGGCACGTTGCAGAGAATCAGCAACGCCTGCCGGATCGAGCCGAAGGTGGAGAACAGCACCAGGAAGATCAGCACCAGTGCGGCCGGCACCACGATCGCCAGGCGCGCCGCGGCACGCTGCTGATTCTCGAACTGGCCGCCCCAGGTCACGCTGTAGCCGGCCGGCAGATGGATATCCCTGAGTACCGCGGCCTGCGCCTCCTCGACGAAACCGACCAGGTCGCGTCCAGCCACATTGGACTGCACCAGGGCGAAGCGCGAACCATTCTCGCGACGCACCTGTACCGGGCCGGTGGTGGCCTCAAGCTTGGCCACCTGATCCAGCGGCACTTCGCCGGCATCGCCACGGGCCAGGCTGATCCGCTCAAACAGCGTCGGTGTGTCGGCGATCTGGCGCGAGCCGCGCACGACCACCGGGGTGCGCCGCTGCTGCTCGATCACGGTGCCCGCCCGCTGGCCTTCCAGTTGTGCGCGCAGTTCGTCCTGCACCGTGGCCACGTCCAGGCCATAACGTCCGGCCGCCTGACGGTCGATCCGCACACCCAGGTAGCGCACGCCCTCCTGGGTTTGCGCGATCACGTCCTGGCTGCCACGGGTGCGCTCGAGAATCGCGGCGATCCGGTTGGCCAACTGGTTCAACATGGCCAGATCCGGGCCAAACACCTTCACCGCAATATCGCCGCGGCTGCCAGTGAGCATCTCCGACACGCGCATCTGGATCGGCTGGGTGAAGCCGTACTCGACCCCGGGAAAGTCCTTCATGATCGTGCGCAGCTGATCCTCCAACCACGCATTGCTCGGCTCGCGCCATGCCGACTTGGGCTTGAGCTGAAGGAACATGTCGGTTTCGTTGAGGCCCATCGGATCCAGCCCCAGCTCGTCCGAGCCCAGTCGCGCCACCACATGCTCGACCTCGGGCAGGCGCGACTTGATCGCGCGCTCGATCGCCATGTCCTGGTCACGCGAAGCCTCCAGGCTGACCGACGGCTGCTTGACCAGTTGCACCAGCATGTCGCCTTCGTCCATCGTCGGCATGAAGGTCTTGCCGGTACCCAGGTAGGCCAGTACGCCCAGCAGCAGCGCGACGCCCGCTGCCACACCCATCCAGCGGCCATGTGCCAGCGACCAGTCCAGCAACGGCCGGTAGCCGCGATGGAGTACCCGCATCAGCCACGGTTCGCCGTGGGCCCGCTCGCGCAGCAGCATCGAGCAGAGCACCGGGATCATCGTCATCGACAGCAACAGCGACGCGGCCAGTGCAAACACGATGGTCAGTGCCACCGGCGCGAACAGCTTGCCTTCCAGACCCTGCAGGGTCAGCAGCGGCATGAATACCAGGCAGATGATCACGATGCCCGCCGTCACCGGCGTAGCCACCTCGACCACCGCACGATAGACCCGATGCAGTCGCGGCAGCGTGGCCGCCTCGCTGCCCGGCGCCAGCCGGCTTACCGTGTTCTCCACCACCACCACCGCTGCATCCACCAGCATGCCGATGGCGATCGCCAGGCCACCCAGACTCATCAGGTTCGCACTCATGCCGAACAGGTACATCAGCAGGAAGGTGAGCAGCGAGGCCATCGGCAAGGTCAGCGACACCACCAGCGACGCGCGTACATCGCCGAGGAACAGCAACAGCAGGATCACCACCAGCACGGTGGCCTCGATCAGCGCATCCTTGACCGTACCCACGGCCCGCTCGATCAGCGAACCACGATCGTAGAACACCTCAAGGTGGGTACCCGGCGGAAAGGACGATTTCAGCGTATCGAGCTTGGCGCGCACCTGCTCAACGACCTTCGACGCATCCGCACCGCGCAGGCCGACCACCAGCCCCTCCACTGCTTCGCCAATGCCATCACGGGTGACCGCGCCGTAGCGGGTCAGGCTGCCATAGCGCACATCCGCCACGTCACCCACCCGCACCGGAATGCCATCGCGTGCGGTGACGACCACCTGACGCAGGTCATCGAGGCTGCGGATCGCTCCCTCGGCGCGCACGATTACCGCGTCGTCACCCTGGCGCAGCCGACCGGATCCGTCGTTGCGGTTGTTTCGCTCCAGCGCGTCGACCACATCGCGAAAATGCAGGCCGACGGCCGACAACCGCGCCCGATCGGGTACCACCAGATAACTGCGCACCTCACCACCGAGCGCATTGAGATCGGCGACGCCGGGAATCGTGCGCAGTGCCGGGCGAATGGTCCAGTCAAGCAGGGTGCGACGTTCGGCCAGGCTCAGGCCGCCGCCCTCGATGGTGAACATGAACATGTCCGACAGCGGCGTGGCGATCGGCGCCAGGCCACCGGTGACGTCCGGCGGCAGCGTGCCGGCCGCGGCGGCAAAACGCTCGGCGACCTGCTGGCGCGCCCAGTAGATGTCGGTGCCTTCGGCGAAGTCGAGCGTGACATCGGCGATCGCGTACTTCGCCGTCGAGCGCAGCATCAGCGATTGCGGAATGCCCAGCAGCTCCATCTCCAGCGGCGTCACCACCCGTGTCTCGACTTCTTCCGGCGTCATGCCCGGCGCTTTCAGGATCAACTTGACCTGGGTCGGGGCGATATTCGGGTAGGCGTCGATAGGCAGGCGCAACAAGGCCCAGGTGCCTGCCCCGGCGATGCCAAGCACGGCCAGCAGCACCAGCAGGCGCTGCGACAGCGCGAACTCAACCAGGCGGAGCATCATCTCAGTTGCCTCCCTGCGGCATCGCCTTCAGCGCACCGGCTCCGGAAGTCACCACCGTCGCGCCGACCGCAATCGCGCCACTCACCACGCTGTGGCCGTCCATCGTCTCGGCCAGCAACTGCACCGGCACCGGCGTGAAACCATGGGTGCTGGAAACAAATACCACGTAGCCGCCAGCGCGCTCCGCCAGCGCCGAGGAAGGCACCGACAACGCACGAGCCGGTGCCGGCAGCAACAGCGTCGCCGTGGTCTGCTGTCCGGGCAGCAGGTGCCCGGTTGTCACCTCAGCCCGGACCAGTACGGTCTGGCTCGCCGCATCGATGGCGCCGCCGGTCTCGATGACCTTGCCCTCGGTGCCGCCCTCCACCAGCACCGGCAATCCCACCTGCAGCCCGGCGGCATAACGGGCTGGCAGATGCAGCTCCAGCATCACCCGGTCATGGCGGGTAATGACATAGGCCTTGGCCAGCAGCTCGATCGGCTCACCCA
>JBBQQL010000219.1:0-5425 GCA_038215995.1 Lysobacterales bacterium
TGGGGGGGGGGGGGGTTTTTTTTTTTTTTTTTTTTTGTGTGTTTTTGCGCCGCCCCGTTTTGCTTTTTTGTCCTCGGCCCCCCCCCCGCGACAACGTGCTGCGTCCGTCGACTCCGGGAGATCACGTGAAAGCTACAGCCACTGGCCTTGCTGCCGCCATCACCCTGCTGCTTGCCGCCCCGGTCTTCGCCGACAGCGTCAGCGCGCCAGCTTCGCCAACCTATGCCTCGATCGCCCAACTGCAGCAGCGGTTTGCCGACGGCTCGCTGGACAGTCGGCAACTGACCACACTCTTTCTGGACCGCATCGCCCGGATTGACCAGGCCGGCCCGACCCTGCGCGCGGTGATCGAGACCAATCCCGACGCACTGCAACTGGCCGCCCGCATCGACAGTGTGCGCACGGACGGCGAGGCGCACGGCCCACTCGACGGTATTGCGGTGCTGTTGAAAGACAACGTCGACACCGCCGACCGCATGCTCACCACCGCCGGTTCACTGGCGCTGACCGGCGCACCCGCCCCACGCGACGCCGGGCTGGTGCAACGACTGCGCAAGGCCGGCGCGCTGATCCTGGGCAAGACCAACCTCAGCGAGTGGGCCAACTTCCGCTCCAGCCATGCCAGCAGTGGCTGGAGCGGCCGCGGTGGGCAAACGCGCAATCCCTACGTGCTCGACCGCAACCCCTGCGGCTCCAGTGCCGGCTCGGCCGCCGCCGTGGCGGCTGGACTGACCACGGTGGCGATCGGCACCGAAACCGATGGCTCGATCATCTGCCCGGCCTCGATGAACGGCATCGTCGGCATCAAACCCACCCTGGGTCTGGTCAGCCGCGCCGGTATCGTGCCGATCAGCCACAACCAGGACACCGCCGGGCCGATGGCGCGCGACGTGGCCGATGCCGCCGCTCTGCTCAGCGTGATCGCCGGCAGCGACCCACGCGATCCGGCCACCGTCGATGCCGACCGCCACGCGACCGACTACACCCGCTTTCTCGATCCGAACGGGCTCAAGGGCAAACGCATCGGCGTGGTGCGACAGCTTGCCGGCGCCGATCCCCATGCCGACCGCGTGCTGGACGAAGCGATCGCCAGCATGAAGGCACAGGGGGCGATCATCATCGACCCGGTGACTCTCCCGCACCTGGACGAACTGGGCCCGCTGGAGACGACCGTGCTGCTGACCGACTTCAAGCACGACATCAACGCCTACCTGGCCACGCGTACCGGCCTCAAGGTCAAGACGCTGGCCGACCTGGTCGCCTTCAATGAGGCCCATGCCGATACCGAGATGCACTGGTTCGGTCAGGACCTGTTCGTGCAGGCGCAGGCAGCGGGTCCGCTCACCGACCCTGCGTATACAGCGGCGCGGGGCAAAATGAAGCGGTTGGCGGGTCCGCTCGGTATCGATGCTGCGCTGAACGCGCAACACCTGGACGCTCTGCTGGCGCCATCGGTGGGGCCGGCCTTCATGACTGATCCGGTGGATGGCGATCACGTCGCCGGCGGCGCCTCGCAACCGGCGGCGGTGGCGGGCTATCCGTCGATCACCGTACCGGCCGGGTCGGCACATGGCCTGCCCGTGGGAATCGTGCTGTTCGGCGCGAAGTGGAGTGAGCCGACTCTGATCAGCATCGCCTATGGTTTCGAGCAGCACGCCAGGACATGGCAGCCGCCACGCTTCCTCAACACAGTGGACGGGCAACCGGTCGTCGACTCCATCAGCCGCTGACCCTAAGCACGACCAGACGAAGATCAGCCCTCCCCGCCCACCGACTTGCGCACGATCAACATGGCCAGCTCCAGCGACTGCTCGTAGTTCAGGCGTGGGTCGACCATCGACTTGTAGGCTCGATCAAGATCAGTCTCGGACAGATCGCGCGCACCGCCCATGCATTCGGTGACATCCTCGCCGGTCAGCTCCAGATGCACGCCGCCGAGACGAGTGCCGGCCGCCGCGTGGATGTCAAAGGCCTGATCGAGTTCGCCACGGATGTTGTCGAAGCGGCGGGTCTTGTGCCCATTGGACGTGCTTTCCGTATTGCCGTGCATCGGATCGGCCACCCATAGCACCCGGCGACCTTCCCGCTTCACCGCGTCCAGCAAGGTCGGCAGTGCCTCGGCAATTTTCGCGTTGCCCATGCGATGAATCAGGGTGAGCCGACCAGGCTCGTCCGTGGGGTTCAGCGCATCAATCAGCGGCAACAGTTGATCAGGCGTGACTGAGGGGCCTACCTTCACCGCTACCGGGTTGCGGATACCGCGAAAGTACTCAACATGTGCGCCGTCCAGCGCCGCCGTGCGCATGCCGATCCACGGAAAATGCGTCGACAGGTTGAACCAGCCCTCGTGCCGTGGCACCTGCCGGGTCAACGCCTCCTCGTAATGCAGCAGCAAGGCCTCGTGCGAGGTGAAAAAATCTACCCGCGAAAAGCCGGCGATCGGGCCGGCCAGGGTCTCCATGAAGCGCAGCGAATTGCCGATGCCGGCGACCATCTCGCGATACTCGGCGGCCAACGGCGAATGCTCGACCCAGGCCAGGTCCCAATATTCCGGATGATGCAGATCCGCGAAACCGCCATCGATGAGCGCGCGCACGAAGTTCATGGTCAGCGCCGAATGGGCATGCGCCTGAATCAACCGTTGCGGGTCGGCGCGGCGCGCCTGTGGCGTGAACTCGGGACCGTTGACGACGTCGCCGCGAAAGCTCGGCAGGGTAACGTCGTTGCGTGTCTCCGTATCGGTGGAGCGAGGCTTGGCATACTGGCCTGCAAAACGGCCGACTCGAAGCACCGGCATCTTCAGCCCATGCACCAGCACCAGACTCATCTGCAACAGCACCTTGAGCCGATTGGAGATGATCGGGCTGGTGCAGTCCGCGAAGCTTTCGGCGCAGTCACCGCCCTGCAGCAGAAACCGACTTCCTTCCTGCGCCTCGGCGATGGCCTGCTTCAGCGCCAGCACCTCCCAGGACGTCACCAGCGGCGGCAATCGACTCAGCTGAGCGCCAGCCACCGCCAGCTCAGCCGCATCGTCGTAGCGCGGCTGCTGCAAGGCCACACGCTGCTGCCAGGAATGCGGCGCCCAGCCGTTGCTGGAATCAGCGACGGAAGCGCCTTCGACCACCGGAGCCGCCTTCACCGAATCGGGTCGATTCATTTGCCCACCCTCGCTCGGCGAACCGCCAGCCAGGCAAGCAGCGCCAGCACGACGAACCAGAACAAGGTCCACGCCGGCATCGGCAGGCCAAGGATCGGTTCGACCTTGGCGCACTCGCCCGAGCCGGTGAACACCAGCTGGAGTACCTTGGCGAACGGGAACGCGCTGAACATGTAGTCCAGCGGCGGGCCGCAGGATGGAACCTGATCAGCAGGCAACGACTGAATCCACAGGTGCCGAGCGGCCACCGCCAGGCCGAATCCCGCTCCGATCCAGACACCTACCAACGGGATCCAGCGCGCACGCCTTTTAGGGGCAAAGAGAGCGCCTAGAAGAAAGAACACGCCCATCACGATGACCGCGACTCGCTGAAAAATGCACAGCGGGCACGGATACATATGCCAGTAATGTTCAGAAAAAAGTGCAAAGCCCAGCAGGCCGCAGCAAATCAGGAAGCCGACAAAAAAACAGAGACGATAAGACCAGCGGAATGGATTCATGGGACTTTGCTGCGTTGCGGGACAATGACATTAACCGTTCGCCACCACGCTGTCAGCAGGCATGCGGCATCTTGCCCGCATGACAACACCAGCAAAGGCCGAACAGCAAAAACCCGGCAGGTTGCCCTGCCGGGTTCGCTGTGGACGTTCAACACGTCCTGTCGATCGATGTCGCCAATCGACTTATTCGGCGTCGACGGCCTCAACCTGCGGGCGGCCCACCAGCTCGACATACGCCATCGGCGCATTGTCGCCAGCGCGGAAGCCGCACTTGAGGATACGCAGGTAACCACCGGGACGCTCCTTGTAGCGCGGTCCCAGCTCGACGAACAGCTTGCCAACCGCTTCCTTGTCGCGCAGACGCGCGAAAGCAAGACGCCGATTGGCCACGCCGTCGATCTTCGACAGCGTGATCAGCGGCTCAGCAACGCGGCGAAGTTCCTTCGCCTTGGGCAGGGTGGTGCGGATCAACTCATGCTTCACCAACGAGGCAGCCATGTTGCGAAACATCGCTTCACGGTGTGAGCTGGTGCGGTTGAGTTTGCGACCGGATTTTTGGTGGCGCATGGCAATTTCTCTATCTGTTGTTATGAAAAGCCGACCAAAGGGCACGGCTTCCCGCGGTTACCCGCTATTTATGAGCCTTGTCAGAACAGGCTCTTATGAGAAGTGCGACCACGCGTGGCCGCTTTTGACGCATGACCAGAGCGCTGATCGCGCTCCGGTCATCAACGTGCGATCAGACTCGATCGCACACTTGTATCTTCAGCCCAGCTGCATGCCGTGCGACAAACCCGGCGGCGGCCAGTTCTCGAGCTTCATGCCAAGAGCAAGCCCACGTCCGCCCAGCACGTCCTTGATCTCGGTCAGCGACTTCTTGCCCAGATTCGGCGTCTTCAGCAGCTCGACTTCGGTCTTCTGGACCAGATCACCGATGTAGTAGATGCTCTCGGCCTTGAGGCAGTTGGCCGAACGCACGGTGAGCTCGAGATCGTCGATCGGACGAAGCAGCAACGGATCGAACCCGCTCTTTTCCGCCTTGTCGGTAGCGCTCTCGCGACGCGAGAAGTCGCCAAACACCGACAACTGATCGTTGATGATCTCAGCCGCCTTGCGAACCGCGTCCTCGGCACCGATGGTGCCGTTGGTCTCGATATCGAGAACCAGCTTATCGAGGTTGGTGCGCTGCTCGACACGAGCGGCGTCCACTTCATAGGCAACGCGCAGCACGGGCGCAAACGACGCATCAAGCTGCAGGCGACCGATCGGACGCGCCTCGTCATCCGGATGCTGACGCGCGCTGGCCGGCTGGTAGCCGACACCGCGACGCACCTTCAAACGCATGTTGAGCGTGATGTCCTTGGTCAGATGACAAAGCACATGCTCGGGATTGATGATCTCAACCGAGTGGTCCACCACGATGTCGCCGGCAGTGACCACGCCCTTGCCCTTCTTGGACAAGGTCAGGGTGACTTCATCACCCGTATGCTGACGAATCGCCACGTCCTTGAGGTTCAGCAGGACTTCAATGACGTCCTCCTGCAAACCTTCCAGCGTGGTGTATTCATGCAACACGCCATCGATCTCGACCTCGACGATGGCGCTGCCGGGGATCGAGGAGAGCAGTACGCGACGCAGCGCGTTGCCCAGGGTGTGACCGAAGCCACGCTCGAGCGGCTCGACCACCACCTTGGCGCGGTTGGCTCCGAGCTGTTCGACGCTGAGGCCACGTGGCCGCAGCACACTAGTTGACGAAACTGCCATGCAG
>JBBQQL010000220.1:0-5401 GCA_038215995.1 Lysobacterales bacterium
TACCACCTGCCCAGCCACGTCGATGCCCCCATTGAGCGGGTAGCTGCGCAGGATGCGGCCCTGGCCGGTGCCAGCCAGGGCGTCCTTGTAGTTGACCGACGACCAGCCGACCTTGACCAGCAGTTCGCCCGTCGATAGCGCGTCGGCTGTGATGTTTTCGATGCCGGCACGATGGCCTGCGTCGTCATGATGAATGCGAAAGGCGCGAAACGGGTTCATTTTCAGTACTCCTCAACTCAGGCTTTGACGCTGGCCGGGCCGATCACCCGCGCCGCGTTGCCGCCGTCATAGTCGTTCATCCAGTCAAACATCGCCGGCATGGAGTCGCCGAACCACACGCTCTCACGCTGACCGCTGCGCACAAAGCCCTCGGTCACCATGTGGTCCATCATGCTGCGCAGGCCGCTGTAATAGCCGCGCACGTCGAGAAAGGCGCAGGGATAGCGGTGCAGCCCGAGCTGCGCCCAGGTCAGCATCTCGAACATTTCGTCCATGGTACCGAAGCCGCCGGGCAACGCCACGAACGCATCGGACAGCTCATACATGCGCGTCTTGCGCTGGTGCATGGTCTCCACCACCTGCAGCTCGCTCAGGCCAGGATGGGCCACCTCGAGCTCGACCAGCTGGCGCGGGATCACGCCTACCACCTTGCCGCCAGCGGCGAGCACGGCGTCGGCCACGGTACCCATCAAGCCGACCTTGCCGCCGCCATAGACCAGAGTCATGCCGCGTCTCGCCATTTCCGTGCCAAAGGCGCGCGCCTGTTCGACGTATTCGGGATGCGAGCCGCTGCTGGAGCCGCAGTAAACGCACAGGGCAGTGGGTTGAGGCATGGCTGGACCTGAGTTGAGAGCGGAGAGGAGCGAGAAACGAGAGAGACCCCGAAGCTGACCACTCTTTTTTCGGTTCTCTTCGCCCATTTCCAAAAAGAAAGGCCTGCCCATGTCGCCACGAGCAGGCCGTTGTCGATCGGGCTGGCCGATCAGTTGCCCTTGTGGATGGCGCGCTTGTCGACCGCCAGCGCCGCTTCGTGCACGGCCTCGGAAAGCGTCGGGTGGGCGTGGACGATGCGGGCGATGTCCTCGGAGGAACCCTTGAACTCCATCGCGACCACACATTCGGCGATCAATTCGGAGACACCCGGACCGACCATGTGCACGCCGAGGATGCGATCGGTTTCCGCATGGGCAATCATCTTGACCTGGCCAATCGCCTCGTTCATCGCCACGGCGCGGCCGATGGCGGCGAACGGGAAGCTGCCCACCTTGTACGGGATGCCCGCGTCCTTCAGTTCCTTCTCGGTCTTGCCAGCCCAGGCGATTTCCGGCTCGGTATAGATCACCCACGGAATCGTGTCGTAGTTGACGTGGCCAGCCTTGCCCGCGATCCACTCGGCCACGGCCATGCCTTCCTCGAAACCCTTGTGTGCGAGCATCGGGCCACGCACCGCATCGCCGACAGCCCACACGCCGTCCACGCCGGTATGGCAGTGCTCGTCAACGATGATGCGCCCGCGCTCATCCAGCTTCACGCCGGTGTCGTCAGCCAGCAGACCGTCGGCATAGGCACGGCGACCCACGGCGACGAGCAGCTTGTCGACGACCAGCTTCTGCTCGCCGTCCTTGTCGGTATAGACCAGGTGCACGCCATCCTTTTTCACTTCGGCCTTGGCGAGCTTGGCGTTGAGCTTGATATCCAGGCCCTGCTTCTTGAGTTCGCGCTGGGCGACCTTGGCGATGTCCGCATCGGCGGCACCGAGGAAATCCGGCATCGCTTCCAGGATGGTGACCTGCGCACCGAGCCGATTCCAGACGCTGCCCAGCTCCAGGCCGATCACGCCGGCACCGATCACGCCCAGGCGCTTCGGCACGTCGGTGATATCCAGCGCGCCGGCGTTGTCGATGATGTTCTTGCCGTCAAACTTGGCGAATGGCAACTCGATCGGCACCGATCCGGAGGCCAGGATCACATTGGTGGCGGCGATGACCTGCTTGCTGCCATCGTTGCCGCTGATCTCGACCTGGTTGCCCTTCAGCAATTTGCCCTTGCCGAAGAAGCTGACGATCTTGTTGGTCTTGAACAACTGATCGACACCGCCGGTGAACTGCTTGACGATCTTGTCCTTGCGGCCGATGAAGGTCGCCATGTCGACCTTGGCATTCTCCACACTGATGCCGTGGGCAGGCAGGTTGTGCGCAAGGTTGAAGAACTGCTTGGACGAATCGAGCAGCGCCTTGGACGGAATGCAGCCGACGTTGAGGCAGGTGCCGCCGAGCGCCGCCTTGCCGTCCTTGCCGACAAACGCGTCGATCACGGCGCACTTCAGGCCCAGTTGGGCGGCGCGGATGGCGGCGTGATAGCCGGCCGGACCGGCGCCGATGACGATGACATCGAATTTGTCGCTCATGTGCGTTCCTTGATACTGGCGAGTCGCGCTCGCAGATGCAGCGGATATGAGCCCTGGTGGCGCAGAAGCAACTCCAAAATCGCCGCTTCAACAATCGTCTGGCACCAGAGCTCCGTTACCTGTTTTTGATCGCCGAGACGGCGATCAAAGCCCGAGCAGCATCCGCTGCGGGTTTTCCAGCTGGTTCTTGATGTCGACCAGGAACAGCACCGCGTCCTTGCCGTCGATGATGCGATGGTCGTAGGAGAGCGCGATGTACATCATCGGGGCGGCGATGATCTGGCCGTTCTCGACGATGGCGCGGTCCTTGATGGTATGCATGCCCAGGATCGCGCTCTGCGGCGGGTTGACGATCGGCGTGGACAGCAGTGAGCCGAAGGTGCCGCCATTGGTGATGGTGAAGGTACCGCCCTGCAGATCGTCCAGCGACAACTTGTTGTCGCGGGCCTTCTTGGCGTAGTCGGCAATGCCTTGTTCGATATCGGCGAAGCCCATGTTCTGCACGTCGCGCAGCACCGGCGTGACCAGGCCCTTGTCGGTCGATACCGCGATCGAGATGTCCTGGTAGCCGTGATAGATCACGTCATTGCCATCGACGGAGGCGTTCACGAACGGGTAGCGCTTGAGTGCTTCGGCGGCGGCCTTGACGAAGAAGCTCATGAAACCGAGCTTGATGCCGTGTTCCTTCTGGAACGCTTCACCCAGCGACTTGCGCATCTTCACCACTTCGCTCAGGTTCACCTCGTTGAACGAGGTCAGCATGGCGATCGAGTTCTTCGACTGCATCAGACGCTCGGCGATGCGCGTGCGCATGCGGGTCATCGGCACGCGCTCTTCCGGGCGGGCACCCGGCGTCGGCTTGGCGGCCGGTGCAGCCGCCGCCGCGTTGCCACCCTTGCCGTAGTTGACCAGGTCTTCCTTGGTGACGCGGCCATCGCGGCCGGTACCAGCGACCTTGGAGGCGTCGATGTTCTCTTCGGTGGCCACGCGCAGGCCGGCCGGCGAAAGATCCTCAGCGCCCTTGCTGGCGCCCTTCGGGGCGGCTGCAGCGGCGGCCGGAGCGGCTGCGGCAGCCTTCGGCGCTTCTGCCGCCGGAGCGGCTGCCGCGACGGCGCCTTCCTCGATGATCGCGATGATCTGCTCGCTGTTCACCGTGTCGCCGACCTGGTGGCGGATTTCCTTCAGCACGCCATCCACCGGCGAGGGTACTTCCAGCACCACCTTGTCGGTTTCGAGATCGACCAGATTCTCGTCGCGCTTCACCGCATCGCCGGCCTTCTTGTGCCAGCTGGCGATGGTGGCGTCGGAGACCGATTCAGGCAGGACGGGGACTTTGAGTTCGATGGACATGATGAGTGATCCTTGGGTATTTTATTCGACCGAATGGTCAGTGCCGACGGCTGCGATCAGTGCCTGCTCGACCAGCGCGGCCTGTTCGGCAACATGGGTATTGAAGTGGCCCGCGGCCGGTGCCGGCGAGCGCGCGCGTCCCGCATAGGAGAGGCTGTGCTTGGCGCCGATGCAGGCCTGCAGATGGTGACGAATCTGGAACCACGCGCCCTGGTTCATCGGCTCTTCCTGGCACCAGATCACTTCCTTCGCGGAAGGGTACTTGTCCAGTTCGGCCGTGACCTCGGGACGCGGGAACGGGTACAACTGTTCCACGCGAACGATGGCGACGTCGTTCTGACCGCGCTTCTCGGCGTCCTCCAGCAAGTCGTAGTAAACCTTGCCCGAGCAAAACACCACACGCTTGACCTTCTTCGCTGCCAGTTCGCGATGGTCGCCGATCACCAGCTGGAAGCTGCCGTTGGCCAGTTCGTCCAGGCTCGACACGGCGAGCTTGTGGCGCAGCAGGGACTTTGGTGTCATCACGATCAGCGGCTTGCGCACCTTGCGCACCATCTGCCGGCGGATCATGTGGAAATCCTGTGCCGGCGTAGTGGGTACGCAGACCTGCATGTTGTCGAAGGCGCACAACTGCAGGAAACGCTCCAGTCGCGCCGAGGAATGCTCGGGGCCCTGGCCTTCGTAACCATGCGGCAGGAACAGCGCCAGACCACACAGGCGGTTCCATTTCGCCTCGCCGGAGCTGATGAACTGGTCGATTACCACCTGGGCGCCGTTGGCGAAGTCGCCGAACTGGCCTTCCCAGATATTGAGCGTTTCCGGATCGGTGGTGGAGAAGCCGTACTCGAAGGCCATCACCGCCTCTTCACTCAGCAGCGAGTCGATTACCTCGACGTTGGCGCCGTCACGAACGGTGGCCAGCGGCATGAAGGTATGGCCGTCGTTCTGGTCATGCAGCACAGCGTGGCGGTGGAAGAACGTGCCGCGGCCGGCGTCCTGTCCGACCAGGCGCATGTTGTAGCCGGCGTCGATCAGCGTGGCGTAGGCCAGGTTTTCGGCGAAGCCCCAGTCGGCCGGCTGTTCGCCGCTGGCCATCTTGCGGCGATCGTCGTAGATCTTCCCGACGCGGGCCTGCAGGGTCATGTCAGCCGGCATGTCGAGCAACTGGCTGGCCAGTGCCTCCAGCTTCTTGCGCGGCACCGTGGTATCGACCGGCATCGACAGCTTGCCGCCGAGGTAACGGTTCCAGTCGACGTGCCCGTCGCGCGGCGGCGACGTATCGAGCTCGGTCAGCGCGGCACCGTCTTCCAGACGCTTGCGGTAGTCCTCGAACTGCTTCTGTGCGTCACCTTCAGCCAGTACGCCTTCCTTCACCAGCTGTTGCTGGTAGAGGTCGCGCGTGGTCGGCCGCTTGCGGATGACCTTGTACATCACCGGCTGGGTGGCAGACGGCTCGTCGGCTTCGTTGTGGCCGTGGCGGCGATAGCAGACCAGGTCGATCACCACGTCGCGACGGAACTGCTTGCGGAACGCGTAGGCGAGGCGGGTGGCCTCGATCACGGCGTCCGGGTCGTCACCGTTCACGTGCAGCACCGGCGCGTTGACCATCTTGGCCAGGTCGGTGCAGTACATGGTGGAGCGGGC
>JBBQQL010000221.1:0-5387 GCA_038215995.1 Lysobacterales bacterium
CTCTCGCCGTTGGAGCTGTAGATCATCGATGCGGTGGCATCGAACACGACAGCGTCCGGGCCGCTGCCGATCGGCACCATGGCGACCTGATGGCCATCGGTCGCGTCGGTCACGGCCATGAGCTGGTTGTCGCAGACCGAGAACAGGCGGTGATGGCGCGTGTCGATGGCCAGGCCACTGGGCGACTCGCACGGCGCCAGCGGCCACACATGCAACACCTTGTTGCTGGCGGTATCGAGCTGGACCAGTTCGGACTTGTTCTCGATGTTCACGTAGACGTGGCCCGCGCCATCGGATACGGCGAACTCCGGCTTGCCCGGCAGCGCGATGGTGGCGATCACGGCCGCCTTGGCCGGGTCGATCACGCTGGCCGATTCGCTCCTGCCGTTGAAGGTCATCACGTGATGCGAGGCGCTGTCGTAGAGAATCGCATCGGGCTTTTCACCCGTGCCGGTGATGGTGGCGATCGTCTTCAGCGTGGCCAGATCAAATTCCGTGACCGATGCCGCCTTGCCGTTGCTGGTGAAGCCGCGGCCAAGACCCGGCACCAGCGCAATGCCGTGCACGCCGGCGGTGTCGGCGATGGTACCGACCTGCCTGGCGTGATCGACGTCGATCACCAGCACGCGGTCGCCACGACTGACGAACAGATGCCGATGCGCGGCATCGAAGCTGAGGTAATCCCAGCCACCCACGCCGCCCAGCAGCAGGGTCGACAACACGCGCGGCGCGGGCGCCGGCGCCGCCGCGTGAGTGATGAACGGCAGCGCCAGCAGCAACAGCGAAGCCGGCACAACGGAGCGAAGCAGCTTTTTCATGACGGGCACCTTGGATGAAGAACGTAAGAAAATGATCGCTGGACTCAGGCCGGCGGGGTATCGCGGCGACGCAGCAGGGAATACAGCACCGGCATCACCAGCAACACCAGCGGCAACTGCAGCAGCATGCCCGAGATGATCGCCACCGCCAGCGGCTGCTGCATCTGCGAACCCTGGCCGATCGCCAGCGCCAGCGGCAGCAGGGTCAGGATCGCCGCCAGGGTCGACATCAGGATCGGCCGCGTGCGGTGCTTGCCCGCCTCATGCAGGGCGCCATGCAGGGCCCGTTGATTTTCTGCCTGATCCAGTTCGGCTTGCTGCAGTTCGGAGAAGTAGAAGATCGCCACCTCGGTGACGATGCCGACGATCATCGTCATGCCCATCATCGACGAAATATTCAGCTCGATGCCGGTGATCCACAGTCCCGCAAACACGGCCGGCAATGCCAGCAGCGGCATCGCCATGATGGTCAGCGCGATGCGGAAGCTTTCGTACAGGAACAGCAGCAAGGTGAACACCAGCGCGATCGCGGCCAGCATCACGATGGTCAGCCCGCGGAACGCCTGCTGCTGCTGCTGATACAGGCCACCAAGCTGATAGAACATGCCTTTGGGCAACATGCCCTGACGCGCCAGCACCTGCTTCACATCGGCAATCGCCGAACCCATGCTGCGCCCGCTGATGCGCCCGGTGACCGCCACCATCTGCTTGAGGTTGTCGCGGGTGATTTCCGGCTGGCCTTGTACCTCCTTCAGCGTGGCCACTTGTGACAGCGGCAGCAGATGGCCGTCGGCGGCGCGAATCGGCAGCGCGGAAACCTGTTCGAGGCGCTGACGGGTCGACGCATTCAGACGCACGCGCACCCCGACCACCTTGCTGCCCTCGGGCAATTGGGCGACGACGCTGCCATCGATCGCGGCGGCGACCTGATCGGTGACGCTGGCCGGATCGAGCCCTTGCAGCGCCGCCCTGGCCGGATCGACCTGCACGGTCAACGCGTCGCCCGCCGGATTGATGCCGTTGCGCACGCCGACCACGCCATTGATCTTGCCGATCGCGTCGGCCACCTTGCTGGCGGTGGCATCGAGTTGCTGCGGGTTATCGCTGTAAAGCTGGACCTCGATCGGCTGCGGCACCGCCACCAGATCGCCGATCAGATCCTCCATCAACTGCGACAGCTCGATATCCAGACCCGGTACCTTACGTTCGACCTGAGTACGGATCTGGGTCATTACCTCCTCGGTCGAGGGGCGCGAGCCGTTCTTCAGGCGCACGAAGAAGTCGCCCTGGTTCGCTTCGGTGAGACCGCCGCCGAGCTGCAGGCCGGTGCGCCGCGAATAGGTATCCACATACGGGTTGGCGCGGATGATCACCTCGACCTGGCGCAGCAGGCGATCGGTCTCCTCCAGCGAGGTACCCGGCGGCGACAGGTAATCCAGGATGAAGCCGCCCTCGTCCATCGCCGGCATGAAGCCGGTGCCGACGCGGGTGTAGGCGAAACCGCCGACCAGCAGCAGCGGCAGCACCAGCAGCAGCACCAGCAACGGCCGCTTCAGCCAACGCGCCAGCAGGCGGTGATAGCCGTCCATCATCCGCGTGGTGAAACGCGACGGCGGATGCTCGGCCAGGTGACGCTGGTCCATGAAACGCTCGGCCAGCAGTGGCACCGCGATCCAGGTCAGCAGATACGAAATGATCAGCGCGCTGGCCATGGTCAGCGACAGCGCCTTGAAGAACGCGCCGGTAACACCGGACAGAAATGCCAGCGGCAGGAAGATCACCACGGTAGCGGCGCTGGAACCGGTCAGCGGACGGGTGAACTCCCACGCCGCGCCGGCAATGCGTTCATGCACCTTGCCCTCGCCCTGATTGAGCCGACGCATGATGTGTTCAAGCATCACGATCACGTCATCGATGATCAACCCCACCGCCGCGGCCATGCCGCCGAGGGTCATCATGTTGAAGCTCATGCCGAGCACGCGCAGCAGCAGCACGGTGATCGCCAATACCGCCGGCACCACGATCAGCGCGATCAGGATCACCCGGGTATTGCGCAGGAACACGAACAGCACCAGAGCAGCCAGCACGATGCCGATCAGGATCGCGTCACGCACGCTGCTGGCGGCGCTGGTGACCAATTGGGTCTGGTCATACCAGTTGGCGATGGTCACCCCTGCCGGCATCTGCGGTGCGTAGTCGGCCAGGCGTTGCTTGACCTCCTTGGCGATCTGCACACTGTTGCCGGCCGGCTGCTGGTAGACCTGCATCAGTACCGCGTTCTGGCCATCGGCATTGACCTTGATCCACTGCGGCACATGATCGAGGCTGACCCGCGCCACATCGGCCAGCCGCACGACGCCATCCGGCCCTGCGCGCAGCACCACATCACCCAGCGCGGCGACGGTCCTGGGCTGGTTGTCGCCCAGCAGCAGGAACAGTTTGTAGTGATCGGAGACGCGCCCCATCGCCTGAATCGTGGCGGCATGGCCGACCGCGCTGGCCACGTCGGCAAGGCTGAGATTGAGCGCGCGCAGCTTGGCCGGATCGACATCGGCGTGGAACTCGGCGACCTCACCGCCCTGCACGTCGACGTGGGCGACGCCGTTGATGCCACTGAGCAAGGGCCGCAACTGGTACTCGGCCAGGTCATGCAGGTCACTCGGCGAGAGCGTGTGCGAACGCAGGCTGTAGGCCAGTACCGGAAAGGTGGTGGGGTCCATGCGCCGGGTCGAGAGCTGGGTGCCGGCGGGCAGCTGCGGCAGCACCTGACCGACCGCGGCATTGACCTCCTGCAGCGCGGCGCTCATGTCGGCGCCCCAGTCGAAGGTCACCGCGATATCGGCGCTGCCGCGGCTGGTGGTGGAACGCACGTCGCGCACGCCGCGCACCCGGCGCACCGCCTCCTCCACCGGCGTGGTCACCTCGATCGCCATCTGGTCGGCGGGGCGATCACCCGCGTCCAGGGTCACCTGCACGCGCGGAAACGAGACGTTCGGAAACAACGCCACCGGCATCAGGAATGCACTGGCGATGCCGCCGATCGCCAGCATCAGGGCCAGAAACAGCAGCGAGCGACGATGCAGCTGCATCCATGCAGTGATGCTCACTTCGCCGACTCCCGCACCGCATCGCCATCGTGCAGTTCATACACGCCCAGCACCACCACGCGGGCCTTCGCGTCAAGCGGACCGTCGACCCCGACGGTGTCGCCCGTCGGGCTGCGCAACGTCACCTTGATCCGCTTGGCGTGACCCTGCTCGACCTGGAACAGGTAGTCGCCCTGATCGTCATGCAATACCGCCGCGCGCGGCACCGCCCAGGCGCTGAAGTCGGCGGTGCGGATCTGTGCGGCGAGCGCGGCGCCGGCGACCAGGTGGCCGCTGGCTTCGGCTGGCAATTCGACCTGGGCGCTGAGCAGGTGGGATTGCGCATCGATCGACTGGCCGACCATGCGCAAGTGACCGACAAAGGACTCGCGCGCGCCGTAGACCGGCTCAAGTTGCACCGGCATGCCGGCACGCAGCAGCACGCCGTCCTGCGGCTGCACGCCGAGCACGGCGAGCAAGGCGTGTGCCGGGGTGAAGCTGAGCAGCGGCGCGTTGGCAGCCACCCGCTCGCCCAGCCCCACCTGCAGCGCGGTGATCACGCCATCGGCCGGCGCGTTGACGGTTTCGGTGCTGGCACCGCCACCGAGCGCGCGCTGCGCGTCGAGGGCGGACTGCGCATCGGACTGCGCCTTCTGCGCGGCGGCCAGTTGCGATTGGGTGGCCAGCCGCTGTGCCGCCAGTTGCTCGGTGCGCTTGAGCTCACTGCGGGCCACGCTCAACGCCGTCTGCGCCTGCTGGTATGCACTGTGGGCCGTCGGGTCCGGCGTGATCGTCAGCAGCGGCTGGCCGCGCTTCACGGTCTGCCCCGCCGCTACCTGCAACGCGGTGACCTGGCCGCCGTGGCCGAGGCTGATCGAGCGCGCGTGCTGCGGGTCGCCGGCGGCGCTGCCCCAGGCCTCGATGCTGTGGTGGAAGGTCTGCTGCACTGGCGCGGTCGTGGTCACGGCGACCTGACCGGCGGGCGCGGCGGCCTCGTCTTCATCCGGCGCCGCCTTGCCGCAACCCAGCAAGAGGCCGCACAACAGCAACACGCTCAGCGCGGGAAGGCATAGGGAACGATTCATGGCGTGACCGCTGACGTGGACGTGGTGGGAACGAGATCGGTGTTGCCGAGCAGGGCCTCCAGCGCGATCGACTGGCGTACGCGCTCCTGCCTTACGGCAAGCAGATCCAGCTCGGCCGCGAGCGCGTTGCTGCGGATCGCCAGATAGGTCGGCCAGTCCAGCGTGCCGGCCTGCCACGCCAGTTCGGCGGCGGCGCGCGCCTGATCAAGCTGCGCTGCATGCTGGGTCAGCGCTGCAAGCTGCTGATCGAGCGTACTCAGATCGCTGCCGATGCGCTGCATGTCGGTACGGGTAGCCAGCAGCCGCGCCGCATAGTCGTCATGCAGCTGCAGGCGACTGGCCCGTTCGATCGCGATGTTGCCGCGATTGCGATCGAACAGTGGCAGCGTGATGCCGAT
>JBBQQL010000222.1:0-5313 GCA_038215995.1 Lysobacterales bacterium
GGGTTCGGTGATCGTGGACGTGGCGATCGACCAGGGCGGCTGCGTGGAAACCTCGCACGCCACCACCCACTCCGAGCCGACCTACGTGGTCGACGAGGTGGTGCATTACTGCGTCGCCAACATGCCGGGCGCGGTGGCGCGCACCTCCACCTTCGCGCTCAACAGCGTGACCCTGCCGTTTACCCTGGCACTGGCCAACCATGGCTGGAAGAAGGCGCTGCAGCAGGACGCGCACCTGCGCAACGGCCTCAATGTGTCCGAAGGTCAGGTGACCTGCGAACCCGTGGCACTCGCGCTGGGCCTGCCGTACGTGAAGGCTGAAACCGCGATCGGCATGTGAGTTCCGGCCGTCCCTTCCCCGCGGCGGCGCTGCCGCCGCGGGGAAGGGATTCTGGGCGGTGCTCGGCGGGCATCGACCATCACGCGTGGAGGCTGCGATGGCGACTCGGAGCTGCTGCCCCGGATACACCGTGCCGCTCGGGCACGGCACGAGATTGCGACATGCCGCTCCCCTGGGTGGGCGGCGGGGCCGCTGACACCAGGCGCGATCGATGGTGTTGTTTCGATGAGAAGGTCCGCCGCCTGTGACGGCAGCCGCGCCCCCCGCGGGCCACGCGGGCCACGCGTTGGACCTTGCGGTGATGGACCTGTTTGACCGATCAGCGATGGCGCAACTAGCGCTGGCGTGAGGGACGCACGCTGCATTAGTCTGGGCGCTGACAACATCCCCCTTTTCTTGCGCAAGCGAGCCCTCCATGCCATCTGTTGCGATCCTGCTTGCGTCGTATCAGGCCACTTCCACCCGAGCGGGTTATGGTGTCTCCCGGTGAGCGAAGCCAACCCGCCCAAAGGAGATGGCACGGGAAAGACGCGGCGACGCATGCAGATGGCTGACCTGGCCAGGCTGGCCGGGGTGGCGCCGTCCACGGTGTCACGCGCGCTGGCCGGCAGCGAGCTGGTCAGCCAGGAGACGCGCGAGCGTATCAAGACGTTGGCGCGGCAGTTCAACTACACGGTCAACCGCGCGGCCACCAACCTGCGTTCGGGCATCAACCGCACGATCGGCGTGGTGGTGCCTTATGAGCAGGCGAGCCGGCAAAGTTTTGCCGACCCTTTCCTGCACGGCATGATCGGCAGCCTGGCCGATGCGCTGACCCAGCGCGGTTACGAGATGCTGCTGGTGCGCATCGACGCCGAAAATCTCGATGCCGCCAGCGCGCTGATCGATGCAGGCCGCACTGCCGGCGTGATCCTGATTGGCCAATGGCGTCATCACGACCAGCTCACTGCGATGGCCGAACGCGGCCTGCCGCTGGTGGTGTGGGGCACGCAGTTGCCCGGACAGCGCTACTGCACGGTGGGCAGTGACAATCATCTCGGCGGCCAGTTGGTGGCGCGGCACTTGCTGGCGGAAGGCCGTCGGCGCATCGGGTTTCTCGGAGATATCGGGCTACCCGAGGTGGCCGAGCGTTATCGCGGCTTTGCCGAGGTATTGAAGGCGAACAAGGTGGCGCTGCCGGACCGGCGGCATGCCAGTGTGCCGTTCCTGGCCGACGCCGGACGCGTGGCGATGCATGCCTTGCTGGAGGCCGAGCCGGAGCTGGACGCCGTGTTCGCCAGCGGCGACCTGCTGGCCATGGCGGCGATCGGCGCGCTGCGTGAAAGCGGACGCCGGGTACCCGAAGATGTCGCCGTGGTCGGTTACGACGATGTCGAGCTGGCCGCCCATTTCAGCCCGCAACTGACGACCGTACGCCAGCCGATTCACGAGGGCGGCACCGCCCTGGTCGAGATCCTGCTGGAGATGCTCGAACGCGGCGAAGTATTGCCCTCGATACAGCTGGAAACGCGCTTGGTCGTGCGCCAGAGCAGCCATTCCGGCGAGCCCGCCTGACGCAGCGCAACATGAAAGCCCCGATGGTGTCCTGCTGACTGCTCGCGGGGCTGCTGATGCAAGATTGATGCAATCGTTGTCATTTGGGGCTGTATTCCTCGCTTTTCGCTATTTTTCCAAACAATTTTGCGGCGCTTCAAATCATGTTGCGGCGCGAATTGCAATCGATTGCATCAGTTCTCATCATGTTCTCAGGCCACCCAAACGGGTGACCGTCACCGGCGCAGTCGAGCCTGAAGAGTCGCAGCGCCTGGATCGTCATTCATCCGTCCGGGGAGATTTCATGAACATTCACGCTTTGCGCAAACATGCGCTGGTCATGGCCGTAGCGCTGGCGTTGCTGCCTGCTGCCGCCGCCGCACAATCCACGTCGGCCAGTGGCCCATCGAGTGACACCAGCGCATCGAGCGGGCAGACAGCGCCGCCACCGGCCAGGAAGGGACCGTCGAAGGCGGTCAATCTGGACGCCACCGTGGTCACCGCGTCGCCCGGTGCGCTGAGCAAGATGAGCTCGAGCGTCTCGGTCAGCTCGCTGGAAGCCGAACAGATCCAGAACAGTGGCCTGCAGAACGCGGCCGACATCCTGCGTGACGTGCCGGGTATCCGCTCGGAGTCGTCCGGCGGCGATGGCAACGCGAACATTTCCGTGCGCGGCCTGCCGGTGGCTTCCGGCGGTGGCAAGTTCGTGCAGTTCCAGGTCGACGGCATGCCGGTGCTCGAGTTCGGCGACATCTCATTCGCCACGCCCGATACCTTCCTGCGCCCCGACTTCAATCTGGATCACCTCGAGGTCGTGCGCGGCGGCTCGTCCTCGGTATTCGCCAGCAACGCACCCGGCGCGGTGATCAACTTCATCACCAAGACCGGCGAGACGCGCGGCGGCGACATCGGCATCACCACCGGCCTCAACTACGACAGCCAGCGGCTGGACTTCGACTACGGCCAGCCGATTTCGGATACGACCCGCTTCCATATCGGCGGTTACCTGCGCGACGGCACCGGCCCGAAGGACGTCGGCTACAGCGCGCAGAAGGGTGGCCAGTTGATGGGCAACCTGACCCACGACATCGACGGCGGTTTTCTGCGCCTGAGCTTCCAGTTGCTGGACGACAAGTCGCCGGTGTACCTGCCGGTGCCGCTGTCGATCACCGGCAGCAACAGTAACCCGAGCGTGAACTCGCTGCCCGGTTTCAACGTGCAGAGCGGCGTGCTGCAGTCACGCTACTTCCAGCATGACCTGGCGGTCGGCGCCAACGGGCAGAAGATCTACACCAACATTTCCGATGGCTACCACTCCAAGGTGGCCGCGATTGGCGGCCTGGGCCAGTTCAGCCTCGGCGACGGCTGGACCTTGAACGAACAGTTCCGTCTGGCCAAGAACTCCGGCAACTTCGTCGGTCCGTACCCGGGCTCGGTGCAAACCGCCGCGTCGGCGGCCGAATCGCTCGGCGGGCCCGGCGCCACACTGGCCTACGCCACCGGTCCCCATGCCGGTCAGGCGGTCGATGCCGCCAGCGTCGGCGGCAATGGCCTGGTCTCGAACACGCTGCTGTTCAACGTGTCGCTGCCCAACATGAACAATGCCACCAACAACCTCACCCTGAAGCGCTCGTTCGATACCGCCAGCGGCCCGCTGGACCTGCTGTTCGGCTACTACCACTCCGACCAGACCATCGAGCAGGACTGGCACTGGAACCAGTATCTGGAGACCGTGCAGGGCAGCAAGGCCAACCTGCTGAACGTCTACAACGCCGCCGGCCAGGCGGTGACGCAGAACGGTCTGGTGGCCTATGGCCAGCCGATCTTCGGCAACTGCTGCACCCGCTACGAAAATGTCGACTACACGATGAACGCGCCGTACGTGTCGCTGAGCTTCCAGCCGGGCAACTGGCAACTGGACGGTGGCCTGCGCTACGACTTCATGAAGGCCAACGGCAGCTATGCCGGTGCCTCGACCGTGCCGATGGATGTCAACGGCGACGGCATCATCGAAGGACCGGAACAGGCGGTACAGGTAATCAACCTCGCCAACGCCTCGCCGGTGAACTACAGCAAGAAGCATCTTGAGTATTCGTTTGGCGCCAACTATCTGGTCAACTCCGATCTGGCGTTGTTCGCCCGCGTCAGCCGTGGCGCGCGTTTCAACGCTGACCGGCTGCTGTTCGGCGGCGGCGTGCTGGGCGACGGCTCGGTGCCGACCGGGGTGGCCATCAACGTGGTCAAGCAGTACGAGACCGGCGTCAAATGGAGCACGCGACACACCAGCCTGTTCGTCACCGGCTTCTACGCCACCACCCAGGAAACCAACCAGGACGTGACCCAGCCGTCGAACCCGCTGATCAACCGCAATTACAAGGCCAAGGGTCTGGAGGTGGAAGGTTCGCTGGACTACGGCGACTTCAGCCTGCGCGGCGGCCTCACCTACACCGATGCGAAGATCACCAAGGACCAGATCAGCCCGGCCGATGTCGGCGATGTGCCACAGCGCCAGGCGCGCTGGGTATCGCAGCTGAGCCCGAGCTACCGCTTCGGCCCGATCACGGTGGGTTCGACCATCATCAGCACGACCAAGTCGTACGCGAGCCAGCCCAATGGGCTGGTGATGCCGGGCTATACCCAGGTCAATGCGTTTGCCCGTTACGACATCAACGAGCGGATGTCGGTCTCGCTGCAGGCGGACAACCTGTTCAACGCGATCGGCCTGACCGAGATCGACCAGAGCTCGGGTGGCGTCACGGCAAACGGCCTCAACACGGCGCGTTCGATTCTCGGTCGCACCGTCTACGCCAGCTGGAAGTACACACTGTGAGTGAAGGCGTGGGCGCTCCCCTCGCGCTCAACGCCGGCTTGAAGGCCGTGCGGCAGCATTTTCTCTCGATGCTGCCGCCCGACCAGCACGCTCTTGCCGACCAGCGCCTGGCGCTGGCCGGCAACGACCTGATCGACGCGTTGACTGCCTTGTACGGCCATTCGGAAGGCTTTTCCTCGTGGCTGTCGACTCTGTTTGCCCAACTTGGCCAGCAGGCGTCACTGCGCCCGGCCGAGCTGGTAGCGCTGGATAGCGAACGCGAGAACCAGCCGGACTGGTTTGTACGCCAGCGCATGCTCGGCTACTCGACCTATGTGGATCGCTTCGGCGGCAACCTGCGCGGGGTCGCTGACCGGATCGGACACCTGCGCGCGCTTGGCGTGGACTATTTGCACCTGTTGCCGTTTCTGCGCGCGCGCCGGGGCGACAGCGATGGCGGCTTTGCGGTCGCCAGTTTCGAGGAGGTGGAACCCGCGCTCGGCAGCATGGACGACCTGCAGGCGCTGGCAGGCGAGCTGCGCGCCGCCGGCATCAGCCTGTGTTCGGACCTGGTGCTGAACCATGTCGCCGACGCGCATCCGTGGGCGCAGGCGGCGATGGCCGGCGACCC
>JBBQQL010000223.1:0-5083 GCA_038215995.1 Lysobacterales bacterium
TCTCGATGTTGCGGCCGTCGCGCTTGCTGCGCTGATCGGTCACGACAACGTGGTAGAACGGACGGCCCTTGGCGCCACCGCGCGAAAGACGAATCTTGACCATGGTAAAACTCCAGAATTGCCGAACAAGCGGCAGGCACACGAGAGCCGTGCGCGGTAAACGGGGCATTTTAGCGGCTTTTCGAAAAAAGGGAAGAGCTTGGGAAGCAGTATCGAGTGAATGGGACTGAGAAACGAGGCAAGCGCATCGAGCCGGCTCGCACTCACCTCGCACGCCTCTCCCATCGTTTACGGTGTTTCAGCGCATCGGCGGCAGTCCGCCCATGCCACCCATGCCCTTCATCGCGCCACGCATCTGCCGCATGAGGCCCTTGCTGCCGCCCTTGGACAGCTTGGACATCATTTTTTCCATCTGCATGTACTGCTTCAGCACGCGATTGACGTCCGCCGGCTGCGTGCCTGAACCGCGCGCCACGCGGGCGCGACGGGAGCCGTTGAGAAGATCGGGATGACGACGCTCCTTCTTGGTCATCGAATTGATGATCGCAATCATGCGATTCATCTCACCATCATTGACCTTGGACTTGACGCTGTCCGGCAGGTTGGAAACACCGGGCAACTTGTCCATCAGCCCGGCCAGCCCGCCCATGCTGCCCATCTGCTCGAGCTGATCCTTCATGTCGTTCAGATCGAAGCGCTTGCCCTTCATCACCTTTTCGGCCAGCTTCTGCGCCTTGTCGTGATCAACCTTGCGCTCGACCTCCTCGACCAGCGACAACACGTCGCCCATGCCCAGGATGCGCTGGGCCAGCCGATCAGGATGGAACGGCTCCAGTGCGTCGGTCTTCTCGCCGGCACCGAGGAACTTGATCGGCTTGCCGGTCACATAACGCACCGACAACGCTGCGCCGCCGCGCGCATCGCCGTCGGTCTTGGTCAGGATCACGCCAGTGAGCGGCAGGGCCTCGTTGAAAGCCTTGGCCGTGTTGGCTGCATCCTGACCGGTCATCGAATCGACCACGAACAGGGTTTCGATCGGGTTGATCGCGGCATGGATCGCCTTGATCTCCGCCATCATCGCCTCGTCCACGTGCAGGCGACCGGCGGTATCGACCAGCAGCACATCAATCACTTCGCGGCGCGCCGCGGCGACGGCGTCCTTGGCAATGCGCACCGGATCCTGACCAGCCTCGGACGGGAAGAACTTCACCCCGACCTGCTCGGCCAGCGTGCGCAACTGCTCGATCGCCGCCGGGCGATAGACGTCGCAACTGACCACCATCACCTTCTTTTTCTTGCGCTCGGTCAGCAATCGCGCCAGCTTCGCCACGGTGGTGGTCTTGCCCGCGCCCTGCAGGCCCGCCATAAGCACCACGGCCGGCGGCTGCTGGGCCAGGTTCAACTCGGTATTGGCCACACCCATGACCACGGTCAACTCATCGCTGACCACCTTTACCAGCGCTTGTCCTGGTGACAGGCTCTTGACCACTTCCTGACCGACCGCGCGCACCTTGA
The DNA here is from genome assembly GCA_038215995.1 of Lysobacterales bacterium. GTDB lineage: Bacteria > Pseudomonadota > Gammaproteobacteria > Xanthomonadales > Rhodanobacteraceae > Rhodanobacter. The sequence continues at coordinate 1,516 of JBBQQL010000223.1, forward strand.
TCCGCTGGATCAGCGCCTGCACCACCGGCAAGGCGACGTCTGCCTCGAGCAGCGCGATACGCACTTCGCGAAGGGCCTCGCGGATATTTTCCTCGGTCAGCCGACCACGGCCGCGCAGGCGGTTGACGGTGGAGGAAAGGCGTTGGCTGAGCGACTCGAACATGACGAAACCGGCGTATCGGGAAAGGCGCTGATTATAGCCGAGACCGCAGCCAGCTTTCGTATGCATGCCTGCACGGGCCTGTGCGACACTGCTCGGCTATGGTCATTCACATTCTTGCCCTGATCGCTATTGCGCTCTATCTCGCCGCCGCCGCCGGGTTGGCGCGCCCGCTGTTGAGCGGAAGCCCGCCGCTGAACCGGCTCTCGCTGAGCGTGGCGGGAGTGGCCGTCATGATGCATGCTGCCATCCTGCTTGGCATGCATCGTGGCGCACTGGACCTGCACTTCTTCGCCGCGCTCTCGCTGGTTGCCTTCGTGGTTTCCACGCTGACCCTGCTGGTGAATCTCTCGCGTCCGGTGGCGGCGCTGGGCGTGATCGTGTTTCCGATGACTGCCCTGTTGATCGTCGTGGACAGTTTCCTGGCCCCGCCGACCGTGCCGCAGCCAATGGACTGGCAGATCAAACTGCACGTCACGGTGGCGCTGGTGGCGTTCGGCGTGCTCTCGATCGCTGCCGTGCTGGCCATTCTGTTGGCGCTGCAGGAGCGCGCCCTGCGTCACCGCCAGTTCGGTCCATGGCTGCGCGCGCTGCCACCGCTGACACTGACCGAAACACTCCTGTTCCGTCTGATTACGGCGGGCTTCCTGCTATTGACACTGACCCTGATCACCGGGGCGCTGTTCGTGCAGAACCTGTTCGGTCAGCATCTGGTCCACAAGACTGTTCTGTCGATCGTTGCGTGGCTGGTGTTCGGCACGTTGCTGTGCGGTCGCTGGCGCTATGGCTGGCGCGGAAGGCAAGCCGTGAATCTGACGCTGGCCGGCATGGCCTTGCTGTTGCTGGCCCTGTTCGGGACCAAGGCTGTGCTCGAGCTGATCCTGCACCGGAGCATCTAATGAGCAGCCCGCAGTTCGTGCTCACCCTTTCGTGCGCGGACCAGCCAGGCATCGTGGCAGCGGTATCGGGGCAGATCGCGGCACAGGACGGCAACATCCTGGAAGCGCAGCAATTCGGCGCCCCCGATACCCACCGATTCTTCATGCGTATCGTGTTCCAGCCGGGCGCACAGACGACGGCGCCCGAGGATCTTCAGTCAGGCTTCCTGCCGATAGCCCAGCGCTTCGGCATGCAGTGGACCTTGCGTGACCGCCGCCAGCACCGCCGAGTGCTGCTGATGGTGTCGAAATTCGACCATTGCCTGGCAGATATCCTCTACCGCTGGCGCACCGGAGAGTTGCCGATGGAGATCGTCGGCATCATTGCCAACCATCCACACGAAACCTACCGGCATCTCGATTTCGACGACATCCCGTTCCACTACCTGCCCAGTGACCGGCACGACAAGTTGGCGCAAGAGGCCAAGGTCTGGCGCGTGATCGAACAGGCACAGCCCGATGTGGTCGTGCTCGCTCGCTACATGCAGGTGCTGTCGAATGAGCTTGCCGGAAAACTGGCCGGGCGCTGCGTCAATATCCATCACTCGTTTCTGCCTGGGTTCAAGGGTGCGCGGCCCTATCACCAGGCGCACCGTCGCGGCGTGAAACTGATCGGCGCCACCGCTCATTTCGTCACACCCGAGTTGGACGAAGGTCCGATCATCGAGCAGGATATCGAACGCGTTAACCATCACGACACGCCTGAGGACCTGATCCGGATCGGTCGCGACATCGAGCGCCGGGTGCTGGCACGCGCACTGCGTTGCGTCCTGGATGACCGCGTGTTGATTGATGGCCACAAGACCGTGGTGTTCGCTCCCTGACCTCACTCGCAAATGGTGCACCATGCAACTGATCGGTATGCTCGACTCCCCGTTCGTCCGACGCACGGCCATCTCGCTGCAGATGCTGGGCCTGCCGTTCGAGCACCGCTCGCTCTCGGTATTCCGCGACTACGATGCGTTTCGGCGCGTCAATCCGCTGGTCAAGGCACCCACGCTGATCTGCGATGACGGCACCCAACTGATCGATTCCAGCCTGATCATCGACTACGCCGAATCCACCGTCGCAGCGGATCGGCGCCTGCTGCCCGTCGACGCCGCGCCTCGCCGCGATGCGTTGCGATGGATCGGGCTGGCGCTGCTGGCTGCCGAGAAAGCCGTGCAGATCGTCTACGAACGCAAGCGACCAGAGAATTTTCTCTACCCGCCCTGGTTGCAGCGTGTGGGCGAGCAACTTCAGTCCGCCGGAGTCGCGATGGAACGGGAGGTCACTGACCTTCCCGCCCGCTGGTTGCAAGGCGAAAAGCCCGGACAGGCCGATATCACCGTCGCGGTAACCTGGGGCTTCATCCAGCTGGTCGTACCGCAAATCATGGTGGCCGCGGACTACCCCGCGCTGACCACGTTTTCAGCACGCGCCGAACAGTTACCCGCCTTCCAGGCCTGGCCACTGCCCAGCGAATGAGGCGTCAGCGGCAGGCGTCGATCGCCTCAGCCAGCCGCTCCACACCGATCACCTCCATCTCGCCCACCTTGCCCTTTTTCGGCGCATTGGCCTTGGGCACGATCGCGCGACGGAAGCCGTGATGAGCCGCCTCCTTGAGACGTTCCTCGCCATTGGGCACCGGCCGGATCTCGCCGGAAAGGCCCACCTCGCCAAACGTGATCATGTGCTCCGGCAGTGGCCGGTCACGCAGTGACGACAACACCGCCAGCAACACCGGCAGATCGGCTGCCGTCTCCTGCACGCGGATACCGCCGACCACGTTGACGAAGACATCCTGATCGTAAGCCGCCACACCGCCATGTCGATGCAGCACCGCCAGCAGCATGGCCAAGCGGTTCTGCTCCAGGCCCAGGGTGACCCGACGCGGATTGCCCAGCGAGGACTGATCGACCAGCGCCTGCACTTCCACCAGCAATGGGCGGGTACCTTCGCGGGTGACCATCACCGCACTGCCCGAGGTGGGCCCCGAGTGCGATGAGAGAAAAATTGCCGAAGGGTTGGGCACCTCACGCAGGCCCTTGTCCGACATCGCGAACACGCCCAGCTCGTTGACCGCGCCAAAGCGATTCTTGAACGCGCGCAGCACGCGGAAGCGCGAACCGGATTCGCCTTCGAAATACAGCACCGCATCGACCATGTGCTCGAGCACGCGCGGACCGGCGATGCCGCCATCCTTGGTCACGTGGCCGACCAGGAATACCGAGGTACCGGTTTCCTTGGCAAACCGGGTGAGCTTGGCCGCGGACTCGCGCACCTGGCTGACCGAGCCCGGGGCCGCGGTGAGCAGCTCGGTCCAGATGGTCTGGATCGAGTCGATCACCAGCACGCGCGGGCGAGTGGCCATCGCCTGCTCCAGAATCCGCTCGATGCAGGTTTCCGCCAGCGCCTGCAGCGGCTCCAGCGGCAAGCCCAGACGCTGGGCCCGCGAAGCGACCTGTGACAGCGACTCCTCGCCGGTGAC
>JBBQQL010000224.1:0-5054 GCA_038215995.1 Lysobacterales bacterium
AGCGGGCTGGCGCGCTTCAGTTTCCCGGGCTCGTCGGCCTATGCGTCGATGAAGGGCGGGGTCGAGGTGCTGACCCGCTACCTGGCTCGGGAGCTGGGCGAACGCGGCATCACCGCCAATGTGATCGCACCGGGCGCGATCGAGACCGATTTCTCCGGCGGCAGGGTGCGTGACAACCCGGCGATGAACCAGCAGATTGCCTCGATGACGGCGCTGGGTCGGGTCGGTTTGCCGGATGACATCGGCGGCGCTATCGCGTCGCTGCTGCAGCCGGGCAATCGCTGGATCACCGGCCAGCGCATCGAGGCCTCCGGCGGCATGTTGTTGTAAGCGTGAGCAGTAGGCGCGGCTCGGACCACCTGGCCGCGCCATTGCCGATATCCCGTTTGCTTCGTACTCTCGGACCAGCGCTGCGCCCGTCATGCTCACGCATAGGCCAGCGCTTCGAAACTTGCCAGCCAATGGGGATAGCCATGCGCCGTACTGCACTTTGTCTTGCACTTGTTGTTGCTTCCGTCGCACCGCTGCATGCGGCTACCCCCGATACGGCGTCGACGCTGGCGCAGCAGGAGCTGCCGCAGGTCACGGCGTGGCGGCGTGACATCCATCAACATCCCGAGCTGAGCAATCGCGAGCTGCGCACGTCGGCGCTGGTCGCTGCCGAGTTGCGCAAGCTGGGGCTGGAGGTGCACACAGGCATCGCTCATACCGGCGTGGTGGGTTTGCTCAAGGGCGATCTGCCGGGACCGCGGCTGGCGATTCGCGCGGACATGGACGCGCTGCCGGTGACCGAGGAGGTGAACCTGCCTTTCGCATCGAAGGCCACGGGCGAATACCGTGGCAAGCCGACCGGCGTGATGCATGCCTGTGGTCATGATGCGCATACCGCGATGCTGCTGGGCATGGCGCAGGCGTTGAGCGGCATGAAGAAACAGTTGCACGGTTCGGTGTTGTTCGTGTTCCAGCCGGCCGAGGAGGGCTCGCCCGCGGGCGAGCAAGGCGGCGCTTCGCTGATGCTGAAGGAAGGGCTGTTTCGCCAGTTCAAGCCTGACGCAATGTTCGGCATGCACGTGGTCAGCAGCCTCAACGTGGGCACGGTGGCGGTGCGAGCTGGTCCGACGATGGCCGGTTCGGACTGGTTTCGCATGGTGGTGCATGGTCGCCAGACGCACGGCGCGATGCCCTGGTACGGGGTCGATCCCATCGTTACCGCAGCCGAGATCGTCACCGCTTCGCAAACCATCGTCAGCCGCAAGCTGGATATCAGCACGCTGCCCGCCGTGCTCAGCTTCGGCATCATCGAGGGCGGCTCGCGCTACAACATCGTGCCCGATCAGGTCGAGCTGCAGGGCACCCTGCGCACCTTCGATGCCGGCATGCGCCAGCAGGCGCTGGACAACCTGAAGAGCATCGCCGAGCACATCGCCGCGGCCAACGGCGCCACGGTGGAGGAACAGATCCCGGTAGGCGACAGCAACCCGGTGCTGGTCAACGACCCTGCGCTCGCCGCGCGTGTGCGCGTCAGCCTTGGCAAGGCGATCGGCAGCGGGCATGTGATCGAGGCCAGGCCGTGGATGGCGTCGGAGGATTTCGCCTACTTCGCGCAGCAGGTGCCCAGTGTCTATTTCTTCGTCGGCTCCACCCCGCAGGGGCAGGACCCGTTGAAGGCCCCGGCCAATCACTCGCCGAAATTCTTCCTGGATGAGGGAGCGTTGAAGATCGGGATGGAAGCGATGTTGCAGGCCAGCCTGGATTATCTCGACGCGCCGCGTTCCTGACACGAGGGCGGATGACGCTCGGCTTCATTCGTGGGGCGTTGTTGCCTGCCTGATGCAGCCATGGCGCACGCAGCGTCCAGCCGCTTGACCCTCACGTCACGTGAGGCCGCAGGCTGTGCCCAACCGCAACGGAGAAACCATGAAGCTGCTGTCCGTCAGTCAGGTGGCGCGCCGCACCGGCGTTACCGTCCGCACCCTGCATCACTACGAAGCCTGCGGGCTGTTGCGGCCGGCGGGGCGCAGTGGTGCGGGCTATCGCCTGTATGGCGAGGTGGAACTGCGGCGGTTGCAGCACATTGTTTCGCTGAAGGCGCTCGGGCTTTCGCTCGACGCCATCGGGGCCAGTCTCGATGCCGATACGCCTTCGCTGGCGCAGGCGGTGTTGCAGCAGCTGGCCCGGTTGCGGGAGACGATCGCCCGTCAGCACGCATTGCTGGCCCGGCTGGAACAGCTGGAGCAACGGCTGGCCGCGGGCGAGGCGATCGATGGCAACACGCTCCTGTCCACCATCGAGGCAAGCACGATCATGGAAAAATATCTGAGTGACGAACAGCGCGAGACGATCCGGCAACGTGGCGAGATGCTGGGTGCCGAGCGCATCGGCGAGGTCGAGCAGGCCTGGCCGCAGGTGATCGCCGGCATGTCGGCCGCGATGCAATTGAACAAGGACCCGGCCAGCGAGGAGGTGCAGGCGCTGGCGCAGAAGTGGCGTGCGCTGCTGCGTGAGTTCACCGGTGGCGATGCCGGCATCCAGCATTCGCTCAACAGCATGTTCAAGCAGGAGCCGGCCACGATGCAGCAGCACACCGGTATCGATCCGGCGTTGATGGCCTATGCGGGCAAGGCGGTCGCGGCGTTGCCGAGCGCCTAGGGCGACACGCTCAGGCGGGATGGCGCTGCCCTGAGGTGCATTTCAGGGCCGCGCCATGTTTTTCTTTATTTTCACCATAAAAGGTGAAAATATGGCGACCATGAGCCTGCAACTGACCAGCCGCCAATCCAACATCCTCGACTTCATCCGGGCCCGGCTGGAGCAGACCGGACTGGCACCCACGCTGGAGGAGATCGGCCAGGCGATGGGGCTGGCGAATGTCAGCGCGGTGCTCAAGCACGTGCGCTCGCTGGAGGCCAAGGGGCGGCTGCTGATCGAGCCGAATCGCTCGCGCGGGATCCGCCTGGTGACCACGGTCGATGCGCTGGAGGCGGACACCATGGAGTTGCCGCTGGTGGGCCGCATCGCGGCCGGCGAGCCGCTGTTTTCCGAATCGCGGATCGAGCGCACGCTGCGCGTGTCGCGCTGGCTGTTCCGGTTGCCGCCGGATTATCTGGTGCGGGTGATCGGCGACTCGATGCGTGACGAGGGCATTCTCGACCAGGACCTGGTCGGCGTGCATGCCACGCCGGTGGCGCGGCATGGCCAGGTGGTGGCGGTACGGGTCGGTGGGGATCGTTTCACGATCAAGCGGCTGCACTGGCAGGGCGAGGTGATCCGCCTGCTGCCGAACAGCCCCGGCTACCAGCCGATCGATCCGGATCCGACCGAAGATTTCGCCATCGAAGGCCTGTTTGCCGGCCTGCTGAGGGGCAGCTGATGAGTGCGGTGGTGGCCTTGTCCACCCTGCTCGACGCACAACAGGTCTGGCGCGGGCGGTCGGCGCCGACCGTACCGGCGGGCGAGCAGCCGACCGGCTGGGCCGCGCTGGACGCGGTGCTGCCCAGTGGTGGCTGGCCGGCGGCCTCGCTGTCGGAAATCCTGCTGCCGCTGGATGGCGTGGGCGAGCTGCAACTGCTGCTGCCCACGCTGGCCCGGCTCAGCCGGGCTACGCGCCCGCTGGTCCTGGTGGCGCCGCCGTATGCGCCGTGCGTGGCTGGCTGGCGCCAGCATGGCGTGGACATGCGCCGGGTCGAAATCGTCACCGCAGCCGAGCGCGAGGTGCTGTGGGCGACCGAACAATGCCTGCGCTCGGGCAGTTGCGCGGCGGTGCTGGCGTGGCCGCAGCAGGCGGATGACCGTGCGCTGCGTCGGCTGCAGGTGGCGGCTGACAGTGGCCGCGCGCTGGCGTTTGCGTTTCGCGATCGCCGGCATCTGGCGAATGCCTCGCCGGCGGCGTTGCGGCTGGAACTGGAAGCCGCGCCGCGGGCCCAGGTCTGGGTGCGCAAATGCCGCGGTGGCGCCGTACCCGCGCAGCCGGTGCCGCTCGCGCTCGCTGCCCTGCATTGATGGCCGGCGGACATGTTGTGGGCCTGTGTATTGCTGCCGCAACTGGCGCTGGATGGAGTCCTCCGTCGGCGGCCCACGGCGGGCGGCCCGCTGGTGCTGGTGGCCGGTGCGGCGCAGGCGCGCAGTATCGTGGCGGTCAATGCCGCCGCACGTGAGGCCGGCCTGCGCGTGGGTCAGCGGCTGACTGCCGCACAAGCGTTGCTGGCGCGCTTCGATGCCTTGCCGTACGAGCCCGACGCGGTGGATCGCTGGCAACAGTTTCTCGCCGCGGTGGCGTATCGCTACAGCGCCGAGGTGAGCCTGCTGCCGCATGCGATCGTGCTGGAGGTGAGCCGCAGCATGGGCCTGTTCGGCCCGTGGCCGCGGCTGGAAAGCCTGCTGCGCGCGGAGTTCACTGCGCTGGGCTTTCGCCACCGCCTCAGCGTGGCGCCCACCGCGCATGCGGCCTATGTGCTGGCGGGCGTCGAGGATGGCCAGGCGGTGCTGACGCCTGAAGCCCTGCCTCGCGCGCTGCAGCATGTGCCGCTGCACAAGAGCCGTTTGCCCGCCGCGGCCGCCGCCGCGTTGCCGGGCATGGGCATTCGCAGTCTCGGCCAGTTGCTGCGGATGCCGCGCGATGGCCTGCGCCGGCGCTTCGGTGCCGAACTGCTGCTGGCGCTGGACCGCCTGACCGGCGAAACCCCGGCCGGGCTGGACAGCTTTCGTCCGCCGGACAGCTTCGACCTGCGCGTCGAGTTGTCGCACGAGGTCGAGAACATCGCCGCGCTGGTGTTTCCGCTGCGCCGCATGACCGCCGATCTGGCCGCCTATCTGGCGGGCCGCGACGGCGGCGTGCAGCGCTTCCTGCTGCGGCTGGAGCATCGCGACCGGGTCACCGACGTGGCGGTCGGCCTGCTGACGCCGGAGCGCGACGCCGGCATGTTGTTCGAACTGGCGCGCGGACGGCTGGAGCAGGTGCAACTGCCCGCGCCGGTACTTTCCCTGCGCCTGCTGGCGCGCGAGTTGCCGCCGTTCGTGCCGGCCGGTCGCGACCTGTTCGATGAGCGCCCGGCGAA
>JBBQQL010000225.1:0-4924 GCA_038215995.1 Lysobacterales bacterium
CAATTGCCAGTTCTATACCGGTGGTGCCACCGGTCGCGGGCCATGCCAGCTGTTTCCGGGCAAGTCAGTCAATGCCAAGGGCTGGTGTATCTCGCACTCGCCCAAGAAAGCCTGACGCATCGGCGAAAGCCAAATATGGGATGTCATGGGAGGCCGGAGCGAATCCGGCCTTTTTCTTGTGCCCGCGGGCGGGCGCTTGCGATTGCCTGTCGGCGATCCTTGCTGATGACGAAGAGCTCGCGATCAGGGTTGCGGACAAAGTGCGGCCCGGTACACCAGGGTGAGGAGCTACCCACCTGACGTACCGAGCCGCGATCCGGGGCCCACTGCCAAGTGATATACCCGCGGACTGAGGATCATACTCCCGCGATTGGCGAATGGGCGATCGGCTGGCTTATTTTTCTTGAAAAATTCTCGTTAAGTACAATAAAAACAATAACATGTATTTTTTTTGGTGAGCAGCTTAGCGATTTGGAGGAAATTTCAAAAAAAGCATGATGCGAGAAATTAGTGGAATTTCGAAGACATTCATGGATTTTCGAAGTAATTTCTGACTACTGCATTTTTGTCACGGCAGGCGGGTCGTGGCGCAGATAACTGTGCTTGCGGCCGTAGAGAAAGTAGATCGCAAAGCCGAGTACGGTCCATGCGCCCAGCACGGCCCAGTTGAACCAGTCCAGGCTGAAGAGCAGCGCAAAACAACTCGCCACGCCCGCCAGGCAGGTGAACCAGACCCACGGCACGCGGAAGGTGCGGGGAAGTTCCGGCATCGTGTGACGCAGGATCAGCACGCCGGCACATACCGCCGAAAAGGCGATCAGCGTACCCATCGAGGTGAGGTTGGCCAGCAAGTCCAGCGGGAACAGGGCCGCCAACAGCGCAATCATGCCGCCGGTGATCAGGGTGTTGATGTGCGGCGTGCGGTAGCGCGGATGCACCTTGGCGAATACCTTCGGCAACATGCCGTCACGGGCCATGATCATGAAGATGCGCGGCTGCGCAATGATCATCACCAGGATTACCGACGACAACCCGATCATTGCGCCGATCTCCACCACCAGGCGGAGCCAGTCCAGCTCCGGATGCGCAGCTACGGCGGTGACCACGGGCTCGGAGGTGTCGAGCACGGTGTATGGCACCAGACCGGTAAGTACGGCGGCCATCGCCAGATACAGCACAGTGCAGATCACCAGCGAAACCAGGATGCCGAAGGGCAGGTCACGCTGCGGATTCTTGCACTCCTGTGCCGCCGTGGAGGTGGCCTCGAAACCGATATACGCAAAGAACACCATCGCCGCGCCGCGCATGATGCCGGACCAGCCGTATTTGCCATCACCCTGCGGCTCGGGGATGAACGGGTGCCAGTTGGCCGGGTTTATATAGCGATAGCCGGCGACCACCACGATGATGATCAGGCCAACCTTGACCAGCACCATCAGTGCATTGAGCCCTGACGATTCGCGGATGCCGATGTAGCACAGCCAGGTCAGCGCCAGCACAATCGCCACCGCAGGCAGGTTGAACAGATGTCCGGTGGTGACCAGGTGGCCATCGGTGAATGCCAGCGGTGCTTCGGTGAGGGCGGTCGGCAGGTGGATGCCCATATGGTCGAGCAGACTGGTGAAATAGCCGGTCCAGCTTGCTGCCACCGCAGACGCCGAGATGCCATATTCGGCCACCATGTTCCAGCCGATGAACCACGCCGCCAGCTCGCCCAGTGAGGCGTAAGCATAGGAATAGGAGCTGCCCGAGATCGGGATCAGGGTGGCGAATTCGGCGTAGCACAGTGCACTGAAGCCACTGCAGATCGCGGCGATCACAAACGACAAGAGCACCGCCGGGCCGGCATGCTCGGCAGCGGCGGTACCGGTCACGACAAAGATCCCGGTGCCGATGACGGCGCCGATGCCCAGCGCGGTGATGCCCCAGGGGCCCAGGGTGCGCCGCAGGCCGGGGCCATGGACGCTGTCATCGTTACTGAAGTCGGTCTTGCGGGCGAGCAACTGCTTGAGCATGGGAGAGGATGTCTTGGCAAGGCGGGGGAGTCGAGCATCAACGCTCGAGTCGGTGCACGGAAAACGACAACGGCCGGCGCCATGGGCGCCGGCCGTTGCTTGTCAGAGTGACTTGCTGCGCAGCTTGCTGTGACGGTAACCGTAGAAGCCGTAAATCAGGAAGCCGATGACCATCCAGCTCAGCAGCAGTGGCCAGCGCACCACGAAGGCTTGCCAGAACAGGAACAGACATGAGGCGGCGCCGACCGTGCAGACCACCCATGGCCATGGCACGCGGAACGAGCGTGGAAGTTCAGGCCGCGTCCTGCGCAGCACCAGCACGCCGATGCACACGGTAGCGAAGGCCAGCAAAGTGCCCATCGAAACCAGATCGCCAAGCACGTCGACCGGGAACAGGCCCGCCAAAGTGGCAGCAATCACGCCGACGATCATCGTGCCGATGTACGGCGTGCGGAACTTCGGATGCAGCTTGCCCAACGGCTTCGGCATCAAACCGTCGCGTGACATCGAGTAGAAGATGCGTGGTTGCCCCATCAGCATCACCAGAATCACTGAGCTCAGCCCGGCCAGTGCAGCAAACACCACCAGCACCTTGAGCACGCCCAGGATGTGCATGGTGAAGCCGCTTGCAGCAGGCGTGCCCATGACATAGCTGATGGCAGTGGCCACCGGCTCGGGTGTGTTGAGCATGCGGAACGGTGCAACGCCGGTCATGGTGGCGGCCATGGCGATATAGAGCACGGTGCAGATCAGCAGCGAACCAAGGATGCCGATCGGCATGTCGCGCTGCGGGTTCTTGGCTTCGCCAGCGGCAGTGGAAACCGCATCGAAGCCGATATAGGCGAAGAACACCAGGGTCGCACCGCGGTAGACGCCGCTCCAGCCAAACTTCGAACCACCCTCATTGGGCGGGATGAAGGGGTGCCAGAAATCGGTGTTGATGAAATGGAACATCACCACCAGGAACAAAAGGATCACGATCACCTTGATCGCCACGATGATCGCGTTGACGGTCGCCGACTGGGTGATGCCGCGGTAGCACAACCAGCTGATCGCGGCGACGATGAGGATAGCCGGCAGGTTGATCAGGGTTCCGGTGGTAACCAGATGGCCGGCTTCGTTGAAGGTGAAGGGCGCCGATGAAAGTGCAGCCGGCAAGGTCATGGACATGCCGGTGGCCGCGCTCAGCGTGCGCAGCAATTCGCCGAAATAGCCGGACCACGCCACCGCCACCGTGGCGGCAGCAAACAGGTACTCCAGCACCAGGCTCCAGCCGACGAACCAGGCGACGACTTCGCCCAGCGTGGCATACGAATACGAATAAGCACTGCCGGAGACCGGCAGCATCGCAGCAAATTCCGCGTAGCACATGCCGGCCAGTGCGCAGGCAAAGCCGGCAATGATGAAGCTGATGATCAGGGCCGGCCCGGCAAACTGGGCGGCGGCGGTACCGGTGATGGCGAAGATGCCCGCGCCGATCACGGCGCCGATGCCAAGCATCACCAGATGCCGTGCCGTCAGCACCCGTTTCAGGGTAACTTCGCCCTCCGATCCGCCCTCGACCGGTTCACCTGCGTCCACGTGAGGCATCGCCTCAATGGAGTGAGTGGCAAAAAGACCTTTAATCATCGAGCTCCCCTCAAGTAGTGTTGTCCGCTTCCGCTCTGTGGCGTTACGTGGTTGATACGGACAGGCAATGGCGGGTCAACATAGCCCAGCGGTAAAGGTTGTACAAGCTTCGTTCAGCGAGCGCTCCAGGCGTCCGCGCACCATTCCTCAGCAGGTCAACGGATATCCATGCAACAGCCGGCAATTTCCATCAACGAGGCATTTGATCGCTACCGGGGGCAGTGGCAACGCGAGGCGCCAACGGTCGACCTGTTCCAGAGATTTCTGCGCGAAAGTCCGTCTGTTTTTGAGCGCAGTCACACCGCAGGCCATTTCACCGGCTCGGGGTGGCTGGTGAGTGCCGATGGCTGGCGCGTGCTGCTGATGCACCATCGCAAACTGGGTCGATGGCTGCAGCCCGGCGGCCACGCCGACGGCGATGCCGATCTGGCCCAAGTGGCGCTGCGTGAGGCGCAGGAGGAAACCGGGGTGGTTGACCTGAGAGTCGAGGGCGAGATCTTCGATATCGATCGGCACCGCATTCCGGCACGCGCGAACGAACCTGAGCATTGGCATTACGACGTGCGATATGTCATTCGTGCCGGTGAGGATGAGCGCTTCACCATCAACCCGGAGTCGCATGCGCTGGCATGGCGATCGGTACTTGAGGTGGCGGATGACACTAGCCTCGATATGTCGTTGCGGCGCATGGCCAAAAAATGGCTGATTTCGTTGTAGGAGCGCACCCTGTCCCCTTTTGGGGACAGGGTGCGCTACAGGTATCTGGCGGGTGCGGGATTGACGTGGCCGCAGGCGCTGCATGTTCTCGCCTCGAGTGAACCGTAGAAGCGATCGAATACCGGCGGAAAGTCGTGTTCGATGTCTTCAAGCACGAAGTACTCCTCGAACAGCTTGTGATTGCATTGCTCGCAGAACCACAGCAGGCCGTCTTTTTCGTGGGGCAGACGGCGGCGCTCGATCACCAGGCCGATCGATGCGGGCATGCGTTGCGGTGAATGCGGTACGCGTGGTGGCAGATAGAACATCTCGCCGGCGCAGATCGGAATGTCCCGGGCCTTGCCGTCATCCTGCACCTTGAGCACCATCTCGCCTTCGAGCTGGTAGAAGAATTCCGGGCCTTCGTCGAGGTGGTAGTCGGCGCGCGCGTTGGGGCCGCCGACGATCATGATGATGAAGTCGCCATCGACGATGCACTTGTTGCCTACTGGTGGTTTCAGCAGGTGACGGTGCTCGTCGATCCAGCGCTTGAGGTCGAGTGGCGGAAGCAGGGCCATGCGGTT
>JBBQQL010000226.1:0-4828 GCA_038215995.1 Lysobacterales bacterium
ATCATGGTCGGCCGTTCATCCAACAAATCAAGGTGTTCCCATGGGCAAGGGCGATCGCAAGACCCGTCGCGGCAAGATCAACCGCAAGAGCTACGGCAATTCCCGTGCGCATAGCGTTGCACCGGCCGTGGTCGGCGCCAAGGCGACCGTGACCAAGCCGGCAGCCGCCAAGAAATCCGCGCCGAAGAAGAAGTCGGCCTGAGTCGGTATCCACCGCCAGTGCTGCAACAATGACCCCGCTTCGGCGGGGTTTTTGTTGATACGCGCGGCCGTCGGGGCGTCTGCTCACAGGGCGGAATGGCGCCGGATCGACTCCACCGTTCATTCATTCCTGCAGGCTGAACGCTGGTATTCACCTGCCGGAGTCGGTTGCCGCAAAGCCTTTCTGGTGTGTATGATCCGTTCTCACGTATTAATGCGTTAGTACATTATGAAGCGCCGATCACTTGATCCGGAAACTCCCATCGAGTCCGCTGAGCTGAGCCTTTACGAGGCGCTGCTTTCGCTGAAGAACACCGACGAAATGGGCGCCTTCCTCTGCGATTTGTGCACTCCAGCTGAGCTGGAGGTGCTGGTGGATCGCTGGCGCGTCGTGCCATTTCTGCTGGAAGGGGTGTCGTATCGGGAGATTCACGAGCGCACCGCGGTCAGCATCACCACCATCGGGCGGGTCGCGCGCTATCTCAATCAGGGTAGCGGCGGTTATCTGGCGGCGGCAGCCCACGCCGCGCGGCGGCCCCCCTCGGCAACAAGGAAGGCAAAGGTATGAAGACGCGCGATCGTTTGCGCATTGCGATGCAGAAGTCCGGCCGGCTGACCGAGCCGGCACTGGACCTGCTCAATCGTTGCGGACTGAGCTTCAGGCAAAGTCGCGACAAGCTGTTCTGCTTCGGCGAAGGCGAGCCGGTGGATCTGCTGCTGGTGCGCGATGACGATATTCCCGGACTGATCGCGCAGGGCGTGTGCGACCTCGGCATCGTGGGTCGCAACGTGCTCAACGAATTCAAGCTCACCCAGACAGGCCTTGATGCCGAGCCGTTGAACGAGTTGCGCCCGCTGGGCTTCGGGCGTTGCCGGTTGTCGATCGCCGTGCCCAATGAGCTGGACTATCAAGGGCCGCAGCAACTGGAAGGGCGTCGTATCGCCACCTCATATCCTGGCCTGCTGGGCGAGTGGCTGCGTAGCCACGGAGTGAATGCCGGAGTGGTGACGCTGGCCGGTTCGGTGGAGATCGCGCCGAAACTGGGCACGGCCGACGCGATCTGCGATCTGGTGCAGAGCGGTGGCACCCTGGTGGCGAACCAGTTGCGCGAAGCGGACATCCTGCTGGAGAGCCAGGCGGTGCTGGCCGGGCCGTTGACCCTGCCGGTGGATGAGCGCGGGGACATGCTCGAGCTGCTGCTGAAGCGGCTGGATGGCGTGATCCAGGTACGCGAGTCGCGCCTGCTGTTGCTGCAGACTTCGCGTGCCACGCTCGAGGCGGTCACCCGGCTGCTGCCCGGAGGCCCGCAACCTACCTTGCTGCCGGTGCTGGGTCAGCCTGATCAGTTGATGCTCCAGGCCCTTTGCGCCGGTGAGGTGAGCTGGCGCCAGCTGGAGGAAATCAAAAAGGCCGGCGCGCGCGAGATGTTCGTGCTGCCGGTGGAAAAAATGCTCGCATGAGGAGCTGGCAGGCATGAACCGGAACGGCAAATATCGCTTGGGCGTGAGGATTGGCTTGGCATGAAGCGTCTGGACTGGAATGCGCTGAGCGAGGCGGATCGCATTGATGCGTTGGCGCGGCCCGCGCAGTCACGCGCGGTGGAACTGCATGACGGCGTGGCGCGGATCATTGCCGAGGTGCGTGAGCGCGGGGATGTCGCCCTGCTCGAGCTCAGCGAAAAATACGACCGTTGCAGCCTGCCATCGGTCGTGGTCGATGAGGCGGAGTTTATCGCCGCCGAAGCGGCGCTCGACCCGGCTCTGAAGGCCGCCATCGAAGAGGCTGCCGAGCGGATCGAGCTGTTCCATCGCGCTGCCGCGCCACAACCGGTAGCGGTCGACACGGCGCCGGGTGTGCGTGTTGAACGCATCCTGCGCCCGATCAGCCGGGTGGGGCTGTATGTGCCTGCCGGTTCCGCGCCACTGCCGTCGACCGCGCTGATGCTGGGCGTGCCCGCGCGCATCGCCGGGTGTCGCGAAGTGGTGCTTTGCTCGCCCGCGCGTGCTGACGGAAGCTGTGATGAGGCCGTGCTGTATGCGGCGCGGATTACCGGCGTGCACAAGGTCTTCAAGCTCGGCGGCGCGCAGGCGATTGCGGCCATGGCCTATGGCACCGATAGCGTGCCACGTTGCGACAAGCTGTTCGGCCCCGGAAATTCGTGGGTGACCGAAGCCAAGTTGCAGGTGTCGTCCGACCCCGATGGTGCCGCCATCGACATGCCGGCCGGCCCCTCCGAAGTACTGGTGATTGCCGATGCCGATGCCAATCCTGTGTTCGTCGCTGCCGACTTGCTGTCGCAGGCCGAGCACGGGCCGGATTCGCAGGTGATCCTGTTGAGCCCGTCGGCGCAACTGTTGGACCACGTGGCGGCGGAAGTCGAAAGGCAGTGCGCGACCCTGCCTCGCGATGGCATCGCCCGGCAGGCGCTGGCGCAGAGTCGTCTGATAGCAGTGGCGTCGCTGGCTCAGGCGATCGAGGTGAGCAATCGCTATGCCCCGGAGCACCTGATTCTGCAGGTGGCTCAACCGCGCGCGTGGCTGGATGGCATCGACAGCGCCGGCTCGATCTTCCTCGGCCAGTGGACGCCAGAATCCGTGGGCGACTACTGCAGCGGCAGCAACCACGTCCTGCCCACCTACGGTTATGCGCGCAGCTACAGCGGCGTGTCGGTGGCCAGTTACCAGAAACAGATCAGCGTGCAGGAAGTCAGCGCCGAGGGCTTGCGAAACATTGGCCCGTGCACGGTCACGCTGGCGACTGCCGAGCAGTTGGAGGCGCATCGCCGGGCGGTGACCCTGCGCCTTGAAGCGCTGGACGCACAGGAGTCAGGCGCATGAGTGTGCTCGATCTTGCACGACCGGAAATTCGCGCCATGCAGCCCTATTCCTCAGCTCGCATGGAAGCCAGTGGTGGCCAGGTGTTTCTCAACGCCAACGAATCGGCGTGGGCCCCGGCTGGTGACAACGGCCTTGGCTGCAACCGCTATCCGGAGCCGCAGCCGGCGGCGCTGCTGGACGTGTTGTCCAGCCTTTATGGCGTGCGTCGCGAGCAGTTGCTGGTCAGTCGTGGCAGCGATGAGGCGATCGACCTGCTGGTGCGCGCATTTTGCCGCGCCGGGCAGGACGCGATCCTGATCCAGCCGCCGACCTTCGGCATGTATGCGGTGGCTGCGCGGATCCAGAACGCCGCAGTCGTCGAGGTGCCGTTGGCCAGCGACTTCTCGCTGGACGTGGATGCGGTGCTCGGGGCGATGACTCCAGCGGTCAGGCTGGTTTTCGTCTGCTCGCCGAACAATCCCAGCGGCAAAAGCGTGTCCCGCGCCGATGTCGAACGTCTGTTGCAGGGGCTGGCGGGCCGGGCCTTGCTGGTGGTCGACGAGGCTTACGTCGAGTTTTCGGATGAAGGCAGCGTGGCCGACCTGATCGACCGCCATGAGTACCTGGCCGTGCTGCGCACCTTGTCCAAGGCGTGGGCGCTGGCCGGGGCGCGTATCGGCAGCCTGCTGGCAAGCCCGGCGCTGATTTCGCTGTTGCGCCTGATCATCCCGCCGTATCCGTTGCCGTTGCCGTGCGTGGCCGCCGCACTGGCCGCATTGTCGGCGGAAGGTCAGCAGCAGGCGCGCGATCATTTGGCCGTCTTGCGATCCGAACAACAACGCATGCAGGCGGCGCTGAGGGCGTTGCCCGGCGTGCGCGCGGTGCTGCCGTCGCAGACGAATTTCCTCGCGGTGCGCTTTGACGACCCAGGTGCGGCTTACCGGCAGCTACTGGATGCCGGCGTGGTGGTGCGGGACGTGCGGCGTTACCCGAACCTGCAGGATGCCCTGCGCATCACCATCGGTGCGCCGCAGGAGAATGACCGGGTGCTGAGCGTGTTGAACCATATCGTCGCAGGTGAGCGCGCATGAGCCGCAAGATTCTTTTCATCGATCGTGACGGTTGCCTGATCGAGGAGCCTGCCGACCAGCAGATCGACAGCTACGCGAAACTGGCCCTGCTGCCGGGCGTGATCGCCGCGCTGCAGCGTTTCGTGAGTGCGGGCTACGAGCTGGTGATGGTGACCAACCAGGATGGGCTGGGCACGGAGAGCTTCCCGCAGGCAGATTTCGACGGACCGCATGCGCTGTTGCTGGGCCTGCTTGCCTCGCAAGGGCTGGTCTTTCGCGAGATCCTGATTGACCGCAGCTTTCCCCATGAGGGCAAGGACACCCGCAAACCGGGCGTCGGCATGATGCGCCACTATCTCGCCGACGACAGCTGGAGTCGGGCGGCCTCGGCAATGGTGGGTGACCGCGAGACCGACCTGCAGTTTGCTGCCAACCTGGGTGTGCGCGGTCTGCGCGTGGGGCCGCTGGGCGTGAGCTGGAACGAACTGGCACATCACATGCTGGATGCGCCGCGCACTGCCACGGTCGTGCGCAACACCAGGGAAACCCGAATCACGGTCAGTGTGAATCTGGACCGGGTGGCTGAACCACGGGCACACACCGGGCTGGGCTTCTTCGATCACATGCTGGAGCAGATCGGCAAGCACGGTGGGTTCGCGCTGGAGCTTCAATGCGACGGCGACACCCACATCGATGAGCACCACACCATCGAGGACTGCGCCCTGGCACTGGGCCAGGCG
>JBBQQL010000227.1:0-4699 GCA_038215995.1 Lysobacterales bacterium
GATGCCGTGGCTGGGGCTGCTGACCGCCGCCAGCGGTATACCGGCATCCAGTTGCACCGCGATGTGCGTGCGCAGCGGCGCTTGCGCATCGTCGTCAGCAAATACCTGCGCGGTGCGGATGCCTGCGTCGCCCGGTTGTGCGCCGTCGCGCATGTGGTAGCGCGGCGTGAAGGTCAGCGGAAAGCGTAGCGAGAACTCGCCAGCGTGGTAATCCACCCGCTGCCAGTAGTGCAGCACGATCGTCACCGCTTCGCCGGGCGCGACATTGGTGACCGCGGTGCGAAAGAGGTTGCCGCTATCCGCTTCGATCAGTGCGGCCTTCTGTCCGTCGGCGCGGGCCTGCTCAAATACCTTTTGTGCGGCTTCCTTGCGCTCGATTTCGGCCACGATGCGGCGTTCGCCGATCTCCAGTGACATCGAATAGACCGCTGCGCCCGGTGGCAGCGGCAGCAGGTAGTCGCCCTCCAGCCAGTCCTTGCCGGCGTTGCGGAATTGCTGGCGTACCTGCACCTCGGCCACCAGCCCGTTGACGTGATATTCGACATCGGTGTCGAGGCTGGCAAGGCTCTGGCTATGGCCGGCGCTGTCGTGAAGTTGCAGCTCTCCGCTGCCTGCGGTGTCGGCATGCGCGGCAAAGACGAGCAGCAAACCGCCCAGCGCCAGCAAATGGCGCAAGGCGGGCAAAAATCGTGAGGTGCTGTGCATGGCCATCCCTTGGTTGAATGCAGGTGCTGCGGCTTGCATTGCCGCATTCGCTGCGGCCCGCAGTGCGTCGTGATGGCGACGACGAGTGGCGTGAATCGGGCGAAATGCTGACTGCGCAAATCACCGGAGAATCGACAGCGAGTGCATGCGGGCTGGACAAAAAAATCCCCTCGCGAGGAGGGGAAATGAACCACCATGTCGGAGGAACGGGGTGTCACGCTTTTGCAGGGCGCTGGTCAGGGCCTGCTGGCCCGCGCCCGGTGCGATTCCCTGCGCACCGGGCGCTCCAGTGCCTTCCACGGCAAACGGTTTGAAGCGGGTCAGGATGGATGGATGGGACTGAAGCCCTCAGTGCAGACCCATCAGCAGCCCGAGCAGCAAGGCGCCCAGCGCCAGCGTCACGCGCAATGGCTCGAAGCCCTGCAGTTCGGCATTGGGGTCGGGTTTGCGGGGGTCAACATTCATGGCCGGTCCTGCGCTGGGGAACATGCTTCACATCAAAGCCCCTGGCGCGGCGCTGAGTACGACGCAAAAGGGCAGGTTTGCCGCTGGCTTGTGGCAAAACGCGGGCAGTCATGCCGGATGGCTTGCGCCCACACGGTTCGCATAGCACGCTGCGTCCACCACCACAGGGAGCGCGCCATGGGCCGCAGCATTGCCATCGTCGAGGACGAACCGTTGATTCGCGCCAACTACGTCGAAGCGTTGAACCGCTTTGGCTATGACGCCCGCGGTTACGGCTCGCGCCAGGAAGCGTCCAGCGCGTTCGCCATGCGCTTGCCCGAGCTGGTGATCATCGACATCGGTCTCGGTGACGAGCCCGAGGGTGGCTTCGACTTGTGCCGCGAGCTGCGCGCGAAATCGTCCACCTTGCCTCTCATTTTCCTCACCGCACGTGATTCGGATTTCGATGTGATTTCCGGTCTGCGTCTGGGCGCCGATGATTACCTCAGCAAAGACACCAGCCTGCACCAGCTGGCCGCCCGCATCGCCGCGCTGTTCCGTCGTATCGAATCGCTGAAGGCGCCTGCTTCCAGCGAGACGGTAATCGAGCATGGTCCGCTGAAGATGGAAGCCGAGCGCATGCGGATCAGCTGGAACGGCGAGGAAGTGCCACTGACGGTGACTGAATTCTGGATGGTGCACACGCTGATCCGCTTCCCCGGCCACGTAAAAAACCGCGATCAGTTGATGCGTGAAGCCGAGCTGGTGGTCGACGATGCCACCATCACCTCGCACATCAAGCGCATCCGCAAGAAGTTCATCGCGGTGGCGCCGGAGTTCGATGCGATAGAAACCGTGCACGGTGTCGGTTACCGGTGGAAGCCATGAGCTCACGCGCACTGCTGTTGCTGGCGCTCGCGCTACTGGTAGGCGCCGCGCAGGCAGCCACGCCGGCTGACCCCCTGCTCGCTCATGGTGCGCGCGATGGCGATGCGCCGGCCTGGGCAATCGCAGCGGCTACCCCGGCCGGCTGGACCCGCGATTGTTGTACCTATGCCCAGGCTATCGGCGTCAACGCGGTGCTGTACCAGGGCGAGTGGAGCGGCAAGCCGCAGCGGGTGATGGTGCTCAATGTGTGGCCTCGAAAGCTCACCCGCCTGGCTGCCGAGGTGCAGGCTGACCGCACGCGCTACCTGCAACACGACCCGGCCGGCAAGGTCACCAGCTTTGCCGTGCATCATCCGGACATGCCGTGCGAGGCCAGCGTCTACCAAGGCAGCGACCACATCGACGACGTGCTGGTGTTCTGTGATCCAGGCAAGGCCAGTGGTGTGCGTTTCAGCTGGTCGATGGCGCTCGATGCCGCCGACCCGACCCGCCGCGCCCTGCTCGATGCGTTCATGCAGGTGGTGGTGGCGTCGCACTATCAGCGCTACCAGGAACCGCCAGCGCATGCTGGCTGACGGCCGTCTGCATTTGGGCGTGTCAGCGACATGAGCCTGCGTCGCAAGCTGCTGCTGGTAGCGCTGTGCACGCTGGCGTTGCCGATCGCTGGCTGGTCCTATGTAAGGCAGATGGAAACCCTGCTGCGCGATGGCCAGGCGCAAGCCTTGCTGGCCTCGGCGCAGGTGGTGGCGCGCAGCCTGGTGGTGACCGACGCCGCGGGGCTGGGCAGTGTTGGCCCGAGCTGGTATGTGCAGCAAGCCGTGGGTCCGATCACGGTGGATGGCTATGGTGACGACTGGGCGCCGCTGACGCCGTGGAGTCAGCCGTTCGCTGGACGCGGTCAGTTGCTGCTGGCCGAGGACCATGGCGCGCTGTATCTGTACGCGCGGGTGGCCGATACCCGGCGTACGCGCGCCGATGCGGGCGATGCCAATGCGCTGGCCGCCGATCATCTGATTCTTGCCTTGGGCAATGCCGCCGGCCAGCGCCGCTATCTGCTGGCCAGTGCCGCACCGGGGCCGGTCACGGCGCGTCCGCTGGATCCGTCGGTGGCCGGGTTGCCCGATCTGCTCACTGCGCAATGGCAGGAGGACGGCAGCGGCTATCAAATCGAGCTGCGTCTGCCTGACCCTGCCGCGCTGCGAACCGTGGGCATCGGCGCCTACGATGCAGCAGCCGGCGGTGATCCATTGGCGGTCGAGACGCGAGTGCTGGCCAGTTATTCGGACAAGCTTTCGGCCGAGCTGGCACAGTTGGTACCGGACCGCGTGCAGGCGCGGTTGCTGGCGCCTGCAGGCTGGTTGCTGGCGCGCAGCGGAAAACTCAACACCGCGCCGGGCGCTGACGGGCAGCCGGGCTGGTTCGCCTCGCTGGTTTACCGTTCGCTGCTGGCCACCAGGCTGGAAGATGCGAATCTGTGGTCGCAGGATGTGCCGCGGCTGAACACACCGGAAGTCGATCAGGCCCAGGTCGGCAAACCGGTCACGGTGTGGCGCAGCGGTGAGGAGCGCGGCAGCGTGGTGCTGACCGCCGCCGTGCCGATCGAACGTGCGGGCAAGCCTGATGGCGTGCTGCTGCTGGAGCAGGCCAGTCGCACCGTGCCGCTGCTGGCCAATCGCGCGCTGCTTGGTTTGCTGCTGACCAGCTTTGGCGTGCTGTTGGCCGCTGGCGCCATCCTGCTCGCGTTTGCCACCCGGCTCAGTCTGCGGCTGGGCCGTCTGCGCAATGCGGCGGAGCGCGCCCAGCTCAATGACGGACGTCTGGATGGCCTGTTCGAGAAGGGTCGCTTCCCGATGACCGAGGCGCCGGATGAAATCGGCGACCTCGCGCGCAGCTTCGAGCGCCTGTTCGAGGTGGTCGGCAGCTATACCGATTATCTGCGCACGCTGGCCTCCAAGCTTTCGCATGAGCTCAACACGCCGCTGGCCATCGTCAAATCCTCGCTGGACAACCTTGAGCACGCGTCGCTGCCAGCCGAGGCGCAGCCGTACCTCGCGCGCGCCCGCGACGGTGTGGCGCGACTGGGCGCGCTGGTACGCGCAATGAGCGAGTCGAGCCGGATGGAGCGCTCGATCACCGCCGCCGAGCCGGAGGACGTCGACCTGCGCGAGGTGGTGCGTGGTTGCGCCGATGCCTACCGTGCGCTGATCGGTCCGCGTCGGCTGGAGTGCGTGCTGCCCGATGTGCCGTTGCATCTGCATTGTGCCCCCGAGTTGGTGGCGCAGGCGCTGGACAAGCTGCTCGACAACGCGCTGTCGTTCACCCCGGAGCAGGGCTGGTTGCGACTGAGTCTGCGTGCGATGGCCGATGGCGCCGAAATCGAGCTGGCGAACCAGGGGCCGCTGTTGCCCGAGGCCATGCAGGGCAGGTTGTTCGATTCGCTGGTCAGCCTGCGCGAGAGGGCCACACCGGGTGATGCGCCCCACCTGGGGCTGGGGCTTTACGTAGTACGGCTGGTCGCCGAACGACATGGCGGCATGGCGGCGGCGCGCAACCTCGACAACGGCAGCGGCGTGGCCTTCACCCTGCAGTTGCGAGGCATGCCCCGGCCGCGTCTGGGCGGCTGAAGTTGCGTTCCCTGCAAGCAATGAAGTGGCTCAAGATT
>JBBQQL010000228.1:0-4667 GCA_038215995.1 Lysobacterales bacterium
CTACACGATGGAGGACCTGTTGCGGTTTCCCTCCGTGTCGCGCATCCATTTCATCGAGTGCGGCGCCAACTCCGCGATGGAATGGGCCAACCCGTCCGTGCCCACCGTGCAATACACGCATGGCATGTTGAGTTGTGCCGAATGGACCGGCGTGCCGCTTTCCACCCTGCTGGAAGATGTCGGCTTCGATACGAAAAAGGCGAAGTACATCCTCGCCGAGGGTGCTGATGGCGCTGGTCTGACACGCACCGTCCCGATCAACTTCGCGCTCGACGACGTACTGGTGGCCTACGGACAGAACGGTGAAATGCTCCGTCCTGAACAGGGTTACCCGTTGCGATTGCTGGTACCTGGCGTGCAAGGCATTTCCAACGTCAAATGGCTGCGCCGCATAAAAGTGGGCGACATGCCGTGGAACACGCGCGAGGAGTCGTTGCAGTACAGCGATCTGATGCCCGATGGCAGCAGCCGCCAATACACCTGGATCCAGGAAGCGAAGTCGGTGATCACGTCACCGTCCGGTGGCCAGCAACTGCTGGACAAGGGCGGCTATTTCGAGATCAGCGGACTCGCCTGGTCCGGTCGCGGCAGCATCAAGCGAGTCGACATCTCCACCGATGGCGGCAGGAACTGGCGCACTGCCAAGCTGCAGACGCCGGTGCTGAACAAGGCGCTGACGCGCTTCCGCGCTGACTGGACCTGGGATGGCAGTCCGGCACTGCTGCAGAGCCGCTGCATCGATTCCACCGGTTACGTGCAGCCGAAGATGCGCCAGCTACGCGATGTTCGTGGCACCCATTCGATCTATCACAACAACGCCATCCAGACGTGGCTCGTCGATGCCGAGGGCAAGGTGCACAATGTTGAAGTGTGATCATTCCTTGCGCGCGCGGCTGGCCATCATTTTGCTGGCTGTGGTTGTGGCATGGCCGATCCAGGCGCAGGACAAGTATCACCTGGGGAAAAAGGCCACCGCGGCGGAGATTGCCGGCTGGAATATCGATGTTCGCCCGGATGGCGCCGGCCTCCCCGAGGGGCATGGCTCGGTAGCCAAGGGCAATGACATTTATGACGCCAACTGCGCCATGTGCCACGGCACCTTTGGCGAGAGCAACGAGTACCTCGCCCTCACTGCGGTGGGTGCAAAACTCAACTACGCCACCACCCTGTTCGATTACATCAACCGGGCGATGCCCTTTCCGCACTCCAAGTCGTTGACGGCTGACGAGGTCTACGCGGTGTCCGCCTATGTGCTCAATCTCAACAACGTGGTTCCGGGCGATTTCGTGGCGAACAAGGACACCCTGCCCAAGGTCAAGATGCCCTATCGCGATGGCTTCAAGACCTTTCCGGGCTTGATGAGCGTGCATGGCAAGCCTGATGTCCACAACACCGCATGCATGAAGAACTGCGAGAAAGACGCAAAAGTGACGGCCAGCCTGCCCAAGGGCTTCGTCGAAAACCTGTATGGCGACATTCGCGACAACTTCCGCGGCTTGTCCACCATGAACGAAGAAGCGCCGCCGACGTCCGAAGCAGCCACCCAGGACATCAGCGGCCAGGATCTCGTGCAGAAGAACGGTTGCACCGTTTGCCACGCGATCGACAAGAAGATTGTCGGCCCGGCATTTCGTGATGTCGCTGACAAATACAAGGGCAACGCCGACGCGGTGAAGGCGTTGCACGAAAAGATTCGCCAAGGTGGTGCGGGCGTCTGGGGCACGATTCCGATGCCGCCACACCCCGACCTGTCTGATGCGGATATCGACCTCATGGTGCACTGGGTGCTGGACCAGTCCGCAAAGAAATGAGTGCAACACCTCTCGCCACACACTGCTTTTCCACCCACAGCAACGCCATTCAGCCGAGGATCTATCAATGAAAATGTCGAGAAGGGCATTCCTTCAGGCAAGCGCCACCGGAACCGCGATGCTGGCCGTCATGGCTTCCGGCCTGATGCCGTCGCTGGCCGCGGCCGCCACCAATCCGCTGGCAGCAGGCGATGACCGCAAGCCTTTCGAGGCACAGACTCTGGACGACGTCGTCAAGGCCCTTGGCGGCAGCAAGGCCCAGCCGTCGACCGATATCTCATTGCAGGCACCGCCGATCGCCGAGAATGGCGCGGTGGTCCCGCTGGTGGTCGAGAGCAAGCTGCCCGGCACGCGGATGATCGCGATCGTGTCCGAGAAGAACCCGCATGCCCTCACCGCGGCGTTTCACATTCCCGATGGCACCGAGCCGTACATCATGACCCGCGTGAAGATCGCCGAGACATCCAAGGTCTACGCGCTGGTGCAGACCGACAAGGGCTTTTTCTATACCGACCAGCTCGTCAAGGTGACCCTTGGCGGCTGCGGCGGCTGAACCGAATCCGGAGCAAGCAGACATGACAGATCCCATGCGAATTCGCGCCAGCCTCAGCGGTGACACCGTCGAGGTGAAGGTCCTGATGTCGCACCCGATGGAAACCGGGTTGCGCAAGGATGCCGGCGGCAAACTGGTGCCCGCGCACTACATCGAAACCGTCAAGGCCAGCTGCAAGGGCAAGGACGTGCTGACCGCGGACTGGGGCCCGGCCGTCTCCAAGAATCCGTTTCTGGCGTTTCGTTTCAAGGGCGCCGCCGCTGGCGACAAGGTCACCATCACCTGGACCGATACGGCAGGCGAAAGCCGCACGGATGAAGCGGTGATCAGTTGAAACCACGGGCACTCACCGGCTGCAGGATCATGCAGCCGAGAGGTGCCCGCCGGGCTTCGCGCTCACCATGGGGACAAAGATGCGCATACCGGTTCTGACCTTGCTGTTCGTCCTCGGTACGATGCTCGTACCGGGGATTGCCGTGTGCGCCGCACCGGCAGCCGCGGCGCCTGCGGAGCCGGTGCGTGTCGTCTATCACCTCGATGCCGACAGCAAAGGCACCACCACCGCCCTGCACCAGGTGCGCAACCAGCTGCAGGCTGACCCGACGGCGAAAGTCATCATCGTCGCGATCGGTACGAGCGTGCGTTTCCTGGTCAAGGGCAGCCTGACCGAGGGTGGCTACCCGTTCGCCTTGATGATCGAGGATTTGCAACAGAGTGGCGTCCGGGTCGAAGCCTGTGGCAACACCATGACCACACTCAAGATCAAACGCGACGCGCTCGACGACGGCATCGTTGTGGTCCCTTCCGGTATGGCCGAACTCGCACGACTGCAGTCGCGCCAACACTATGCCTACATCAAACCCTGAGCAGCGACCACGTTCCAGGAGAGACGACATCATGAAACTGAAAAGCGGACAACTCGCGCCATGGCTGATCCTCGCGGCAGGCGCAGCGTGCAGCATGGCGGGATCGCTGGTGTGGGCGCAGTCGGAGAGCGCAGCCGACCCGGTTGCCGAGTATCGCGCGATGTTCGGCGACGACAATCCTGCCGAGCTATGGACCGCGCGAGGTCAGGGCCTGTGGCAGGAAGTTCGCGGCGCGAAGCACGTGTCGCTGGCGAAGTCCTGTGATCTCGGCATGGGGCCGGGCGTGATCAAGGGCGCCTATGCGCACCTTCCCCGCTATTTTGCCGACACGGCCAGGGTGCAGGATCTGGATAGCCGGCTGCTTACCTGCATGGTCGTTGGCCAGGGCATGGACAAGACCGCGATCCTCAAGAATCGCTTCGGTGATGGCGATCGCAAGTCGGATCTGGAGGCACTCGCCGCTTACGTTGTTGATGCGTCGACGGGTGTGGCCATGGACTTGCCACTGAAGCATCCCGAAGAGAAGCGCGCCTATGAACTGGGCAAGGCGATCTTTTTCTACCGCGCCGGCACCCATGATTTTTCCTGCGCCAGCTGCCACGGTCAGGTCGGCAAGCGCATCCGTTTGCAGCAATTGCCGGACTTGGCGAGCGCCGGCGATGATGCCCGCAAGACCTATACCGCATGGCCTGCCTATCGTGTTTCGCAAGGGGAGGTCCGCACCATGGAGTGGCGTATCGGCGACTGCTTCCGCCAGCAACGCCTGCCGGAACTCAAGTATGGGTCCGAAGCCGCCATCGACCTGACCATGTTTCTCGCCAAGAACGCCGAAGGCGGAAAGATGGCGGCCCCCGGCCTCAAACGTTAAGGAGTCGACCATGAATCCGCTTATTCGCTATGTGATAGTTCTCGCCGCCGTGCCGGTGTTCACCACTGCCGCCGTGCACGCCCAGAAATCGCCGTCACCCGACCGCAACGCGCAGGCGAAGGCGGTGATGAAGGCGTCCTTCCAGGCCAAGGGCCAGGCCGGCATGGACCGTCTTGATCAGGACAAAACTCAGGCGACGTGCTCACTGCACGCACCCGCCGCGCCGCCGGCCGCCGAGGCAGCCAAGGTGCTCGCCGCGAATCAGGCCACGATCAAGCTTCCGGCCGACGGCAAGTTCCTCGGTGACTGGAAGCGCGGCCAGGCGATCGCCGAGGAAGGCACCGGCGAGCAGTACTCCGACGACCCGAAAAAACCGTCCGGCGGCAATTGCTACGCGTGCCACGAACTGGACAAGCAACAGATTGCATACGGCACGATCGGGCCGTCGCTGTATCACTTCGGCAAGATCCGCGGGCAGTCAGAGCCGTTGCTGAAGCTGACGTGGAGCATGATTTACGACATGAAGGGGTATTCCGTGTGCACGGCGATGCCGCGCTTCGGCAGCAAGG
>JBBQQL010000229.1:0-4598 GCA_038215995.1 Lysobacterales bacterium
CACAACGTGCCGCTGGCCTGGTAGTCCTTCCAGCCCGAGCCGATCAGGTAACCACGGGCGATCGCCTCGACCGGAACCGGCTTCAGCCGACGCGTGACCACGGCGCGCTTTTCGTACAGCGCCAGATCCGTGCCTGGCGGCAACACGTCGGCCAGCGGCACGTCGAGCAGGTGGTTGGGCAGCAGGTGCGCGGTTTTGGCAAACCAGAAATTGGAGATCTGGGTCAGCATCTCGCCCTTGCCCGGGATCGGGTTGGGCAGCACCACGTCGAAGGCCGACAGGCGATCCGTGGCCACCATCAGCAAGCGATCGTCGGACAACGCGTAGACATCACGCACCTTGCCGCGATGGATCAGCTCAAGGCCGGGCAGGTTCGATTGCAGCAGGGTGGTGGACACGTTCGGAGGTTCCGCGGGCTGGTGGAAGCGGCCTATTCTAGCCGCTGCGGAGCCGCTGCCGGTCATGTCGCGCAGGGGAGTGCGGGCGCCCTGCTAGAATTGGCGACCTTTAGTCCCATCTCTTGCCGATGCGTATCCTATTGACCGCGGCCCTGTGCGTGGCCGCCGCCCTCCCCAGTCGTGCCCAGACGCCACCCCAGCCCAGCCGGCTGGGCTTGTGCGCGGCTTGCCATGGGCCGACCGGCCACGCCGCGCTGGCTGGCGTGCCGAACCTCGCCGGCCAGAAGCTTGATTACCTGCGCGATGCGCTGAAGCAATACCGCGATGGCCGTCGCGACGTGCCGGTGATGCGTGCCGCGATCGGCCCGATCAGCGCCGCCGAACTCGACGCGCTGGCGCAGTGGTACAGCGCGCAGTCGCCGCAACCGCAGGGACGTCCATGAGCCTTACCTACACGATGTGGTTTGCGTTTTTCGGTCTGCTGATCGGGCATGGGCCCGGCGCGGTGGTCGGCGCCGTGATCGGTTTCATCTTCGACAACCTGCGCTACAGCCAGCGCAAGAATGCCACGCCCGAGGCTGGTGGTTTTGTCGGTCCGTTGTTCACCCTGCTGGGTGCCGTGGCGAAAGCTGACGGACGTGTGTCGGAGCAGGAAATCGCGATTGCCGAGCGGCTGATGACGCGGATGAAGCTCAGCGCCGACCTGCGCAAGCAGGCGGTGGTGAGCTTCAATGTGGGCAAGCAGCCCGAGTTCGATGCCACGCAGACCATTACCGCGTTGCGCAACTGGGTCGGCATGCGCCGCGACCATGCGTTCCCGGTGCTGGACGTGGTGATCGAGACGGTGCTGGCCGAGGGCAACCCCGGTCCGGAGAAGATGTCGCTGCTGCGCCAGCTCGCCTTTGCGCTGCGCGTCAGCGACATGGAGTTGATGGCGCTGATGGCGATGAAAGGCTATGCCTGGAACGCCGGCACGGGCGGCCAGCGCCAGTATGGCCATGGTCAGGGCAGCAGTGGCTATGTGCCGCCGCAGCGTTCAACCCAGGGCCCGGATCCCTACGCCGTGCTGGGCATCGATCGCAATGCCGACGAGCGTGCGATCAAGCGCGCCTATCGCAAGCTGATTTCCGAGCATCACCCCGATCGCCTGGGCGACCTGCCCGAAGACATGCGCAAGCGCGCCGAATCGCGCGCCAGCGAGATCAATGCCGCCTACTACCGCATCAAGGAAGCGCGCGGCATCAAGTAGGAGCCCGCTGGCGGGCGATGCTCCTGCTCTGATGCATGGATGAAGATCGAGACAACAGCATCGCCCGCCAGCGCGCTCCTACAATAGAAACCATCGACAGAAACCATCGACATCCCAGGTGCGTGCCATGCCCAAGCAATCCCCGATCATTGCCCCGTCCATCCTCGCCGCCGATTTCGCCCGGCTCGGCGAGGACACCGCCGCAGCACTGGCCGCGGGCGCGGACTGGGTGCATTTCGATGTGATGGACAACCACTACGTGCCCAATCTCACGATGGGGCCGATGGTGTTGCAGGCACTGCGCACGTACGGCGTCACCGCGCCGATCGACGTGCATTTGATGGTCAAGCCGGTCGACCGCATCGTGCCGGACTTCGCCAAGGCCGGCGCCAGCCTGATCAGCTTCCACCCCGAGGCCAGCGAACACATCGATCGCAGCCTGAGCCTGATCAAGGATTCAGGCTGCCAGGCCGGCCTGGTGTTCAACCCGGCCACGCCGCTCGACTACCTCGACTACGTGATGGACAAGCTCGACCTGATCCTGATCATGTCGGTCAACCCGGGCTTTGGCGGGCAGAAGTTCATCCCCGGCACGCTGGACAAACTGCGTCAGGCGCGGGCACGCATCGAGGCCAGTGGCCGCGCGATCCGGCTGGAAGTGGATGGTGGTGTGACGGCACAGAACATCGGCGCGATCGCCGCTGCCGGTGCGGATACCTTCGTGGCCGGTTCGGCGATCTTCCACGCCAGCGACTACCGCAGCGAGATCGATGCCATGCGCAAGGCGATCGGCTGAGCCGCCTCGGGCAGCCTGGTCCGTTGTCTGCCCGCACAAAAATCCCGGCGCGATGAACAGCGCGCCGGGAAAAACGTCGTCGGACGTGAGAGGAAACACCATCGATTGGTTGTGCCGGCACGACGACTTCGGAGGGGAGAAACCGCCGCGATGCCAGCACGTTCCACGGCAAGAGGAACGGTACCAATCGCAGTAATGGACAGAGCCCGAAGCGTTTGGTTCCCGATGATCTTCATCCGGCGCCGGAATCGTTCAGTCGGCGCGCCTGCACCACGTAGCGCAGGGGTCCGCCGGGCAGAATCGCTTCGAAGGGATAGCAGGTGACCAGCCACAGGCCGTCCATGCTGTCGCTGGGCGGCACACGGTCTTGCCGGCTGTCGATGATACGGCGGCTTTCCACCTGGTAATCGCTGCCACCGCGTGGGCCATCCAGGTGCAGCCGATCACCTGGCCGCAACGACTGCAGAAAGCTGAACTGGGTGTCGCGATGGGCACTGATCACGCTCAGTCCGGCTGCGCCGGGCGGCGCGCTGCCCGGCGTCCAGCCCGGTCCGAACGCCAGTGCCTGGCCGTTGTCGCCGTTCAGCACGATCAGATGCTGCCGCAGTCGCGGCACGCTGAGCCGGGCGATCGGAACGATATCGGCCCACGGCCAAGGATGGCGGGGCTGCCGGCCGTGATCGGAGCTGGCCCAGGCCCGCTCCAGCAAGCACTGCGCCAGCGCCGCCTTGGCGTAGATCCAGCCGCCGCTGACGCCGAGGCCCGCGGCCAGCGCCAGCGCCGCGAACATCAGCCAGCGCCAGGCGCGGCGTCGGCTCATCGGTGCACCCGCTGCATCCGCCAGGCCAGTGCGGCCAGCAGCAAGGCCAGCAGGGCCAGCCACAGCTCCAGTTCGGCCGGGGTGGCGGTTTGCGCGAAATGGGTGCCGGCCGGCATCACGTTGGGAATCTGCTGGTGCTTGAGCGCGGCGTTGGCGGTTCGCGCCGGGGTGCGATCGACCGCGACCAGGCTGGTGTAGCGGCTGACCAGATGGGCGCTCAGTGCGGTATCGGTGATCTGCTCGGTCAGCGTGGCCGAGTCGCCGCCGCGGGCCAGTTGATCCTGCAGATCGGCGATGCGCGCCTGCGCCCACAGCCGATCCAGTCCCTCGGCCGATGTCGTGCCAGTCAGTTCGGCCGGTGTGTTCCATTCGTGGTCGAGCAGTTGTCCGTGGACCTGCACTCTCGTCACCGGCTGGGCCAGTTTGGCGGTGACCAGGATGGGTTCGCCCAGGTACAGATCAGGTAGCTGGCGCGGGTAGACGTCGGTGCCGGCGGGCCAGTCCACACGCAAATCGCGCAGGGCCGGATGATCGAGTTTGGCCAGCAGGCCACGCATCGCGTCGGTGAGCGTGCCCAGGTCGGCGATCAGGGTTTCGCTGCCGCGGCCATGGCGTGCTGCCGCCTGCAGGAAATCGGCGTTGGGCGCCGAGCCAATGCCGATCGGAAACAGGCGCGAATCGCCGAGTTTCTGGTCGATCAACTGCATCAGCCCGTTGGGGTCGTCCACCGCGCCATCGGTGGCGAACAGCACCTGGCGCACGTAACCCGGCGGGGCGTGGCCGGCCAGCGCAAAACGCAAGGCCGGCGCCATCTCGGTACCCCCGCGCGCCTGCAGCTGGTCGACCCAGGCGCGTGCCTGCTGCAGAGCCTCTGGCGTGGCAGCGACGGCATCGTTGCGCCACGGGTTCAGGATCGAGTTGAATTCCGCCACATTGAAACGATCGCCAGGTTGCAGCTGGCTCAGCGCCAGATCGAGCGCCGCGCGCGCCTGCCGGATCGATTCACCGCCCATCGAGCCGGAGGTGTCGATGATCAGGATCAGCTCGCGCGGCAGCCGCTGCGCCTGCTGCTGTGGCGGCATCAGCATCAGCATCGCGTAGTGGCTGCCGTCGATGTCCTGGCTGAAGCTGGCAATCTGCGGCTGGGCTTGCGGCCTGGGCTTCCAGCGCAGCACAAAGTCGCGGTCGGGCAGCACGGCGTTGTCGCGCAGGCGAACGCTCCAGCGCTTGTCGTGCTGCTCGCTGATGATGCCGTGGCTGGGGCTGCTGACCGCCGCCAGCGGTAGCCCGGCATCCAGTTGCACCGCGATGTGGGTGCGCAGCGGCGCTTGCGTA
>JBBQQL010000230.1:0-4597 GCA_038215995.1 Lysobacterales bacterium
TCGATGTTGACGCGAATGATTTCTTTGGCGAGATCTGCCATTGATCGGCTTCCCTGTAGACGAAAAAAGGGCGCTGGCGACGCGCCTCGAGCGCATGCGCAAGTGACCCGAAATCAACCGGAGAAGTGTACCACGAAGAGCCCCAAAACGACAGTATTTACTCGTTTCAAATCAATGCGTTACAGCAGCACCATCAAGTGTCCGGGAAGCATCGGCCATCAGCCCCTGAATTTGACCGATGGCCGCATCGGCGCCACGACTTTCCAGACCCGACCGCGAGCGAGCGGCCGAGTCAAATGAGCCTGCTGGTTTGCCACCCGCCAGGGTTGTCGCGAGGGCTTCAGAACCCAAACATCGCCTGCATGGCGATGCTGTTGGGCCGTTCAATCACCCCGCGCTCGGTGACGATGGCGTCGATCAGTTCGGCCGGCGCGACATCGAATACCGGGTTCCACGCCTGCGCGCCCTCAACCACCGTGCGTGAACCGGCGGTGCTCAGCAGCTCGGCCGGATCGCGCAATTCGATCTCGATCTCCTCACCGGTGCCGGTCGCCATGTCGACGGTGGATGACGGTGCCACCACCATGAACTTAACGCCATGGTATTTCGCGGCGATCGCCAACTGGTAGGTGCCGATCTTGTTCGCGGTATCGCCGTTGGCCGCGATCCGGTCAGCACCCACGATCACCCACTGCACCGCACCGGACTTCATCAGGTGGGCCGCCGCCGAATCAGCAATCAGTTGTGCCGGAATGCCATCGCGCACCAGCTCCCACATGGTCAGCCGTGCGCCCTGCTGCCAGGGACGGGTTTCACCGGCATAGACCCGGGCAATACGTCCGGCGGCGACGCCTGCGCGAATGACACCCAGCGCCGTTCCAAAACCTGCGGTCGCCAGTGACCCGGTATTGCAGTGGGTCAGCACCCCCGAACCCGGGGTAATCAGTGCAGCGCCGAGTTCGCCCATGTGCCGATTGGCAGCCAGATCCTCGTCCTGAATCTTCTGCGCCTCGCTCAGCAAGACGGCGGCATCGGCACCTGCTGCAATGCGACGCTTCATGCGGTCCAACGCCCACATCAGGTTCACGGCGGTGGGGCGGGCCGCACGCAACATCTCCAGCACAGGTTCCAGCGACACGTGCTGCTGTGACGCCATCGCAACGCCCCATGCAGCAGCAATGCCGATGGCCGGCGCGCCACGAACGGCAAGATCGCGGATCGCCTGAGTCACCTGCGCGGCGTCGCGGCAATCGATCCACACCTCGTCCGCTGGCAAGCGACGTTGGTCGAGCAAACGCAGGTGGTCGCCCTGCCACTGCACAGCGCGAACGGAATCGTGGTTTTCGGAAAATGAGGTCATCTGCCGATTATCGCCGAAGTCCGTGCCGACCACGAAACTCAGTCGGCTTCGGGCATGACCACCCAAAAAATCAGATACAGCAAAATGCCCGAACCACCCAGCAGGGTCAGCAAGACCCAGGCGACCCGCACCAGGGTCGGATCCCAGCCAAAATATTCCGCGATACCCGCGCAGACACCCGCCAGACTCCGGTTGCTGCGCGACCGCCGCAGTTGCTTGACCTCACTCATCGATGCTCCCTTCCCTTGTCAACACGGTTCAATCGCGCGCCCGCAACCATTGGTGGATAGCCGGCGGCACCTCGCGCTGCGCCCGCCCTGAAACATAGATACCAATATGACCGCCCTTGAAGGCCAGTTGGGTGTAGTCGGTGCTACCTACGTGCTTGCCCAACGCACGCGAGGCATCCGGCGGCACCAGATGATCCTGTTCCGCGAAAATGTTGAGCACCGGCTGGGTCACCATGCTCAGATCCACAGCCTGGTCACCAATCGTCAGCGTGCCCTTGACCAGCTTGTTGCCCTGATAGAAATCCTTGATGAACTGCCGAAAAGCCTCGCCCGCCTGATCAGGTGAGTCGAAGATCCAGCGCTCCATGCGCAGGAAGTTCTCCAGCTCGACCGGGTTGTCGAGAATATCGACCATGCCGATGTACTTCTGCTGGTTCAGCCGCACCGGCTTGAGCGTCAGGTAGACATAGTTCATCAGCCCGGCGGGGATATTCCCCATGGTGTCGACAAACAGGTCGACATCCATGTTTCGGCACCACTGCGAAAGCATGTTGTCCGGCGTGTGGAAATCCACCGGCGTGACCATGGTGATCAGATTCTTCACCTTGTCCCGGTGCAGCGCGGTGTAGCACAGAGAAAATGCACCGCCCTGGCAGATGCCCAGCAGGTTGATCGCTTCCAGCCCATGTCGCTCACGCACGACATCGACACAACGATCAAGGTAGCCATTGATGTAGTCATCGAGGGTCAGCCAGCGATCGATGCCCTCCGGATAACCCCAGTCGATCAGATAGACGTCTTCGCCTTGATCCAGCAAATTGCGCACCATCGAACGGTCAGCCTGCAGGTCGGTCATCCACACCGTATTGACCAGTGCATAGACGATCAGCAGCGGCGTCTTCGAGGTCGGCTTGCCGTTGCCCTTGAAGTGCCAGACCTTGAGCTTGTCCTCACTGTAGACGAGCTCGCGGGGCGTGTTGGCGTATTCGGGCTCGCGCATATTGCGCAGGTATCCCATACCCGCAGCCAGCTTGCGCTGAAAACTGGCGATGTCGCCAAGCGCCTTCATCGGGTCGATGCTCAACGGCGTATACATGGCAATCTCTCCTTATTTGCGCTTGCGTGAGCTGGACTTGGCCGCCGTAGCGGGCTTTGCCTTGCCCGCTGTCTTGCTGGGAACCTTGATCTGAACCTTGCTGGCGACCGCCTTCCGGGGGACCGCCTTTTTGGCGGAGGCCTTTGTGGAGGGAGCCTTCCTGATCACTGATTTCCTGGATGCGGACTTTCTGGCAGAAGGCTTTCGGAGAGCTGACCTGGTGTCAGCAGCATCTGGAGAGACAGCCGTCTTTACGGCTGAACCTGTGTTGCCTGCCGCGCCCTTGCTGCTCGCCGATGCGGCTTTGAGGCACGCCAATTCGCGACGCATGGCCTGCAGGCGTTCGCCCAGAGCCGACACGTCGCTGCGGGTTGGCATGCCCATTTGCTGGCAAAACTGCTCGGTCTGCTGTTGCTGCATGTGTCGCACGCGCATCTGGGTATTGATCATCTCGGCGTATGTATCCCGGAACTCATCGGACAAGGCAATTTCCGCATAGGCCTCCTCGGCCGCATCCACCCACAAGTTGTAAAGTCCCTTGAGCGAGTCGATCTGACGACCCGGTTCGGCATGCGCGGCCAGCTTGTCCTGGAGGCGCCCCATGCCATCGGAGTTGGCGCGCTGGATAAGCGCCTGATAACGCGCCGAGGCCTGCAGCGACTCCATCAGGGCCGCTGCCATCGCCTGTTGCTGCATTTGCTGCTCGCGATTCAAGCCAAAGGCCGGAGTGGGACCCTGCGCACCTGGAAACTCGCCCATCGGGCTGTTCTGCATCGACTGCATCCACGACTGCCACTGCTTTCCAAAGCCCTCCGCGCCGACGCTGTCGATGCCGGCAAATGCCTGGGCGAAAGGAGGGTTGGAGCTACCGAACATCTGCTGCAGTTGTTGCTGCCAATCCGGCGGTTGGGCGCTTGCCTGACCGCTAGCCGCGGCAGCCTGCATCCAGTCAAAAAAACCCTTCAGGCCAGACAGGCTTCGCTCCAGCGTGTCATTGCTGGACAACGTCGCGGTTGGGGGGGGGAAGAATGGATGGCTCATCGGTGATGGTGCCGGCGGATGCTGCTGTTGCAGCTGGCGCGTCCAGGCGTCCCACGATTGCTGCGCCAGGGTCTGGTAGTCCCTGATGAAATCTTTTGTCGGGTCGGCCATCACTGCATCCTCGCTCAAGGTTCCGTTCCATCCTAGCAAAACCCCGTGGCACAAAATCACCGGCGCCAAAACGCACAAGGCCCGGCAAGTGCCGGGCCTTGTGGATTTCACCGAACCCCTGGATCAGGCGGTCGCGCCAGCAGCGCGCTCGTC
The DNA here is from genome assembly GCA_038215995.1 of Lysobacterales bacterium. Classification (GTDB taxonomy): domain Bacteria; phylum Pseudomonadota; class Gammaproteobacteria; order Xanthomonadales; family Rhodanobacteraceae; genus Rhodanobacter. The sequence goes on from JBBQQL010000230.1 coordinate 3,992, forward strand.
CTCGGTCACGGCCTTCATCGAAAGGCGAATACGGCCCTGCTTGTCGACTTCCAGCACCTTGACCTTGACGATGTCGCCTTCCTTCAGCTTGTCGGAGACCTTCTCAACGCGCTCGTCGGAAATCTGCGACACATGCACCAGACCATCCTTGCCCGGCATGATCGTCACGAATGCACCGAAGTCCATCAGCTTGGCGACCTTGCCTTCGTAGATGCGGCCCGGCTCGACGTCGGAAACGATCTGCTCGATGCGCTTCCTGGCCGCTTCACCCGCCTCGCGATTGACCGAGCCGACGATGATGGTGCCGTCGTCGCTGATGTCGATCGTGGTGCCGGTTTCCTCGGTGATCGAGCGGATCGTGGCGCCACCCTTGCCGATCACTTCGCGGATCTTGTCCGGATGGATCTTGATGGTGATCAGGCGCGGTGCGTACTCGCTCATTTCCGTGCGGGCGGTAGTCAGCGCCTTGGCCATCTCGCCGAGGATGTGCAGACGACCACGCTTGGCCTGCTCCAGCGCCACCTTCATGATCTCCTCGGTGATGCCGTCGATCTTGATGTCCATCTGCAGCGCGGAAATGCCGTCGGCACTGCCAGCCACCTTGAA
>JBBQQL010000231.1:0-4584 GCA_038215995.1 Lysobacterales bacterium
GCCGGTCGGCAGGTAGGTGACCGTGCTGGCGGTGGTATTGGTGGACGTGGTGCCACCCAGGCCGATGATCGAGGTCTGGTTGACCGGTATCTGGTTGCCGACCTGGATATGCGCGTTCTGGTTGTTCAGCACCACCATCGACGGTGCCGACAGGGTCTTGGTATTGCCGTTGGTTTCCAGCGCCCTGATCGCCACCTGCATGTTCTTGTTGAGGAAGGAATAGAAGAACGGCTCCCCCCCAAAAGCGGGACCGCCCTGACCGAGCGCACCATACTGGGTGGCCGTGGTCGAGCCCGGCACGAAAGCGCCGCTGCTGTTGACCGTGCTGCCGACCAGTCCCTTCAGATACCACTGCACACCGAACTGGAAGTCACCGGTGAGCGTGACCTCCATGATGCGGGTCTCGATCTGAACTTGCAGCGGTACGTTGTCCAGCTTTCGTATCGCGCCCTTGATCTCCTCCCATTGTGATGGTCGCGCACGCACCAGCAACTGGTTGCTGCCGTCCACCGAACCGATCCGAACGCTGCCATCGCTGGAGCTGTATTGCTGGTCGCTCGATGCCCCGTCGCTGCCACCACCAGCGCCGGTCAGGCCACCTGCGGCCGAACCGCCGTCGCGGCCCTGGGAGGTGCTGCCGAAACCGCTGCTGCCCGCCGCACCGGTGTTGCCCATGCTGCCGAAACCGCTGGAACCGGCGGTGAGGCCACCCTGACCCGCCGCACCCGCCGAGGAGCCGAAGCTTCCCGCCGTGCTGCCCATGCTGGTGTTGCTGGCATTGTTCGCACTGCCCAGCGTCGCGCTGCTGAGTCCGGGCCCGACCTTGCCGCCATTGTCAGCACCACCACCGCTGCCGTTGGCATAGATCTGCGCCAGGTACCTGGCCAGATCCGAGGCCTTGATGTTGCGCACGTCATAGACGAACAACTGCGGCTCGTTGCCACCGCCGCGATCGATGCGGGTGATCCAGTCGCCCACTTCCTGCAGGTACGCGGGCTGGGTGCTGATCACCACCAGCGCATTGGTGCGCTCGATCGGGATAAAGCGCAGCATGCCCGCCAGCGGCGTGTCGCCGTGTACGCCGAACATGCCATCGAGCTTGGGCATCAGCTCGTTGACGTTGGCGTATTGCAGGTTGAACACGCCCACCGACATGCCGCGCAGCCAGTCCACGTCGAACGTGCGCACCATGCTCTGGTAGTTCGCCAACTCGTCGGGCGTACCCGACATCACCAACAGGTTGCGCGCCGGATCGACCAGCAACACGGCATCCTTGCGCGCGAACGGCTTGATCAGCTTCTGCATCTCGGTAGCCGAGATGTAGCGCAGCGGAAACAGCCGCGCCTGCAAGCCGCCGGTCGGCGCGCTCGCGCCGAGGCTGGGCACCAGGTTGCCGGCTACCGCGTCCTTGTCGGGCATCACCACGTAGCCGCCCGCGCGCTTTACCAGCGCGTTGTTGGTCCACGACAGCAGGGTCTCCAGGATCGGCAAGGCCTGATCGGCATCGACCGGCTCGGAGGTGGAGAACGAGATATTGCCGTCCACGCCCGGCACGATCGTGTAGTTCTGCTTGAGCAGGTCACCGAGGATCGCCTTGACCACCGCCTGCACCGGCTGGTTTTCAAAATTGAAGGTCACCGCATTGGAGCCCGTGGCGGCGGGGCGCGGCTTGGCCAGTGCCGTGGGCCTGATGAACTGCCCGCTGCCACGGCTGATTTCCGGCTGCACCGCGCTGCTGTCGGCCGTGTTGAGGTCGGTATTGAGTGGCAACGGCGCCGGTACCGGCCTCTGCGTGCCGGCCATCGCCTCGCGCTGCAGCGCACCGTCGTCATGCGGCTTGGGCAGGCTGGCGCAGCCGGCCAGCCAGACCACCGCGACAACCGTCGCCGTGCGCAGAACCTGCTTGGTGTATGTGCGGTACATGGATCGACGTACTCCTTAATGGGACTCGGCAGCGCGCTCGGCACGGCGCTTTTCGACATTGTCTCTGAGCTGCTTGAGGCGATTGGCCATCGATGCCGGCAGATTGTCTTGCGCCGACCGGGCATTGCCCTGCATTTGATTCTGTGTCGGCACCGGACCAACCCGCATCACGCTGTCGGCACCGGCGGGCGGCGGAGCCGGCCCGGCGGGCGGCGCACCGGGCTTGGCCGCATCAATCGGCGCGCCGGCCGGCAGCTTCAATTCGGTGCGACCGGCGGACGAATCGAACACTGCCGCACGCGGCAACACCTCGACCAGGGTGATGCTGCCATCGGGCGTGGCCTCACCCTGACGCAGGCGAACCTCACGATTGCCCTTCTTGTCGCGCAGCAGGGCGATGCGCAAGGTCGGCGTGATGATCACCCCGGTCAGCTCCAGATCGCCCAGACTGCTGGCGCCGGCAGCGACCGGCTTGCGATCCGCTGCAAACAGTGGCTTCTGCCACACCACGGCGAACTCCTGCAGCGGCACCGGCGTAGGCAGGTTGGCCGGGTTGCCCGGTGCCGGCAGCGCTGGCAATGGACGCGGCGCACCCCAGTTCACCTTGCCACCTGCTCCGGCAAAGAGCAGCAGCAACGCGGTGCCGAACAGCATCACGCCACCGATCAGGAACGGGGTCAGTCGACGTTGGTCGGCGGCATTCATGGCGAGCCTCCCGCATTCGCCACCACGGCGCGTGCCACCGCGGCATGCGCCGGGCGCACGTAGCCGGACAGGGTGAACTGCACTTCCAGCGGCGCCGCGCCGCCCTGCTGCGACACCACCGGGTTGCGATAGATGCTGAGATCGTCGATGAACAGGTACGGCGTGCCCTGTTCCAGCGCCTGCAGCACGGCAGCCAGCGGCTCGATGTCGCAACTGAGGCTGATGCTCACGGCGGCCTTGCGATACGGCTCGCCGGCGGGCGCCGGCGCGGCGGGTACCGGCATCTTCTGACTGACCGCGCAGCGGCCGCCATGGGTTTTGGCAGCCACCACGTCCACCACCCGCTGCATCAGGTCCGCGGCGGCGGTGTTGACATCGTCGTCATCGAGAAAGGCGCGGCTGGATGCCTGCCCCTCACCGAGTTGGGCGAGGCGCTTCTCCAGCGCCGGCTTTTCGGCAATCGCAGCGGCATAGCGGCTGTGCGTGTCGCGCAAGTCGACCATCTCGCTGCGAATCTGCTGCAGCGGCGCTACGAACCACCAGTGCAGCAAGACGAAGTAGGCGATCCCCAGGGTCAGCCCCAGCAAGCCGATGGCCGCCAGGCGACGGTCGCGGCGACTGAGCGAGAGCGGCTTCATGGCGCGTCCCCACTGGACGTCGACGTGGCGCTGGCAGGCTTCGCGGCAGCCGCTTTCGGCTGCGGCATCTGCGCGTTGAGGTAAAAACGCTCCTTGCCCGTGGTGGGATCGGGCTGGATGCTGCCCTGGAAACTGGCGTGGGTGATCAGCGGCGAGTCCTTCAATGCATCGAGCAGTTTGGCCGCCTGCGTCGCCTGCCCCTGCAGTCCGATCTGGCCGGTATTGTCGACACTCAGACGCTCCAGCCAGGCGCTGTCGGGCAGGCGCTGTGTGGCCTCGCGCAGCACACTGAGCATTGGTACGCTGCTTTTCTTGCGAAGCGCCAGAAACCCAGCGGCGCCAGCGTTGTCCTGCAGCTGGGTACGCAGCGATGCCACCTGCTGCGCTTCGCCGCGCATGTTTTCGACCTCGGCCTGCATCTGGGTCAGCGCCACCTCCCGGGTGTGCAGCCACTGCGCCAGCACCAGAAACAACAGGGCCACGCTGGCCAGGGCCAGGATCAGATTCAGTCGCAGGCGCGGCCGCGTGTGCCGCGGCCTTTGCGCAGACGGCAGCAGGTTGACGCCCAGACGCCCGGCATCCTCGGCGAGATCCACCGCATCGATCGCGATGCCCGACGCGCGCAGGCTGGCCAGCAGCGGATCAAGCGCGCTGCGGGTCACCGCGACGAGTTCCACCGTCAGCCGCCCTGCCGGTGCCGGCACGGCCAGCTCGCGCACGCCGTAATAAACCTGGGCGAGCTGGAACGGTGTCTGCCGATCCATCTCGAAACCGACCACTTGCTCCAGGTTGACGCGGGCGGCCAGCGGCAGCGACAGGGTTCGCCGCAACGCACTGGTACCGGGCAGCAACAACGCCACGCGCAGGTCTTCACGATCCACCTGCTGCAACGCCGCCGCGAAGGCGATCTGCTGCTCGCGCGCGTCGTCCTGCTCGCTCCAGCGAGCCAGCGGCTCGATCTGTCCGGCGCGGCGCAGGCTCCAGTCGGCGTCGACATGCTCAAGGACGTGCCAATCGGCGCCGCGAGCAAACCAGCCGCGCCAGCGTGACGGCAACAGATCACGCAACTCGCCGCCCCACCAGCCGAGGAAGGTCGGCAACGGCGAAGCACGCCACTGGCGGCGTACGCGATCGATCAGCGGCCGCAGCGACTGCGTTGCCGTACTCATTCCGCTTTACCCTCCTGCCAGCGCAGCACCGCATAGGGCTGCGCACCGGCTTGTCCTGGCTGCGAGCGAATCGTCGCACGCACGGTGGCGCTGGTGCCGTCGGCCAAGGTGGCCTCGGACTCGATACTATGCGTGGTTCCGTTGTTGAG
>JBBQQL010000232.1:0-4546 GCA_038215995.1 Lysobacterales bacterium
TGGGGACCTTCAATGGACTCGCCCGCCAAAACTATGTCTAGAAGCTCGCCGAACAATGACGCCACGCGTCACACGGATCCTCTATCGACAAGGAATGCTCGCGAGAACTTTACATAGTTGAGATCTATGCATAGTGGCCGAACTGAGACGTTGTTGGTCGTGCAAGTCCCGCTCGAAGCGGGACGTTTTGCTCTCGCCACCGCGCAGCGGTGGCGCACGGAGCGCGGGCCAGGATGGCGCGCTGCTCTACCCGGGCCCCTGTGCGGCAAGGTGGGTCGGGCGCCGCAGGCGCACGAAAGCTCTGTCCCTGAAGCTTCACGAAGGTCGCAGTCATGGGGTCCCTGCCTGCGCAGGGGCGACGGAACCAGGAACCTGCGTCCACGTAAATCAGGCCACATGAGGCCGAATGACCTCCGGCGGATGACAGCTGCCGCCCAACTCTGCAACCATCACCCACTTTGGGGCGCATCGCGCGCCCGTGCAGGAGTTTTCATGTCCCAGGAACGCGCGATTCACCGCGATGTCGGCCCGATGGCCCTGATGTACACCGGCCTCGGTTCGATCATCGGCTCGGGCTGGCTGTTCGGTGCGTGGAACGCGGCCAAGCTGGCCGGTCCCGGCGCGGTCTGGGCGTGGGTACTGGGCGCGGCGATCATCATGACGATCGCGCTGACCTATGCCGAGCTGGGTGCGATGTTCCCCGAATCCGGCGGCATGGTGCGCTACGGCCACTACTCGCATGGGTCGCTGGTGGGCTTCATTGCCGGCTGGGCCAACTGGATCGCGATCGTCTCGGTGATTCCGATCGAGGCCGAGGCCTCGGTGCAGTACATGTCCGGCTGGCAGTGGCAGTGGGCGCAGGACCTGTATCACAAGGTGCCCGGCCAGCACGGTGAGTTGAGCCACCTGGGGCTGGGTATCGCAGCGGTACTGGTGGTGATCTATTTCCTGCTGAACTTCTGGAGCGTGAAGCTGTTCGCGCGCTCCAACAGCGTGATCACGGTGATCAAGATGGTGATCCCGGCCGCTACCGGCGTGGCCCTGATCGCGAGCGGTTTCCACTCGGAAAATTTCTCGGTGGGCGCCAATGGCGGCCACCACGCCAACGATTTCGCGGCGATCCTCACTGCCGTGGCGACGGCAGGCATCGTGTTCAGCTTCAATGGCTTCCAGAGCCCGGTGAACCTGGCCGGCGAAGCGCGCAACCCGGGCCGCAGCATTCCGTTCGCGATCATCGGCGCGATCGTGATCGCCACCGTGATCTATGTACTGCTGCAGATCGCCTTCCTCGGCGCGGTGCCGCCAGACATGCTGGTCAAGGCCGGCTGGCACGGCATCGACTTCAGCTCGCCGTTCGCCGAGCTGGCGATCATCGTCAACCTCAACTGGCTGGCGATCCTGCTGTACGCCGATGCGTTCGTCAGCCCCAGCGGCACCGGCATGACCTATACCGCCTCCACCGCCCGCATGATCTACGGCATGGAGCGCAACGGCACGCTGCCGAAGATCTTCGGCATGGTGCATCCGAAGTGGGGCGTGCCGCGCCCGGCGATGTGGCTGAACCTGGTGGTGTCGTTCCTGTTTCTGTTCTTCTTCCGTGGCTGGGATTCGCTGGCCGCGGTGATTTCGGTGGCGACGATCATTTCCTACCTGACCGGCCCGGTCAGCGTGATGACCCTGCGCCGCACCGCACCGGAGCTGAAACGGCCATTCCGGCTGCGTGGCCTGCCGCTGATCGCCGGCGTCGCCTTCATCATGTCGGCCGAGCTGCTGTACTGGGCGAAATGGCCGCTGACCGGCCAGATCATCCTGCTGATGGTCGTCGCGCTGCCGGTATATCTGTATTACCAGTACAAGAGCGGTTGGCACGAGTTCGGCAAGCAGATGAAGGGTGCCTGGTGGCTGGTGTTTTATCTGATCTCGCTGGCGATTGTCTCGCGCGTGGGCAGCACCAAGTTTGGTGGCCTCGGCTACCTGCCCTACGGCTGGGACCTGGTGGTGGTTGCGGTGATCGGCCTGGTGTTTTACGTGTGGGGCGTGAAGTCCGGCTGGCGCACACCATCGATCGAGGCCGAGCAGATGGAAGCCCACGAGCATCCGGGCGACCTGCAGATTCCGCCGGACGAGGAAGAGTCGGAGCGAATTACCGGGCACTGAGTGAGCGACTGACTCCAGGCGGGCCGGCACATGGGATCGACCCATGTGCGGTCCGTTCGATGCGGTCTCGTCCGCTCACCACGCCATTTTCGACCGTGATGAAACTGATCGCGGTGAAGTTCCATGCGAGACTCAGTGGAACATAAGCCGACGCCGGTAGTGTGATCGCCGTACCAAGGCGGTTCTGCTTTGCACAAATGGCGAATCCGTCGTTTGTTGCCTATCAATTCTTGCCTTGGCGCAGGTGTATACACGCATGCAGGGAAGCTTCTCGATAGACACACGCCGCAGCGCTGCAGTTTGCCGGCACCACGCACCTGTGTTGACTACCCGCATCCCGGCCATCTGCAGTCTGGCACTGCCGATTCAGACCTTGCGATTTGCGGGCGCCTTGCATTCATTGCGGCGCGGGTGCACTGCGCACCTTCACCCGCGTCTGGGCTGCTGAATCGCGGTTGTGCAAGGTCAATCGCTCAGACGCTCACCGGAGAACCATGATGACATTGAATAAAATCATGCTTGCGGTTGCAAGCTCGGCGATCGTATTTTTTTCGATCATGACTGCCCCTGCCGTGGCTCAAGGCAGCCCAGAGGGGATGGACTCTGCTTCAGGAATGGCCGCCGCGACACCCGGAAAATCTCCCACCGATGCTGGCCGCGCGAACAAAAAGCTTCTCGCCGCTGCCGAGCCGTTCGAAAACCTCACAGAAATGGCGTTCACTTCAACGTGGGCGAAAATCGATCACACCACAAGCGACGCCGAACTTGCTGCCGCGGGGGCCCGTCGAGCGCTTCCGCATGGGGAAGTGGGCAAGTTGGACACTCACCTGGCCGCGATGAAATCGGCACGGCAAAAGCAGGATCGAGCGGATCTGGCGCTATCCTCGATTGAGGTATATCGCGTGCTGGTCAGCTCGGTGACGGCCAGCGCCAAGATTCCCACCCAAGTCAGCTTGCTCGACTATTCGGGGTTCCGCTATGACGCCGATCTCAAGTCCAGCCCTATCCGTTGGGATGATATGGCCAGGACCATGGCGTTTGCGCATCAGCAGTGGGCCGTGATCGCGCCGAGACTCAAGAGCGCAGCCGTAGGCAAGCGGTTCGAAAAGGCCGTCGCCGGCATGGATCAGGCCGTTCACGAGAAGAACCAGCCACTCGCCGCATCGTCCGTCAAATCGGAGTCTGATCTGGTGGATGAGCTGGAAAATTACTTTAGCGCTCACTAACTCAAGCCGTCGAACCAAGCGGAGCAAGTTGAAGCGAGCCAGCATCCGGAGGCATCCTTCCGGACCGGCCAGCCTGAGCTGACAAAGTCAACATCTCGGCTGAGACGCTATCGCCTTCGGAACAAAGGTCGTGGAGCAGCATGGTTTCAGCATCGATGTGACGTTGCGCATAAAGGCCGAGGCGATCCAGCAAAAATGGCAGCCGGCATTCATCCCAAGCCCAGCACGTCCCCCAGCAACGCCTGCGCAGTCACCTCCGGCCCCGCGCCCGGCCCCTGGATCACCAGCGGCTGGCTGTTGTAGCGCGTGGTGGTGAGGGCAAACTGGTTGTCGGTGCCGTACAGGCGCGCGGCGGGATGGCTCGCCGGAACTTCGATCAGGCCAACGCGCGCGTGGCCGCGCTGATTGAGACGAGCGAGGAAGCGCAGCACGCCGCCACGTGAAGCGGCCTCGGCGTGGCGTGCAGCCAGCGGGGCATCGAGTTCTTCCAGCCGGGCCAGGAAGGTTTCGGTGTCGATCGCGCGCAGCGATTCGGGCACCAGGCTTTCCACCAGCACCTCATCGACGCCCAGCGAGAAGCCGGCATTGCGGGCGATGATCAGCAGCTTGCGTGCGACGTCGTCACCGGAAAGATCCGAGCGCGGGTCCGGCTCGGTGAAGCCGAGCTGGCGTGCCTCGCGCAACAGCGCCGAAAACGGCTTGCTGCCGTCGTACTGATTGAACAGCCACGACAGCGAGCCGGAGAACACGCCTTCCAGAGTGAGCAAGGCATCACCGCACAAGCGCAGTCGACGCAGGGTCGAAAGCACCGGCAGGCCGGCACCGACGGTGGCGGAATCGCCGTAGCGGCCACCGTTGGCGGTCGCCGCCTGCAGCGCGCGCCAGCCGCTCAACTCGCCACCGGCCAGCGCCTTGTTGGCAGTGACCACGTGATAACCACGCGCCAGCCACTCGGCATGCCGGGCAGCCAGCGCGGCATTGGCGGTGGCGTCGATCAGCACCTTGACCGCCGCGCCGCTGGCATCCAGCGCGGCCAGCAGCCGCACGTTGTCGCGCGGCTCGCCGTCGCTGTTCAATTGCTCGCGCAGGCCGCGACTGGCCAGACGCGCGGGGTCGAGCTGCTGGCGCCGCGAGTTGGCCGCACCGACCAGTCGCACGCTGGC
>JBBQQL010000233.1:0-4531 GCA_038215995.1 Lysobacterales bacterium
TCGATCGCGTCGTATGCCTTGAACTCGCCACCAAAACGTTCCGCACCGACCTTCGTCAGTGCTGCCGTCAGCGTCGTCTTGCCGTGATCCACGTGACCAATCGTGCCGACGTTGACGTGCGGCTTGGTGCGTTCGAATTTACCCTTTGCCATGCGCGCTAAACCCCGATGGAGTCAATCAGTTGAGGGAAACTGCCCGTTTCGGGGCTGGCCATCACGGCCAATGAAATGGTGCTCATAACAGGAATCGAACCTGTGACCTCTTCCTTACCAAGGAAGTGCTCTACCGACTGAGCTACATGAGCACTGAACGCAACGCGAGAGCCAATGGAGCGGAAGGCGGGAATCGAACCCGCGTAATCAGTTTGGAAAACTGATGTTCTACCATTGAACTACTCCCGCCCTGCGCGGAACTCTTGCTGGTGGAGGGAGGTGGATTCGAACCACCGAAGGCGTAAGCCAGCAGATTTACAGTCTGCCCCCGTTGGCCGCTTGGGTATCCCTCCAACAAAGAACGCGTATTGTGTGGATAGGACCTCGACCTGTCAACACCCAATGGCCCGATTTTCGCTTTAAAAGCCGAAATATTTGCGCCGGAATCAGTCCGAGCCGACTGCCCGCAGATCCACCAGCTTCTCCATCCCCTTGGACAGCTCCAGCAACTGGCGAGCCTGCTCCTGCAAAAGGCGCTCGCTCTCGTCCCGCGGCTCCCAGTGCGGGACTGGCGTGGGCCGGCCGTCGGGACTGTCCAGCGCCACGAAAACCATGACGCAGCTGGTGGCAAGGCGCTGCTCACCCTTGCGCAGATCACGCGCCAGCACATCGACCGACATATGCATGCTCGATGTGCCGGTATGAATCAGGCGCGCCCGCACGGTGACCACGTCACCGATCAGGATCGGCGCCACAAACTGGATGCCGCTGACCGACACGGTGACGCAATACGCCCCGCTCCAGGCGACAGCACAGGCATAACCCGCCTGATCGATCCACTTCATCACCATCCCGCCATGCACCTTGCCGCCGAAATTCACGTCGGTCGGCTGGGCAAGAAAGCGGAAGGTCACCTCGTTCTGCTGTCCTGACATGCTGCGTTCCTCGATCAGACGTTGAAAAGGAAATGCAGGACGTCGCCGTCCTTGACGATGTATTCCTTGCCTTCCTTGCGCAGACGGCCAGCGGCGCCCGCGCCTGCCTCACCCTTGTACTGGATGAAATCGTCGTAGCTGATTGTCTCGGCGCGAATGAAACCCCGTTCAAAATCGGTATGAATCACCCCGGCAGCCTGGGGCGCAGTGAAGCCGCGCTTGATCGTCCAGGCGCGCACTTCCTTCACACCTGCCGTGAAATAGGTTTGCAGGTCAAGCAGCTTGTAGCCTGCACGAATCACCCGGTTCAGACCCGGCTCGTCCAGACCCATGTCCTTCAGGAACTCGTCGCGGTCGGAGTCTTCCAGTTGAGCCATCTCTTCCTCGATCGAGGCACATACAGGAACGACCTCGGCACCCTCGATCACGGCACGAGCACGCACCGCGTCGAGCAGCGGATTGTTCTCGAAGCCGTCATCGGCCACGTTGGCGATGTACATCAAAGGTTTCAGGGTGAGCAGAAACAGATCGCGCACCAACGCCTGCTCGTCGGCATCCAGGCCCAGGCTGCGTGCGGAGCGACCGTCGTTGAGGCCCTGCGAAAGCTTCTGCAGCACCGGCTTGCGCGCCATCGCCTCCTTGTCGTTGGCCTTGGCGGCGCGCTCGGCACGGTTCAGCGCTTTGTCCACCGACTCCAGGTCAGCCAGCGCCAGTTCGGTGTCGATGGTCTCGATGTCGGCAATCGGGTCGACCTTCCCGGCGACATGAATCACGTCACCCTCAAAGCAACGCACCACATGCGCAATCGCGTCGACCTCACGGATGTGGGCCAGAAACTTGTTGCCCAGGCCCTCGCCCTTGGACGCACCGGCCACCAGTCCGGCGATATCCACGAACTCCACCGCCGTCGGAATCACCTTCTGCGGCTTGACGATCGCGGACAAGGCATTCAGCCGCAAGTCGGGCACCGGCACCACGCCCACATTCGGCTCGATCGTGCAAAACGGAAAATTGGCCGCCGCGATACCCGCCTTGGTCAACGCATTGAAGAGGGTGGACTTGCCGACGTTGGGCAGGCCGACGATGCCGCATTTGATACCCATGATTTTGATCCGGATGTCTGAATTTGATGTTCGGGAGTCGCTGTAGCAGGCAACGCCGGGATTCAACCGAACCCCACAACTCGCCTTACGGGCCCGGGCTTGTATGCAGGCGCTTCATGGCATCCTCGAAGCGACCCTCGACCGCCAGCGGCAGCACATCGAGTGCACGCCCAATGCCATCGAGAATCGCATCTTCGTCCTGCGCCGATGGCCGCCCCAGCACCCACGGCGTCACCTGATCGCGATGGCCAGGGTGGCCGATGCCCACGCGCAGACGATGGAACTTGCCGTGGCCGAGATGAGCCATGATATCGCGCAGGCCATTCTGGCCGCCGTGCCCACCATCGAACTTCAGGCGGGTGCTGCCGGCAGGCAGGTCAAGATCGTCGTGCGCGACCAGACATTGCTCCGGCTCGATCTTGTAGTAGCGCAGCGCCGAAACGACGGCGATGCCGCTCTTGTTCATGAAGGTGGCCGGCTTCAGAAGCCAGACCGGCTCGCCGCCGATCCGCACCCGACAGGCCTCGCCATGCAGCTTGCCGTCGAAACCGAAGCGCTCGCCCTGTCCGCTGGCAAGAGCGTCAACAAGCCAAAACCCGGCGTTGTGCCGGGTTCGGAGGTATTCGGCACCAGGATTTCCCAGCCCGACAATGAGTCGCAATCCAGCCATGTCGACCAGTAGCTTAGACGGACCGCAACCTTGCGGATGCGGGCCGTCGCGGCTTACTTCTTGTCGTCCTTCTTGGCCGGAGCAGCGGGCGCAGCCACAACCGCATCGGCCGGTGCTTCGTCAACTTCTTCCTGCACGGCGTTGGCGGTAACCACCGCGATATCGTGGCTTTCGCCAAGATGCAGGGCGACGATTTCCACGTTCGCCGGCAGCTTCAGCTCAGACAGATGCACGATGTCACCCGGCTTCAGCGCCACCAGATCAACCTCGATGAACTCCGGCAGATCCTTCGGCAGGCAGGAGATCTCCACCTCGGTGAGGTTGTGCGAGACCACCACGCCCGAGGTCTTCCCGGCCGGCGACTGATCCTGGTTGAGGAAGTGCAGCGGCACGCTCAGGCGAACCGCCTCGTTCTCGTTAACGCGCAGGAAATCCATGTGCATCATCAACTGCTTGTACGGGTGCTTCTGCCAGTCACGCACCAGCACCTTCTGCACCTTGCCGTCGACGTTGAGGTCGAGCACCGAGGAGAAGAACCACTCGTGCTTGGCAGCGAGCAGGATGGTGTTGTGCACGATCTGGATGCTTTCCGGAGCCTGACCGGCGCCATAGATCACGGCGGGCACGAAGTTCGCATGACGCAGGCGGCGGCTCGCACCTTTCCCCTCGTCCTTGCGGCTCTGTGCCTTGATTTCATGAGTCTTGATCATTTCAGTATTGCCTTGATGGTGATGAACTGCCTCACGGCAGCTTGTGTGGTTTCCCCGCGACCAGAGAAACCGGGTGTTGAATCAGGGAGGTATCCCTCAATCCACGTAAAGCGAGCTTACCGACTCGCCAAAGGCGATGCGGCGAATGGTTTCAGCCAGCAACTCGGCTACCGAAAGCTGGCGGATCCGGCTGCACGCCTGCACGGCAGGGCTGAGCGGCAAGGTATTGGTGACGATCAGCTGATCCAGCTGGGAACCCTCGATATTGCTCACCGCGGCGCCCGACAGCACGGGATGCACGCAGTACGCGACCACCTTGCGGGCGCCACGCTCCTTCAGAGCCGCCGCCGCCGCACACAAGGTGCCGGCGGTGTCGACGATATCGTCGATCAGCACACAGGTCTTGCCGCTGACGTCGCCGATGATGTTCATCACGGTGGCCACATTGGCCTTGGGCCGACGCTTGTCGATGATGGCCAGATCGGCATCGTCCAGTCGCTTGGCCAGCGCGCGCGCGCGCACCACACCACCCACGTCAGGACTGACCACGATCAGGTCATCCATGCTGTGGTTGCGCCAGATGTCAGCCAGCAGCACCGGCGAGGCATAGACGTTGTCGACCGGGATATCGAAGAAACCCTGGATCTGGTCGGCATGCAGGTCCACGGTCAGCACCCGGTCGACACCGGCAGCGCCGATCATGCGCGCCGCCAGCTTGGCGGTGATCGGAACGCGGGCCGAACGCGGTCGGCGATCCTGCCGTGCATAGCCGAAATACGGAATCACTGCCGTTACGCTGGCTGCCGAGGCGCGCTTGAGTGCATCGGTCAGTGCCAGCAGCTCGAACAGGTTGACCGCGCTGGGCGCGCCGGTCGGCTGCAGCACGAAGACTTCCTGTCGACGGACATTTTCCTCGATCTCGATCTGTACTTCGCCATCACTGAACGTACCGACCAGGGCC
>JBBQQL010000234.1:0-4469 GCA_038215995.1 Lysobacterales bacterium
CAGCAAATGCGAGGCGTTTCTGGCACGCACCAAGCTGCAGGCGAGCCAGCGTGTCAGGCAGATGTCCAAGGGCATGATCGTGCAGTTGCACCTGGCCCTGGTGATGGCGATCGATGCCAAGCTGCTGATCCTGGACGAGCCCACGCTGGGCCTGGACATCCTCTACCGCAAGCAGTTCTACCAGAACCTGCTGGAGGACTACTTCGACGAGAACAAGACGATCATTGTCACCACGCACCAGGTCGAGGAAGTCGAGCACATCCTCACCGACCTGATGTTCATCCGCGACGGCAGGATCGTGCTGGACGCCGACATGGACGCCATTGGCGAACGCTTCATCGAGGTGATGGTGAACGCCGACAAGGCCGATACCGCACGGGGGCTCAAGCCACTGGACGAACGCCAGGTCTTCGGCAAGAGCATCTTCCTGTTCGATGGCGTCAGCCGCGACGTGCTCGAACCACTGGGCGAAATCCGCCGACCATCCATCAGCGACCTGTTCGTCGCCACCATGAAGGGAACCTACGCATGAAGACCTTCTATTGGCTCGTCAAACGCGAGTTCTGGGAACATCGGGGCGGCTTCTTCTGGGCCCCGATCATCACCGGCGGCATCTTTCTGCTGCTGAACATCATGGGCATCATCACCGCCGAGGTACTCGGTGTCACCCACGGCATCAGCATCGGCGCCAGCGGCCAACTGCAAAGCGTCATTGGCCAGATGGACGCCGGCGACATGAGCAAGGTCGGCATGGTGCTGGATGTCGCGATGTACTCGGCGATGGGCTTGCTGATCGTGGTACTCGGCTTCGTGGTGTTCTTCTACTGCATCGGCGCGTTGTACGACGACCGTCGCGATCGCAGCATCCTGTTCTGGAAGTCGCTGCCGATCTCCGATGCCAGTACCGTGCTGTCCAAGGTGGTCAGCGCCACCGTGCTCGCCCCGGTCATCGCCGTCATCGTGGGCATCATCGTGGGCATGCTGCAGCTGCTGATCGTGGCGATCACCCTGTCCTTCCATGGCATCAACGTGTGGCAGCTGCTGGTGCTGGCGCATCCGTTCAAGGTGATGTTCAACCTGATCGGCTACATCCCGCTGTATGTGTTGTGGGCGCTGCCCTCGGTCGGTTGGCTGCTGCTCTGCTCGGCCTGGGCACGCAACAAGCCCTTCCTGTGGGCGGTGGCTTTGCCGGTGGCTACCGGCCTGCTGATCAGCTGGTTCGGCATCATGGGTCTGTTCAACCTGCCGACTACCTGGTTCTGGAGCAATGTCGTACAGCGCAGCCTGTTCAGCGTGTTCCCCGGTACCGGCAGTCTGTTTGGTGGCGTGCCACACGACGTCTCCAGCATCAACGGCCTGAACGTGCTGGATCTGCGCTCGACCTACCAGTTGCTGGGCTCGACCGACCTGTGGATCGGTGTAGTGGCAGGCGCCGCCCTGCTTGCCGGTGCCATCTGGTTCCGCCGCTGGCGCGACGATAGCTGAGTGATGCCGCGGATGGGCCGCCATGGCCCATCCGTTTTTCATTGACCGGCTACTTCCCTGCCCCTTCATCGGCGCTCATCAAAACCTTCAACGCAAGGCTGCACCGGAGAGTTTCCATGTCACCACGTCACTTGTTCTTCGCCCTGCTGGCCAGCGGACTGCTCGCCGGCTGCAGCAACGGTTCGGACATGAGCGATTTCGGCAGCACCTCGATTGCCAACGGCGGCATCCGGGTCAACCACGGGGTTGCCATCCTGCATGTCAGCGGTGCCCCCAACGCAGTGATCTCCGCCGATGGCGAGCTGCGCATCGACGGCAAGACCGTCAGCACCACCCCCGCGCAGCAGGATCTGCTCAAACACTACGCCGAAGCCGCGTTGGCCGTACGCGAGCACGGTATCGCCACTGGCAAGGCTGGTGCCGCCGTCGGTGGGGCCGCGATCCAGGGCATTGCTGCCGCCATCAGCAGCGGCGACAGCAACCAGATCGACAAGCACGTCGAAGCCAAGGCGAAACTGGTCGAACAGGCAGCGATGAAAATCTGCCAGGACATCGTCAGCATCAAGTTGGCGCAGGACGCACTGGCAACCCAGCTCACCGCCTTCAAACCCTATGCCAACATCCTGGGGGCCGATGCCGGCGAGGATTGTCACAAGGACGACCACCAGGTCATCCGGAACTGATTCGAAGCTGGGCCGCCGGATAGCAATCAGCTGCCCTTGCCGTGGATGCCACCGCGGGTCAAGGCCAGCGGATCGAGCAGCTTGTTCAGCTCACCCTTCGACAGCCCGGTGGTTTCCAGTGCCACATCCAGAATCGGCCGACCCTGCTTGTATGCCTGCTTGGCAGTGGCCGCTCCCTTCTCGTAACCGATCACCGGATTCAACGCGGTGACCAGGATCGGGTTCATCGCCAGCGCCTGATCGACGCGCGCCTTGTTCACCTTGAAACCGGCGATCGCCTGGTCGGCCAGCAGGCGCGACACGTTGGCGAGGATCCCGATTGACTGCAGCAGGTTGTGCGCGATCAGCGGCAGCATGACGTTGAGCTGAAAATTGCCGGACTGGCCGGCGATGGTGATCGAGGCATCGTTGCCGATCACCTGCGCGGCCACCATCGCGGTCGCCTCGGGAATCACCGGATTGACCTTGCCCGGCATGATCGACGACCCGGGCTGCAGCGCCGGAAGTTCGATCTCGCCCAGACCCGCCAACGGTCCTGAGTTCATCCAGCGCAGGTCGTTGGCGATCTTCATCAACGCCACCGCCAGCGTCTTCAGCTGGCCGGACAGTTCCACCGCGGCATCCTGCGCCGCCATGCCCTCGAAATAGTTCTGCGCCGACTCGAATTTCACCCCGCTCAACTTTTTCAGTTGTGCCGCCACCGCGGGGCCAAAGGCCGGGTCGGCATTGATGCCGGTGCCCACCGCGGTGCCGCCCAGCGGCAGTCGACGCATGCGCTTCAACGCATCCTCGATGCGCTCGATCGCCGAACCGATCTGCGCCGACCAGCCGGACAGCTCCTGCCCGAAGGTGATCGGCATCGCGTCCATCAGATGGGTGCGACCGGTCTTGGCGGTGTTCCGCAATTCATGGGCGCGCTTGTCGATCACCTTGCGCAGATGCTTCAACGCCGGCAGCAACTGCTCGCTGGTGGTGAGCGTGGCACTGACGTGGATTGCGGTGGGGATCACGTCGTTGGAGCTCTGTCCGTAATTGACGTGATCGTTCGGATGCACGTTCGCACCCGCCTTCACCGCCAGATGCGCGATCACCTCGTTCGCATTCATGTTGGTGCTGGTGCCCGAGCCGGTCTGGAAAATGTCGATCGGGAATTGCGCGTCATACGCGCCGTCGGCCACCGCCAGCGCCGCCTTTCGGATCGCCGCGGCCTGATTTTTCTTGAGATGGCCCATCGACAAATTGACCTCGGCCGCAGCGGCCTTGATCAGGCCCAGCGCGCGGATGAACGGGCGCGGCAGGTGCAGGCCGGAGATCGGGAAGTTGTCGATCGCGCGCTGGGTCTGCGCGCCATACAGGGCCTCACTGGGTACCTTGAGCTCACCCATGCTGTCGTGTTCGGTGCGGAACGTGTTCATGCGCTGTCCTGTGCTGGGGAAAGGGGGCCACGGCGTGCCACAACACCATAGGAATGATTGGCGCCAATACAAGAGCCAACCATCCGGGCAGCCAGTTCGGGCGACGCGACGCAGGTTGTAGAATGCGCGTTTACCCGCCTTACCGGAAACCACCGATGTCCTCTCACACCCTCACCGCCCTGTCCCCGCTGGACGGCCGTTACGCCAGCAAGGTCGCGCCGCTGCGCCCCATTTTCAGCGAGTTCGGCCTCATGCACCGGCGTGTACGGGTGGAGATCGAATGGCTGCTGGCACTGGCGGCTGATCCGAACATCGTCGAGCTGCAGGCCTTCGACGCACGCCAGATCAACACCTTGCGCGCCATTGCCGATGCTTTCAGCGAGGCCGATGGCGAGCGCATCAAGGCGATCGAGGCCACCACCAACCACGACGTCAAGGCGGTGGAATACTTCATCAAGGAAAAGATCGGCGCCGATGCCGGACTGGCCCAGGCGAAGGAATTCGTGCACTTCGCCTGCACCAGCGAGGACATCAACAACCTGTCCTACGCGCTGATGCTGCGCGACGCCCGCGAACAGGTGCTGCTGCCCGCGTTCGACGGCGTCCTCACCAGCTTGCGTACCTTGTCACATACCCACGCCGGGCTGCCGATGCTCGCCCGTACCCACGGCCAGACCGCGTCGCCCACCACCCTGGGCAAGGAGATGTCCAACGTCGCCGCGCGCCTGCAGCGCCAGCGCCAGCAACTGACCGCGGTGGATATCTCCGGCAAGATCAACGGCGCCGTCGGCAACTTCAACGCCCACGACATCACCTACCCGGAAGTGGACTGGGCTGCCTTCTCGCAGCGCTTCGTCGAAAGCCTTGGCCTCGACTACAACGCCTG
>JBBQQL010000235.1:0-4447 GCA_038215995.1 Lysobacterales bacterium
TCCAAGCCGGATGTGGTCGCCATGCTTGAGCGTTGCCTCGTGCACGCGCTTGTCGTTCACATAAGTGCCGTTGGTGGACAGCGTGTTCATGATCATGCAGTGCCCTGGCTGGACGATGATCCAGCCGTGAGAGGACGACACACTCGGATCATTGATGATGATGTCGTTGTCGGCACTTCGCCCGATCGTCCTCCTGCCGGACTGAAGCGAGAAACGCAGGTTTTCGAGGCCAGGGCTGATCCCTTCGAGCACCGGTTCGTGGGCATTTGCCGGGTCATCCGAGGCGAAGCCCGCATCGCTGGCGTACTGGCGCAGGGATTCGGTGGAAAACAGCCGGGTTCCCTGCGGGCCGGAAGATTTTCTCCCGACGCGTCGAGGTGGCGTCTGGCCGGGGCTGCTCATGGAAATCTCGTGCTTGGAAAAAGGTATTTACTATATCCAACTGGATCGTGTGCCGGAGGTGACGTGCGGGCAGGATCGCTTGTTGTTCAGCTTCGACTTCGGTTGTTTCGGCAGCTCCTGCCCGGCAAGACTCGTCCGTGATCAGGCGGCGACCTGGATGGCGGGCTGTCGACTGATGCAATAGACCGCGGCCGGTGGCAGGTTGAGCAGGGCGCTGCCGACGCGGTGGGCCTGCAGGTTCAGGCGCTGCAGCAGGGCGACAGGCAGCGGGCAACGCAAGCCGTAGGTGAATTGATAGAAGCTGCCCTCGGCAGCCAACTGCCGTTCGAACACACCTTGCACGATGGCGGCGACCTGGGCTGCTGGCATGGAAAGCAGGGGCAGGCCACTGACCACGGCGCAGGCCCGTTCTTCGCCAAACAGGGACTCGGTGTTTCCGAGCTGGGCGGCGTCCATGCGCAGGATCGTGGTCTGCGGATAGCGCCGGCTCAGCGCCTCGGCGAAATGCGGGTCGGCTTCGATCAGGGCGAGCCGGTGGGGCAGTACACCGCGGGCCAGCAAGGCACGGGTGAGAACTCCGGTACCCGGGCCGAGCTCGATTACCGGGCCGCCCAGGGTGCTGACATGCATGGTCATCAGGCGCGCCAGCGCGGGCCCTGATGGCGTTACCGCGCCGATGCTGCGTGGGTCGCGCAGCCATGCGCGCAGAAAGTCCACAGTGTCGTTCAAGGACATGTCTTGGTTTTCGCCATCGAGCCAGATGCCTCAAGTTAAACGATTCGGCTTAACAGAATGTTTCCGGTCGCGCTCCGTGGGCTAGTGGTCGGTGCTTGGCGGCATGTTCTTGCGAACGGGCACGTCGATATTGCACAGGCCTACCTTGCCGGATGACACCTGGTAGAACGCATCGTGTCGGTGGCGTTGCGCGTCCAGCAGCGCGGCGAACGTGGCGCTGTCGGTGCGCAGTACTTCGACCGCGGGACGCTGTTTTGGCGGCAGCGCTGACGCCAGTCGCACCGACTTGATGATCGTGCGCTGGCCCGGCTTGCTGTAGAAGCCCATCGATCCGTGGCCGCGGGGCAGCCCGGACAGCAACGGCATGCCTTCCAGCACACGCCCGGCGATGGCCAGGTTGCGGTCCAGCCGGCGGGGCGCCTGGCCGATCACCGCATACAGCTCGCTGCCGCTGCCGGTCTCCGGGCCGATATCCCGACCGACGCCGACCACGCCGTAGCAATGGGTGATCCATTCCTGCCCGCTGGCCGGATCGCGCGCCACCGGGAAACCTTCGGAGAAACCGACTTCGGGCGCATAGACGTCACCATCGGGGAGCGCCGTCCACTCCAGTTTCGGGTCGATCGGTCGCGTGTATTCCGGCGGCAACGTGCTGCTGGCCTTGCCCAGCGAGCGCAGCTTGTTCTTGTCACCGTTGTCGTCGCTGGCCGGATCACCCCATTGGGCCACGAAATTGTCCTGCACGCGCACGATCGCCAGCCCGTCGAAATAGTGCTGTCTGGCCAGCGTGCGAATGTTCGCTGCATGCAGCGGGGTGAAATCCGGGGCCAGCTCGATCAGCACGCGGCCGCTGGTCAATTGCATCACCAGCAGGTTGTCGGGATCGGGTGTGCGCCATTCGGCGGCGCTGGATCGGGCCAGTAGCTGCGCCGCCGTGGGCGTCGGCAAGGCATCGTTGGCGGCAAACAGTGGCGTGGCGAGCAGGCCGGCGAGTAGCGCTGCAGCGGCGACAGAGCGACGTGGAAGCATGGCATTCCCCTCAATGCGATTGAACGTGCGAGCGGGCAACTTAGCAGACGCCATCCTCTTGTGGCGGTGACAGCGATCGGAGCACGTCGCGCCAACTGAGAATGCCTGTTGGTCTGAATTCGGTGTCGACGATGGGGATGCACGAAATGTTGTGTGTCAGGAACAAGGCGGCCGCTTCGGCCACGGTGGCTTGTGGGCCCAGCGTGATCGGGTGACGGGTCATGATCTGGTGCACGCGCCTGTTGAGCGTCGCCAAATCGCGCTCACCCTCAACCACGCTGCCCAGAAAGGGGCTGAGCGCGCGCAGCAAGTCACGGTCCGAGACCACGCCAACCAGCCGGCCTTCGTCCACCACCAGCAGATGGTGGAAATGCATCGTATCGAAAATCTCTTTGACGACCCTCAGCTTGTCGTCCATCTCGACGGTCACCAACCGTGTCGACATGATGTTCTGCACCGTCATGGATCACCTCGTGGAAACCGATGTCGCGATGTCAGTTGGGTCCTGATTCCCGCCAGTTCCTGCCCGGCCGCCGCCATCGAACGTGGATGGAGAAGTGCCTGCAGAAAACGCCCGCCGACTGCTGCGGAGCGGCCTCCCGCGCACCTCATTATTGCGCAACGAAGCGCCGTCCATCGTCGCTCGCCCTCCCGTCATGCCGCCCAAAGGGCTGCCCGCAACACCATGCTGCCTGCGCATCGACGGCCCTGACGCTCGGTGAGCGCAGCGACAGGCGCCATCTCGGGGATCCATGACTTCAGGCCCATGCACTAGTAATAACTAAACACTACGATTGATCAAAGCCTATACGGCAGTGCGGGTGAGCAACGTGGACGACAGTGTCAGCCAACTGAAGAAATTCCAGAAGGAGCTTTCCAGCGGCACCGTGTCGCTGGTGTTGCTCGCGGTGCTCGGCCAGTCACGTCAGCCGATGTATGGCTACCAGATTGCCAAACGGCTGGAAGAGGTGGGCGAAGGGGTGCTGGCGGGGAAGCAAAGCGCGCTTTATCCGGTGCTGCGCAATCTGGAGGCGGCCGGTCTGCTGGCCAGTGAAGTGGAGCCTTCAGTCAGCGGTCCGCCGCGCCGCTATTACCGCATCACCAAGCCGGGGCGAGAGGCCCTGCGTGAATGGGTCGCTGCGTGGAATGCCACCCGCGATTCCGTCGATAACGTCTTGCAAGGAGGGGTGTCATGAACGCGCCACGCACGATTGCCGAATACCTGAGCGAACTGCGCACCGCGTTGCGCGGGGCTGACCCGGCGCTGATCCAGGACGCGCTCTACGATGCCGAGGAACACCTGCGCGCCGAACTGGCCGACCAGCCTGGCCGTGACGAGGCAGCCATGCTCGAGCACGTGGCGGGCAGCTACGGCGCACCGGACGAGGTTGCCGAGATCTATCGGGATCAGGAGATCAGGATCCAGCGCGCGATACGGCCACCGCCGGCGCCGCCACGACGTTCGCTGGCAGGCCGTTTTTTTGGCGTCGCCGCGGACGGCCGAACCTGGGGGGCGCTGTTCTATCTGCTGCTTTCGCTGGGCACGGGTATTTTCTATTTCACCTGGGCGGTGACCGGGGTGGCGCTGTCGGGTGGATTTTCCGTGTTGATCATCGGTATTCCGTTCATCGTGCTGTTCTTCAGCAGCGTGCGCGGATTGTCCCTGCTGGAAGGGCGCATCGTGGAGGCCATGCTCGGTGTGCGTATGCCGCGCCGGCCGCCCTATGCGGCGCGCAAGGGCGAGTCCTTGCTCAAGCGCATCGGCGCGATGTTCACCGATCCGCGCACCTGGAGCACCTTGCTCTACATGCTGCTGATGTTGCCGCTGGGTATCGTCTATTTCACCGTCAGCGTGACTCTGCTGTCGGTGTCGGTGGGCCTTGCTGCGGCACCGGTGGTCAAGGCCTTCGGTTTTAACGCCATCAACATGGATCTCGATGGCTACAGCTACTACGGCCCGGACTGGCTGGGTACGTTTGGTTTGTGCCTGCTCGGTATCGTGCTGCTGTTCGCCACCCTGCATCTGGTGCGTGGCATCGGCCGCTTGCACGGACATCTTGCCAAGCACCTGCTGGTGCCAAGCGCGACATCCTGAGCAGAGCGACCCGTTCACCTGGCGTGCGGGCGTGCGGGCGTGCGAGCGAAGCGCTGCTTGAATGTCAGGCGCGCTTGCGCAGGAAAACGTGGGTGGCGCGCTCGCCCATCAGGTAGCTGGCGCATTCGTAGCCGAGGGCAGTCAGGTCGATGCCTTGCAGCAGGTGTTCACCGGCACCCAGCGTGA
>JBBQQL010000236.1:0-4345 GCA_038215995.1 Lysobacterales bacterium
ACGCTTGAAACGACGCAGTGCAATCTCGAACGGCTCGTTCTCGCGAACTTTTACGTTGGGCATGGAAACTCCGAGTGGTAATCTGCCCGTCTAGACGGGACTGTCAAATAGGGCGAGCCGCGAATTATACCGTGGATATCAAAGAATTTTCAAAGGTGGCGAATAAACCGGTGCTCGGCATCGAAACCTCGTGTGACGAAACCGGGGTGGCCTTGCTGCGCTGGGAGCCCGCGGCGCCGGGCCAGGGCCTGCTGGCGCATACGCTTTACAGCCAGATCAAGCTGCATGCCGACTACGGCGGCGTGGTGCCGGAGCTGGCCAGTCGCGACCATGTGCGCAAGCTGCTGCCGCTGATTCGCGAGGCGCTGGCCGAGGCCGGCATGACCGTTCACGACCTCGGCGGGGTGGCCTATACCGCCGGCCCCGGTCTGGTCGGCGCGCTGCTGGTGGGCGCGTCCGCCGGGCGCGCGCTGGCCTGGGCGCTGGGTGTGCCGGCCATCGGCGTACACCATATGGAGGGTCATCTGTTGGCGCCGCTGCTGGAGGAAAACCCGCCAGAGCCACCATTCGTGGCCTTGCTGGTGTCCGGTGGCCACTCGATGCTGGTCGAGGTCAAGGCGATCGGGCAGTACACGATCCTGGGCGATACGCTGGATGACGCCGCGGGCGAGGCGTTCGACAAGACCGCCAAGATGATGGGCTTGCCGTACCCTGGCGGGCCGGCGCTGGCAAAGCTGGCCGAGCAGGGTCGCCCGGGCGAGTTCCGTTTCTCGCGCCCGATGACCGACCGGCCGGGACTGGATTTCAGCTTCTCCGGGCTGAAAACCCAGGTCTTGCTGGCCTGGCAGAAGTCGGACCAGAGCGAGCAGACCCGCGCCGACATCGCCCGTGGGTTTGAGGAAGCGATTGTCGACACGCTGATCATCAAGTGCCGCCGCGCCTTGCAGGCCAGCGGCGCCAGACGACTGGTGATTGCCGGCGGTGTCGGTGCCAATCGCCGATTGCGCAGCGAACTGGCCGCGGCGGCCGCAAAGGACGGCTTCCAGGTGTATTTCCCGCGGCTGGATTTCTGCACCGACAACGGCGCGATGATTGCGCTGGCTGGCGCGATCCGCCTGGCCGGTGGTCAGCAGCAGGGCGATTCGGTAGATGTCCATCCGCGCTGGGATCTGCAAAGCCTGCCGGCGGCGTGATTCCGTCCTTGCAGGAGCGCACCCTGTCCACAAAAGGGGACTTCCTTCGGTCGTGCGCGATGCTTTTGATGTCGACAAGGGCAAAAAGCATCGCGCACAGGGTGCGCTCCTACAGGCGGCGCCGAACTACCACTGGGTACGCCCGGGCAGCAGGCCTTTCAGCTCGGCCTCGGTGAGGTTGCGCCACTGGCCGACTTTCAGATGCGCCAGTTTGACGTTGTCGATGCGTACGCGGCGCAGCTGGGTCACGCGGTAGCCGAACGCGGCAGCCATCAGCCGGATCTGCCGGTTCAGCCCCTGCGTAAGCACGATCGAGAAGCCGAACTTGGCGATCCGGCGCACCCGGCAGGGCTGGGTCATCTGGTTGTGGATGCGCACGCCGCGGGCCATGCCGTTGAGGAACTCGTCGGTCACGGCCTTGTTCACGCCGACCAGATATTCCTTCTCGTGATGGTTCTCCGAACGCAGGATCTCGTTGACGATGTCGCCGTTGCTGGTCAGCAGGATCAGCCCTTCCGAATCCTTGTCCAGCCGGCCGATCGGGAAGATCCGTTGCGGATGGTCGACGAAATCGATGATGTTGCCGGCGACATTTTTCTCGGTGGTGCAGGTCACGCCCACTGGTTTGTTCAGCGCGATATAAATCGCCTTTTTCGCCGCCGGTGTGGCCGCCAGTTGGCGCACGTGCACCACCTCGCCATCCACGCAGACCTCATCCCCGTCCAGCGCCTTGGCGCCGGTGGAGACCAGCTCGCCATTGATGGTGACGCGCCCGGCGAGGAGCAGCTCGTCTGCCTCGCGGCGCGAACACAGGCCTGATTCGCTGATGTATTTGTTGACGCGCATGGAGCTACCGGATTTTTGTGGGAGCGGTTTCAGCCGCGATGCATTTGGCTCTTGGGCGACTCAGGACAGAAGCATCGCGGCTGAAGCCGCTCCTACGAGTCGCTCCCGCTGTCAGGATCGCAGCCCGATGCCGCGCTTGAGCAGGTGCAGTGCCACGAATGAAAGCCCGGCCACGAAGGCCAGCATCACCGCGAATGCCGTGCCGATGCCGACATCGCTGATGCCGAGCACGCCGAAGCGGAACGCATTGACCATGTACAGGATCGGGTTGATCCGCGAGATCGCCTGCCACGGTTCGCTCAGCATGTTGACCGAATAGAACACGCCGCCCAGATAGGTCAGCGGAGCCAGGATGAAGGTTGGTACCAGGGCGATATCGTCGAATTTCTTCGCGTATACCGCGTTGATGAAGCCGGCCAGCGCGAAAATGGTGGCGCCCAGCAACACGGCCAGGAAGCTGATCAGCGGATGCACCACATGCAGGCTGGTGAAGAACAGTGCGATCAACAGTACCAGCAGACCTACCACCAGGCCGCGTGCCACCGCGCCGCTGACATAGCCGGTCAGGATCACCCAGTTCGGCATCGGCGACACCAGCATCTCCTCCACCGAGCGCTGGAACTTGGCGCCGAAGAACGAGCTGGAGATGTTGGCGTAGCTGTTGTTGATGATGCTCATCATCACCAACCCCGGCGCGAGGTACTGAATGAAGGTGAAGCCGCCCTCGATGGTGCCGATGCGGCTGCCGATGAGCTTGCCGAAGATCACGAAGTACAGCGTCATCGTGATCACGGGTGGAATCAGGGTCTGCGTCCAGATGCGCACCACGCGCATGATTTCGCGGCGGGTGATGGTGTACAGCGCTACCAGGTTGGTCGAGGTACTCATGCCGTCTTCTCCTGGCCGGGTTCTTGCCTGCCGCCTTCCACCAGTCGCACGAACAGCTCCTCCAGGCGGTTGGTCTTGGTGCGCATCGAGTTCACCGTGATGCCGTTGTCGGTGAGTGCGGCGAACAGCGTGTTGAGATCCTGCTTGCGCGCCATTTCTGCTTCCAGTGTGCGGTTATCAATGCGGCGCAGGGTGATTCCCGTGACGGTCGGCAATTCGGTCGGTGTCTCGGCCAGATCGAGGATGAAAGTCTCCACGTCCAGGGTCGCCAGCAGGCTCTTCATCGGGCTGTTCTGGATGATCGTGCCGTGGTCGATGATGGCAATGTTGCGGCACAGCTGCTCGGCTTCTTCCAGGTAATGCGTGGTCAGGATCACCGTGGTGCCGGCCGCGTTGATGCCGCTGACGAAGTGCCACATCGAACGGCGGATCTCGATGTCGACGCCCGCGGTGGGCTCGTCCAGAATCAGCAACTTCGGCTCGTTCATCATGGCGCGCGCAATCATCAGCCGTCGCTTCATGCCGCCTGAAAGCTCGCGTGCCTGATGGTGCGCCTTGTCCCACAGGCGCAGCTCCTTCAGGTATTTTTCGGCCCGCTGGGCGGCGATCTTGCGCGGGATGCCGTAGAAACCCGCCTGGTTCACGCAGATGTCGAACGGCTTCTCGAACTGGTTGAAGTTGATCTCCTGCGGCACCAGCCCGATCAGCCGCATGGCCTCGTTGCGGTCCTTGTTGACCGACACGCCGAAGATCTCGGCATCACCGCCGGTGGAGTTCACCAGCGAGGACAGGATGCCGATCAAAGTGGATTTGCCTGCGCCGTTGGGGCCGAGCAAGGCGAAAAAGTCGCCCTGCTGCACGGTCAGGCTGATGCCCTTGAGCGCTTCGACGCCGTTGCCGTAGGTCTTGCGAAGATTATTGACGACAAGCGCGGGGGGCGAATCGGTGTGTAGAGTGGACATGGGCTGCGCCGGAAGGGTCAAGCCGCTTATTATACGTGGCTGATCCCTGCCGTTCGGCCTCGCCTGACGCACGCACCGTTCCGGAAACCTCATGGCCGACCACTTCCAGCTCCGTCTCGTCGACAGTTTCATGCTCGCTCCGTCGGTGCGTCACCTCGTGTTTGAGCGGGTTGACGGCCAGCCGCTGGCATTCCAGCCCGGGCAGTTCCTGCAGGTGCATTTCCATTACGACGATGGCACGGCGACCAAACGTAGTTATTCCGTGGGCACGGTCGGCGATGGCAGCTCGCCGGTGCAGCAGATCGAGATTGCGGTGAGCTATGTCGAGGGCGGGGCCGCCACCAGGTTGCTCGGCGAGTTGGCCCATGGCGGCGTGATTGACGCCAGCGGCCCCTATGGTCGCTTCTGCCTGCAGGCTGCAGACGTCCATCCGCGCTATTTGCTGCTGGCTACCGG
>JBBQQL010000237.1:0-4331 GCA_038215995.1 Lysobacterales bacterium
CGTTCACCGGCTTCATGCCCGACGAGGGCAGCGTGCAGATCACGCAGGCGCTGGCCGAGCATTTGTGGCCGGGCACCGATCCGCTCGGCAAAGAGTTCTGGGTGCTGAAGTCGCATTATCGCGTTGTCGGCGTGTTGAAAAACCTGGTGCGGCCCGATCCGACCGGATGGACACCGGAGCAGCGCCAATGGTCTGTATTTCTGCCTGCGCAGCCAGGTCCGTATCTGACCGGAAGTTACCTGTTGCGAGCCAATCCCGCGGATTTGCCGCGCGTGCTGCGCGATGCGCTCGTAGCGGTCGCCAAGGCGGTGCCGGAGGTAGTGATTGATCGGGAAAGCAGTCGGACTCTGAGCGACCTGCGCCAGGATGTTTTCAAGAATGACCGCGCGATGGCCGGCATGCTAGTCGGCGTGATCACCGCCATGTTGCTGGTGACCGCACTCGGCATCGTCGGCTTGGCCAGCTTCTGGGTACAGCAGCGGCGCCGGCAGATCGGCGTCCGCCGCGCCATCGGCGCCACCCGCGCCGACATCCTGCGCTACTTCCAGACTGAGAATTTCCTGATCGTCAGCGGCGGCATCGTGCTGGGCATGGTGCTGGCGTTCGGCTTGAATCTGACGTTGATGACGTTCTATGAATTGCCACGTTTGCCGATGTATTACCTGCCGATCGGTGCATTGGCGTTGTGGGTACTCGGCCAACTCGCGGTGCTGGGCCCGGCGTTGCGCGCCGCGGCGGTGCCGCCGGTCGTGGCGACGAGGTCGGTGTGAGGCGCTGCAGAAAAATGCGATCTTGTGTTGGAGCGACTTCAGTCGCGATGTTCCTGGCTACATCAACGCAACAGCATCGCGGCTGAAGCCGCTCCTACAGCTGTTATCGAAGGGGTCCACGCATGTTCGGCTACTACATACAGATGGCACTACGCAGCCTCAAGCGCAGCCCGATCCTCACCGCGCTGATGGTGCTGGCGATCGGCTTGGGCATCGGCGCCAGCATGACGATGATCACGGTGTTGCACGTGATGACTGCCGATCCACTGCCGGGGAAAAGTGCCACGCTGTTCTATCCGCAGGTCGATCCACCGGATATGGACGGCTACAAAGAAGGACAGGAGCCTCCGGATCAGATGACTTGGATCGACGCGATGAACCTGTTGCATGCCCACCGTGGCAGCCGACAGGTTGCCATGACAGGTGGCCAGGTCACGGTGCGGCCGCCGCAGGGTGACGGGCGCGCGTTCTATGCCGATGCGCGATATGCAAGCGCCGACTTCTTTTCAATGTTCAACGTGCCTTTTCTCCACGGTCACAGCTGGACGGCGACGGATGATGACAAGCAAGCGCGCGTGGTGGTGATCGCGCGTGAACTAGCCGACAAGTTGTACGGCGCCGATCACGCACTGGGTCAGAGCTTGCGCCTTGGCAAGGACTCATTCCGCGTGATCGGGGTGATCGACCAGTGGCAGCCGGAACCGCACTTCTATGACCTTACCCAGGGCGACTACGCCAAGACGGAACAGGTGTTCATGCCACTCGAAACGGCGATGGCTCTGCAACAGCCGACCCAGGGAAGCATGATGTGCTGGGGCGATGGCATGGGGTCGGGCGACATGCGCAAAGCGGGTTCTTGCGTGTGGTTGCAGTTCTGGGTGCAGCTGGATACGCCGACGGCGGTCAGCGACTACCGCAGGTTTCTGCTGCACTACTCGCAGGAACAAAAAGCCCTCGGCCGATTCCTGCGCCCGCCGAATACACGGCTGCACGACCTGATGGGCTGGCTAGACGTGAACCATGTGGTGCCGGGCAGCGTGCAGCTGCAGGCCCTGCTGGCCTTGGGCTTCATGCTGGTTTGCCTGGTCAATACGGTGGCGCTGCTGCTGGTGAAGTTCCTGCGTCGCGGCGGCGAACTGAGCGTGCGCCGGGCGATGGGGGCGTCGAAGCGCTCGGTGTTCGCGCAACTGCTGATCGAGGCGTCGATCATCGGCGTGACCGGCGGCATCGTGGGGCTGATGCTCGCAGCCGGTGGCTTGTGGCTGGTGCGGCAGCAGCCGGTGCAGTACGCCGCAATGGCCCATCTGGATGGGCCGATGCTCGCGTGCACGGTGGCCCTGGCTCTGGCCGCCACGGTGCTGGCCGCTGTATTCCCTGCATGGCGCGCGTGCCATCTGCCGCCAGCGCGCGCGCTTAAAATCCAGTGAGGACAATTCCCATGCATCCGATCGTTGCCGCATTGAAGCACCACAAGACTGCCGTGATTCTGGTAGCGCTGGAAATCGCATTGACGTGCGCCATCGTCACCAATGCGCTATCAATTATCGGCAGCCATCTCGCGAGCATGCAGATGCCCACTGGCATCGCCGACAACGCGCTGGTGTGGGCCAGAAGCAGCGGCCTGCGCGACGATGCGACAGCCGCCAGCCACGGCAGCCTGGTCGCCGCCGACCTCGCTGCGCTGCGCAGCATGCCGGGTGTCAAGAGCGTGGTGATGACCAACTCGCTGCCACTGGCCCACAACTACTCGGCGGGCGGCGTGTACCGAAACGCGAGTGACAAGAAACCGTTGGTGAGCAACGCGATCACCTACCTGGGTACCCGAGGGGTGGTAGCCACGCTGGGCATAAAACTCAGCGAAGGCAGGGACTTCCTGCCGCAGGACTACGAAGAGTACAGCGCGTACGGCGATGGGCCGCCGCCTGCCGTCGTTATCATCACCCGCACCCTGGCAGACACCTTGTGGCCGGGCGAGGATCCGCTGGGCAAACCGATTTTCATCTATCGCGAGAAGGGAAAGGTGATGACTCGCGTCGTCGGCGTGACCGCGCATCTGCTCAATCCCAGCATCAACAAGTACAGCGGTGCCGAGCTGAACATGCTGTTTCCGGTGACTGCGGTGGACGATGGCATGTACGTGTTGCGCACGGACCCGAACGCGCGCGAGACGGTCCTGAATAATCTGCCCAAGGTGCTCGACGGTGTCGACGACCAGCGCATCATCACCAAGAGTCAGATCTATGCGCAAACGGTGTCTGACTACTACCACGATGACCGCGCCCTGATCTGGCTGTTGCTGCTGGTGATCGGCTGCCTGCTCGCACTGACAGCGCTGGGCGTGGTCGGCCTGTCCAGCTTTTGGGTGCAGCAGCGTACACGGCAGATAGGCATCCGCCGCGCCATCGGTGCCACCCGCGCCGACATCCTGCGCTACTTCCAGACCGAGAATTTCCTGATCGTCACCGGCGGCATCGTGCTGGGCATGGTGTTGGCGTTCGGCTTGAATCTGACGTTGATGAAGTTCTACGAATTGCCGCGTTTGCCGATGTATTACCTGCCGATCGGTGCATTGGCGTTGTGGGTACTCGGCCAGCTGGCGGTGCTGGGCCCGGCGTTGCGCGCCGCGGCGGTGCCGCCGGTAGTGGCGACGAGGTCGGTGTGATGCGCTGCAGAAAAAAGCCATCTCCTGTGGGAGCGACTTCAGTCGCGATGTTCCTGGCTACATCAACTCAACAGCATCGCGGCTGAAGCCGCTCCCACAGGTGTTATCGAAGGGGTCCATGCATGTTCGGCTACTACATACAGATGGCAGTGCGCAGCCTGAAGCGCAGCCCGATCCTCACCGCGTTGATGGTGCTGGCGATCGGCTTGGGCATCGGCGCCAGCATGACGATGATCACGGTGCTGCACTTGATGACGAATGATCCGCTGCCGGGGCGCAGTGCGATGTTGTTCACGCCGCACCTGGATCCGTTGCCGCTGAACCACAAGCACCGCGGAGATGGCCCCGATCCGACCGACAATCTCACCTGGCCTGACGCGATGGCCCTGCTCAAGGCGCGTCCGGCAACGCGGCAGGCTGCATCGGCGGGCGGCTCGCTGTTGGTGCGCCCGGAACGAGCGGATGTGCGGCCGTTCTATGTGAAGGGTCGCTACGCCACTGCAGATTTCCTTTCGCTGTTCGGCGTTCCGTTCGAGCACGGGCAGGGCTGGTCAGCGGCAGATGATGCGTCACGGAATCATGTGGTGGTGCTCAGCGAAACGCTGGCTCGCAAATTGTTCGGCGGCGCGAGCGGTATCGGTCAGGCGGTACGCTTGGGCGACAGCGATTTCAGGGTGATCGGCGTCACCGCGGACTGGCGACCCCAGCCGATGTTCTATGCCGATCTGTCGGCGCAGTCGTTTGGCGACACCGATCAGTTCTTCCTGCCGTTGTCCACGGCGGTGGACTTGAAATTCCAAACCAGTGGGAACCAATCCAGTTGGGGCAAGGGTGATTCCGGTGATTCCATGACCAGCGGCGAGATGACCTGGCTGCAGTTCTGGGTGCAACTGGACAGC
>JBBQQL010000238.1:0-4252 GCA_038215995.1 Lysobacterales bacterium
GGTCGAACTGCTTGTAGTAGGCCGGGCGCGAGTAGTTCCAGCTCACCGTCGGGTCGTTGACCGCGTACCACACGCGGCCGTTGATGCGGTCGAGGTTTTCCAGCCACAGGCCGGCTTCCAGGTTGTGCATGCCCAGCTGCCAGGTGCCCTTGGTAATGAAGCCGTAGCGGTTGTTCTTGTACAGGCTCTGGCGGAAGCTGCTGGCAGGCGTGGCGCCGGCGACATAGCAGCTGGCATCGAACGGACTGGCACAGCCGGCCGGCACGGCCAGCGGCTGGCCGGACGGATCGAGGAAGAAGGTGTAGCCGAATGCACCGCCGGGTGCGGGACGGCTGTTGACCGTGGCGCCGCTGCCATCTACCGCAAACAGCTGATACGGCGGCAGCCAGCCACCCGAGCCCTTCATGTACTGGAAGTACGGATAAAACTCGATGCTGCTGGTGTCGCTGGGGGTGTAGTCGAAGCGCACGCCGGCCAGCGCGTTCTGGCGCACCGTGTTCCACGCTTCCACGAAGTTCTGGTCGGTGTAGGGCTTGCCGGTCCAGTTCCAGTTGAGGCGATCCCAGTTCGGATTCTGCTTGAACTCTGCCAGCGTGATGTTGTTGTAGTTGTTCTCGTAGGCGTCATCCCACGACAGTCGGGCGGTCATGGTCAGCGAATCCGTGAGGTAGCTGATCAGCTTGCTGTCCAGGTGGATGCGGCTGGTATGCCCGTTGCTGCCGGACCCGATCCAGCGGCTGTTATAGGTGTTGGAGAAGCTGACGTAGGCGGAGGTGTTGTCGTTGAAGATCGTGCCGGTGTCGTAGCGCACGAACTCGCGCTCGGCATTCCATGAACCGGTGGAATAGTTGATCGCCAGTTCGCGGGTCATCGCCGGGTCGATCGACTCGTAGTTGATGGTGCCGCCCAGTGCCTGGCTCGAAGGCGAGGCGATATCCGCGGTGCCCTGCGACACGCTCACCGCACGCATGTTTTCGGAGTCGAGGAAGCGGTTCGGCTTGGAGCCGCCGCCGTAGCTGGTGGCGCCATTGGGAAGGCCATCCACGGTGAAGCCCAGCTGGCCCTGGGTGAAGCCGCGCATGGTGATGCCGACCGACCAGTCATCGCTGCCGAACACGCCACCGGGGGTGACGTTCACGCCCGGCAGCAGGTTGACCGCATCGACGACGCTGGTCAGTGGCGCCGACAGCTTGGTCAGTACCGGCGGCAGTTCATTGTTGGTGAATGACACCGCCTGACCGGTAACCACCACCGCCTGCAGCGTCTTGCTGTCGGCGGTCTTCGAGGAGCGCTTGCCGTCCCTGACGTTCGCAGCGGTAGCACCTTCCGCGGTGGCTGCAGTGGAACCGTTGCTGTTTGCATCGGGACCGGTATGTGCCAGTGCGGCAGGTGCCAGCAAGGCCAGCATGACCAGGCCGGGAATCGTCTTCATGCGCAACATCGAGTGCCCCTTTGAGGATCGGAAAAAGCGGGAGTATGGGAGGCACCCCACGAAGCTTTGAGGTCAGTTTCAAGTCTTTTTTATGACCCTGCGGATCGCTCCATCCTGTGTCGCAAAACGGACATCGGCAGCGCGTTACACTGCGCAACCGAATTGGCCTCAGTGCAGGAAATTTCCGTCGGCGCTGCCGTCCGGCACGGTCGAAATGGATCCGCACGCTGATCTGCAGATGCCATTGCCCAAGCTTGCGGCGATGTGTCGATCACTGGCGGAAGGCTGATGCTGCAACCATCAGGCCTGGCATCATCAGGCAACGTGCCAATCGCCACGCGGATGGGCCCCCGGTTGAAATCGGCCCAGGCGACTGCATGCAAGCGGCGCAGGCTTGGTTATGATCAAGAGGGTGTCCTCAAAGGTCTTGCCGCATGGATTCATCCGTATCCGTTCTTCCGCACGATCGGCGTCGCGGCACCTGGCTGTCGATTGCCGCAGCGTTGAGCTTCATGTTCAGCGGTGGCCTGGTGGCGTGGAGAGGCGCCCATGCACCGGCCACCGTGGCTGACGCGGGGGTGTTTGTGACCTGCGTCCTGACGCTTTGCTGGATCGCCCGGCTGCTGCAGCACATCGCTCTGCCGGCTCAGGCGAGGACGGTGCAGTGAATACTTCGGAACTGATCATCACCTGGGCGACGCCGTTCTTTTTCGTACTGATCGCGATCGAATTTTTCGTGGCGCGGCGCCGGGGCAGGCAGGTGTATCGCAGCAACGACACCATCAACAGCATCGGGCTGGGGGTGATGTCGCAGATCGCGGGCGTGTTCACCAAACTGCTGACGCTGGGAATCTACGCCTGGTGCGCGGCACATCTGGCGCTTTTTGACCTGCCCGCCGGCAGCGTGTGGGTCTGGGTGAGCGGACTGGTGCTGTACGACTTTCTCTATTACTGGCTGCACCGCATGGGCCACGAGGTGAATATCCTGTGGGCGGCGCACGTGGTGCATCATCAGAGCGAGGAATACAACCTGTCCACCGCGTTGCGCCAGACCAGTACCGGTGGCCTGCTTGGCTGGATCTTCTATCTGCCGATGGCGCTGCTGGGTTACCCGGTCGAGGTGTTCGTGGCGGTGGCGCTGATCGACCTGCTGTATCAGTTCTGGGTACATACCGAGCAGGTCGGCAAGCTGGGCTGGTTCGACCGGGTGTTCTGCTCGCCGTCCAATCACCGCGCGCATCACGCCACCAACGACAGGTATCTCGATCACAACTATGGCGGCATCCTGATTCTGTGGGATCGCCTGTTCGGTACTTTCGTCGAGGAGGACGACAGCGACCGTCCGGTATATGGCACCCGTTCGCCTCTGCGCAGCTGGAACCCGCTGTGGGCGAACGCCGAGGTGTACTGGGCCACGGCGGTGGAGGCGCGCCGCGCGACGCGCTGGCGCGACAAGCTGCAGTTATGGTTTCGCCGACCGGGCTGGCGACCGAGCGATGTGGCGTCACGCTATCCGAAGCCTGATTACGACATCGGCCGTGAAACCTACAACCCGCCGATGTCGGCGGCGCTGGCGACTTATTGTCTGATCCAGTTCGCTCTGTTGCTGGGCATGGCCACGCATTTTCTCGGGCTCACCGCGCACGCCAGTCTGGCCACGCTGTTGGCGTACGCCTTGTATATGGTGGTCAGCCTGAGCGTGATCGGGGCGCTGATGGAAAGCCGCCGCGTCGCGTTCTGGATCGAGGGCGTGCGTACGCTGCTGACCGCCGCGCTGCCGTTGCTGTTGGGGCGCTGGTTCGGCATCGCGCATCTGGACGGCTACGCGGCAGCCGGGCTGCTGGTGATCTTTGGCCTCAGCGCGCTGCTGCTGCCGTGGCTGGGTGCTGCGCAGCCACCGGCCAATGTTCATCACGATGCCGTTGCGGGCTGAAGCATCGATTGCGCGAAACGTATCCTGCAGGTTTGCGGTGCTTCTCCATACCCACCGCGAGCGGTCCGGTTGATACGGAGGTACGTGCGCGGTTACGTCTGGCCCAGATGGAAGTTGGTCGGCAGCATGCATTGCCCCTTTTCCCTTCCATCTATTGTGATGCTCGGGCGCAGCGCAGCATGTGCTGGTGAACTTCGGAACCTTGATTCCCTGGCTTTCAGCGTGCCGAAAGACACGCCCGGGCAGTCGAGCATCAGACGGCGTATGGACGTCCATATGAGGTTACTCTGGCCACTTGTTAAGACGTGACCACGACGACTTGCTATGCTACGCGTTGGTTTCAAGGGGTCAATCTATGAGTTTTCTAAGCAAGCTGGTGCGCCACAAGTCTGTGGAGCGGTTGCAGAGCGAAGCTGGAAAGAGCAGTGATTTCCGTCGCACGATGGGCGTCTGGCAGCTCACTGCCATCGGCGTGGGAGCGATCGTCGGGGTGGGCGTTTTCGTGCTCGCGCCCAATGAAGCAGCGCTCAATGCCGGCCCGGCGATCATTCTGAGCTTCATCGTTGCCGGTATCGGCAGCGCCTGTGCGGCGCTGGCTTATGCCGAGTTTGCCGGCATGATTCCTGTCACCGGCAGTGCCTATACCTACGGCTATGCCGTGTTGGGTGAATTGCCGGCCTGGATCATCGGCTGGGATCTGCTGGTCGAATACGCGCTGATTGTCGGCGTGGTCGCGGCCGGCACATCCAATTATCTGCAATCGCTGATCACCCAGATCACCGGCTTGCATCTGCCGGTTGCACTGTCAGGTGCCTATGATCCAGCGCATCCGGACAGCGGGCGCGTGGTCAACATCATTGCCGTGATCGTGGCGCTGGGAATGGCGG
>JBBQQL010000239.1:0-4141 GCA_038215995.1 Lysobacterales bacterium
GGCCTTTGCCGGCGAAAAGCTGGCGCAGGGCGCACAGACGGCGCTGATGAAAATCGAGGCGGTGCTGCCGCCTGCACTGCGCGAACGCTCCGAGCGCACGCGCATCTACGCACCGGTATGGCGCGACGAACATCAGGCCGCCTTTGCTGCCCGACTCGACCAGTTGCACGCGGCGATCGAGGCGCACCAGGTGCTGCAACTGGCCTATCGCGACGAGGGCGGCACGCTCAGCACGCGCCAGGTCGAGCCGCTGTGCCTGGCGTTCTGGGGCGGCAAGTGGACGCTGGGCAGCTGGTGCCGCCTGCGTCGGGATTTTCGCAACTTCCGGCCTGACCGGATCGAATCGGTGGACGATACCGGCGAGCGCTTCGAGGATCGTGCGGGCTGCGACATGGCAGCGTATCTCAAGGCGATGCGCGGCTACTACGCCGGCATGGACTGATCAGCGCCGCGCCGCTCAGGTACGCTGGTCGGCAGGGTTGGTTGGGCGGGAGTCTTGCGATGTCGTCAGCAGTGCATCATCCGTTGTTGTCGGTTGCGCCGGGCGCGTTGCGGCCGACCCAGCTCACCGTGGGCAAGGCCGAGGTGGCGGCCAAGCGTGCCGAGTGGGAGACGCTGGGCAAGAAGAAGCGCAAGCAGTTGCTCGAAGCGCACTGCTTTCCCGGCGTGCTGGGGCCAAGGCAACAGGTCTACATCGTCGACCATCATCATCTTGGTCTGGCCTTGCTGGAAGAAGGCGTGAAGAAAGTCTCGGTGCTGATCCAGCGCGATTTCTCGTGGTTGGCGCCCACCGTGTTCTGGCGCACGATGGAGTTCAACCGCTGGGCTCATCCGTACGACGGAAAGGGCCGGCGCTGCGACTACGAGGTGTTTCCCGTCAACCTTTCCGCGCTGATCGATGACCCCTACCGCAGCCTTGCCGCGCGGGTGCGCGAGAGCGGCGGATGCGCCAAGGACGCCACCCCTTACGCCGAATTCCTGTGGGCCGATTTCTACCGCACGCGCATCAAGTTGCGCGGCGGCAGGATCACCGACAAGGATTTGCAGCAGGCGTTGTCGCTGGCGCATTCACACGAGGCCGGCTATCTGCCGGGCTGGAGCGGAGCGATCGGATGAGGGATGCGTCAACGTCGGCAAGCTGGCGCAGCGACCGGCTGATGGATGTGCTCGCCGGGCTGTCGATCGCCGGCTTGCTGCTGCCCGAGGCAGTGGCCTATTCCAGCATTGCCGGGCTGCCGCCGCAGGCGGGCGTAACTGCCTTGTTTGTCGGTCTGATCTGCTACGGACTGTTCGGTCGCAGCCGCTACGCGATTGTCTCGGCGACCTCGTCCTCGGCGGCGGTGCTGGCCGTCGGCACGCTGGCACTGGCCGGCCCGGACGGCGCGGTGCGAGCGGCGGTGGCAGCGACCATGGTGCTGCTCACCGGCGGCTGCTTCCTGATCGCCGGCATGGCGCGGCTGGGCGGCTTGTCGCACATGATCGCGCGGCCGGTGTTGCGCGGTTTCACCTTCGGTCTGGCCGCGGTGATCGCGCTCAAGCAACTGCCCAATCTCACCGGTCTGCCGCCCCTGCATGGCGACTTCGTGCCCCTGCTGCTGGCCAGCGTGCTCCAGACTCTGGGGCAGATCCAGCCCTATGTCGCCGGCACCGGCGTGGTTGCCTTGCTGTTGTTGTTTCTGGGCGAGCGCTGGCGCCGCGTGCCGGGCAGCCTGCTGGTGATTGTGCTGGGGATTGCCGCGTCCGGCTGGCTGGCCCCGCGTGGCGTGACGCTCACCGGTGCGATCGATCTGGTACCCGTCTGGGCGATGCCGCTGTGGCCAGGCAGCGGCCAGTGGCTGCCCAGCATCGAGCTGGCGGCGGCCGTGTTGCTGGTGCTGTACGCCGAGTCGTATGGCTCGATTCGCGCCTTTGCGCTGAAGCATGGCGATCACGTCCGGATGAACCGCGACCTGCTGGTGCTGGGTCTGGCCAACGCGTTGTCGGGCCTGCTGCACGGCATGCCGGTCGGTGCCGGCTACTCGGGCACGTCCGCCAACGAGGCCGCCGGGGCGCGTTCGCGGCTGGCTGGCCTGGTCGCTGCCGGCGTGCTGTTGTTGATGGTCGCGTTGCTGTTGCGCTGGATCGAGCGCATCCCGGTGCCGGTCCTGGCGGCCATCGTCATTCACGCCGTGAGCAAGTCCTGGCGGCTGGAGGTATTCCGGCCGTATTTTCGCTGGAAGCGCGATCGGCTGGTGGCGCTGGCGGCGGTGACGGCGGTGCTGAGCCTGGGCATCCTCAACGGCCTGCTGGTGGCGATCGCCTTCAGCCTGGTGATGCTTTTGCGCCAACTGGCGACCCCGCGGATCAGTGTGCTGGGTCGACTGGGCGACAGTCACGACTATGTCGATGTACAGGCGCATCCGCAGGCACTCGAGCCTGCCGGCGTGCTGATCCTGCGCCCGGAGCA
Organism: Lysobacterales bacterium; assembly: GCA_038215995.1. Taxonomy (GTDB): domain Bacteria; phylum Pseudomonadota; class Gammaproteobacteria; order Xanthomonadales; family Rhodanobacteraceae; genus Rhodanobacter. Next base: position 2,447 of record JBBQQL010000239.1, read on the forward strand.
GCCGTTGTTCTTCGCCAATGCCGAGGCGGTCATGGCGCTGGCGCGGCAAAGTGTGGAAGCCCACGCGGGCCGCCGCACGGTAGTACTGAGCCTGGAAGAATCGCCCGACCTGGACGGCACCACGCTGGAGTCGCTGGCCGATTTCGCGGGTTGGCTCGCCGCTCGTGACATCAGCCTGCGTGTGGCACGATTGAAGGATCTCGTGCGCGCCGTGCTCGAGCGCGCGGAGTTGCCCCAGTTGCCGGCCGCGGCATTGGACTACTGGAGCGTCGAGGACGCCGCGACGGCGTTGCCCCCTGACACGACTCAACAAGAGGCTGCATCGTGATGATCGCAACAAGATGGACATGGCTGGGTCTGGCGGCGGCGTTGCTGGTGGGCGTGGCGCATGCGGATCAGAACACCGATGCGCGCTTCCAGGGCATCTACAGCAGCGAATGGGCCTGGCGCACCGGTCAATCCGGCATCAGCGCCTCGGGTGAAGCGCAAGCCGGCAAAGCCAGCCTCGATCAGGTCGATGCCGCGAGTCAGCAGGCGCGGCTGACGTACTGGCAGGGCGTCATGAAGCAGCTCGATGGCATCGACGTCGCGCAGCTGTCGCCGGCCAACCAGGTCAACTACGCGGTCTATCGCGAGCAGATCGGCAATTTCATCGCCGACCAGAAATTCAGGAACTGGCAGATGCCGTTCAACAGCGACTCGGCGTTCTGGTCGGACATCGGTTACGAGCTGGGCGGCGACAAGCTGCACAGCGCCGACGACTACCGTCGGTACCTCGAGCGCTTGAGCCAGATCCCCGCCTATTTCGACCAGCAGATCGCCAACATGCGACTGGGCCTGAAGCGCGGCTTCAGCGTGCCGCGCGAGGTGCTGAAGGGGCGCGATGTATCGATCGCGGCGGTAGCCAACCTGAAGGACCCGCTGCAGAGCAGCTTCTATGCGCCGTTCAAGCAGCTGCCGGATTCCATCCCCGCCGATCAGGCGCAGGCGCTGCAAGGCCAGGCCCTGCAGGAAATTCGCGACGAGGTGATTCCCGCCTACGCCAAGCTGCTGAAGTTCTTCGATGACCAGTACGTGCCGCACGCGCGCACCACGCTCGCCGCCGAGGCGATGCCCGATGGCAAGGCGTTCTATCGCCAACAGATTCATGAATACACCACGCTCGACCTCAGCCCCGGTCAGATCCATCAGATCGGACTGGAGCAGGTGGCGAAAATCCACGCGCAGATGCTCACGGTGATGCAGGCGAGTGGCTTCAGGGGCAGCTTCCCCGAGTTCCTCAAGTTCCTGCGCAGCGACCCGCAGTTCTATGCCAGGACACCGCAGGAGCTGCTTGACCGTACCGCGTGGGTGGCCAAGGAAGTCGACGGCCAGCTCTCGAAATTCTTCGATCACCTGCCGCGCGAGCGCTTCACCATCAAGCCGGTACCGGCCGATATCGCGCCGTACTACACCTCCGGCCGCGGCGGTCCGGACGTCTATCTGGTCAACACCTACGACCTGAAGTCGCGGCCGCTGTTCAACATGCCGGCGCTGACCCTGCACGAGTCGTACCCGGGCCACGCGCTGCAGCTGGAGCTGGCCGACGAGAGCCACGGCCAACCCGAATTCCGCCGCAACGGTTACATCTCCGCCTATGGCGAGGGCTGGGGCCTGTACTCGGAATATCTCGGCAACGAGATGGGCATCTACCAG
>JBBQQL010000240.1:0-4102 GCA_038215995.1 Lysobacterales bacterium
CGCCCCTGCACCAACTGGCGCTTGTGATCGCCCAGCGAAATGCCACACTGCTCGAGCACGAAGGCTCGCAGGTAATGAAACTCGGCTTCGCCCAGCACCGGACCACCACCGCTCATCGCGCCAGCCGTGCCCTGGTCATCCATCATGCGGGCGATGCCGTTCACCTCAGAATTCCTTCCACACACCCGTGACGCTGGTTGCTTCCGCAGCCACGCGTGCCGGACGTGCCGCCGCGGGGGACTTGGCAGGCGTGTTGCGAACCGCCGCGAATACGGCCTCGGCCTCGGCTACTGCACTCTTCGCTGCTGGCGTCGAGGTGGCCATGGTCGGCTCGCCGGACAGGCGGAAGAAGCCGACCTGGCTGGTCAGCTCGCCGGCCTGCTCATGCATGGCGCGTGCGGCGGCCGCTGCCTGCTCGACCAGCGCCGCGTTCTGCTGGGTCATCTCGTCCATCTGCATGACCGCGTTGTTGACCTGGTCAATGCCGGCGGACTGCTCGTGGCTGGCGGCGGCAATCTCGGCCACGATATCGGTGACCTTTTTCACGCTGTCGACAATTTCGGCCAGCGCCTTGCCCGACTGATTGACCAGCTCGGAGCCGCTGCGCACTTTTTCCGCGCTGTCGTTGATCAGCCCCTTGATCTCCTTCGCCGCACCAGCGCTGCGCTGGGCCAGGCTGCGCACCTCGGTGGCCACCACGGCAAAACCGCGACCCTGCTCACCGGCGCGGGCTGCCTCCACCGCCGCATTCAGCGCCAGCAGGTTGGTCTGGAAGGCGATCTCCTGGATCAGCCCGACGATGTCGGCAATCTTGGAGCTGGACGCGTTGATCTCGCTCATTGCAAGGATCGCGCGGCCGGCCACTTCACCACCACGTTCAGCCTGTTCACGGGCACCGCGAGCCAGCTGGTTGGCGTGACTGGCGTTCTCTGCATTCTGTTTCACCGTCGAAGTCATCTGTTCCATCGACGAGGCGGTCTCTTCCAGGCTGGAGGCCTGCTCCTGCGTACGCTGGCTGAGGTCGTCGTTGCCATGCGCAATCTGCTGCGCAGCGGTACTGACGGCATCCGATCCCCGACGCACTTCACCGACGGTCAGGGTCAAACGCTCATCCATCGTGCGGAAGGCTTCGAGCAGACGGCCCAACTCATCCTTGCGACGCGTCCGGATATTGTGGCCCAGCTCGCCCTGGGAAATGGCGTTGGCCACATGCACGGCGCGATTCAAGGTGCCGACGATCGAACGAATCAGGAAGAAGGCCATCATCACGGCCAGCAACATGCCCGCGCCAAGCGCGCCGAATGTCATCACGCGAATACGGTGATAGCTGGTCAGCGCCATGTCGTATTTCTGCTTGCTCTCGTCCACCTGCATCTTGATCAACTTGCTCATTTCCGATGTCATGATCGATACGTTGGGAAGCACATCGGAGTACAGCAGGCCATTGGTATCGTCGTCGGCCTTGCCCAGTGAGTCCTTGATCTCGGCCATTGAATCGGAGACATCGCTGCGCGCGCTCTGAAAAGCCGCCCACTGCTTCTTCACCGGCGGAGACATGGAAGTCTGGCTCAAGGCCTTGATGATCGCCGCGTCCGACGCCTCGTTCCTGGCTACATCCTGGAGCTTCTGCGCGACGATCGACTTGTCGTCCTTGTGGTATGCCGCTTCGCTCAGGGCAATGAAGTTGTTCAGCGAGCCACGGGCCGCTTCATTGATGCTGGTCAGCGGAATCAGTTCATCCTGATAGATGCTGCGTGCACTCTCGTTGGCCTTCGCCATGCCGCCAAGCCCGATCCAGGCGCCGACCAGCAGCATCGCGCAGAGCATCCCGAGTACCCCGATCAGCCGCGCCTTGACACTCAAGGTGGTGAATCGGGACAGGTAATCTTTGAATTTTTTCATCTTCATTTCGGTTCCCGGGTCAGGCTGCAACTTCAACTTCACGGAGTGTCGGCAGCGCCGAATCCAGCGTTTCCACGTCTTCTGGACGCATCAGTTTTTCCACATCCAGCAACATCACCATCCGCTCCTCATGCGTCACCAGGCCTTTCAGATAACGGGTATCCACCACCGCGCCCATGTCCGGTACTGGCCTGGTCGCCGCCGGGTCGATATCGATCACATCGGAGACCGCGTCGACCACGATGCCGAACAGGCGCTCACCCACGGCCACGATGATCATCACCGTCTCGTCGCCGTAGCTCTCGCGCTTCAGGCCAAAGCGCAGGCGCAGATCCATGATGGGCACGATCGCCCCGCGCAGGTTCAGCACACCAAGCACGTAGTCCGGCGTTTGGGGAATGCGGGTTACCCGCGACCAACTGCGAATTTCGCGTACGGCGAGAATTTCCACGCCGTACTCTTCCCCCGCCAGGGCGAAGGTGAGCTGCTGCGAAACCTGTGCTGCGATTTGCTTGTCTTCGTGCATGGCCTGTTACCTCGTGGAGGACGCCTGCAAGCGTCCTGCTACCTGTTCTTGTGTCGGCATGAATGGGGCGAACTTGAATGAACGGCCAGCCAAAATCAGGCCGCCTTCCTGCGCAGACCCAGCTGCACCACGCCACCAACATCCACGATCAGGGCCACCGATCCGTCACTGAGGATGGTGGCGCCGGAGATCCCCTGCACCCGTTGGTAATGCGCCTCCAGCGACTTGATCACCGCTTGCTGCTGACCGAGCAGATCGTCTACCAGCAGGCCTACACGGCGCCCGTCGTCCTCGATCACCACCACGATGCCCTGCTCGATCTCGGTCACGGCCTTGTCGCAGGTAAACGCGTGGTGCAGGCGCACCAGCGGCAGATACGCGTCGCGAAAATGGAAGACCTCGCCACCGCCGGCGATCTTGCGTACCGCTTGTGCCGGCAGACGCAACGATTCGATGATGGAAGTGAGCGGCACGATATAGCGCTCGTCACCTACCGAGGTCACCAGGCCATCGATGATGGCCAGGGTCAGCGGCAGCGCGATGGTGAAGGTGCTGCCCTTGCCCGTCACGCTGCGTACGCCGACACTGCCACCCAGGTCGCGTACGTTTCGACGCACCACATCCATGCCGACGCCGCGACCGGACAAATCGGTAGCCTGCTCGGCGGTGGAAAAGCCCGGCTGGAAGATCAGCTCGGCGATTTCCGCATCGCTGAGCTCCTGGCCCACGTCGATCAGGCCGCGCTGTTGCGCCTTGGCCATGATCGCCGCGTGGTTCAGGCCGGCACCGTCGTCGCTGATCTGCACCACGATATTGCCGCCCTCGTGATACGCGTTGAGCTTGAGTGTTCCGGTTTCCGACTTGCCGGCGGCGCGCCGCTTGGCCGGTGTCTCCAGGCCGTGATCGATCGCATTGCGCACCAGGTGCACCAGCGGGTCACCGATTTTTTCCAGCACGGTCTTGTCGAGTTCGGTGTGCTCGCCGAGCAATTCCAGTCGGACGCGCTTGTCGAGCTTGCGCTCAAGATCGTGCACCAGGCGTGGGAAGCGGTTGAACACCGAGCCGATCGGCAGCATGCGGATGCGCATCACGCTTTCCTGCAACTCGTGCGTGTTGCGCTCCAGTTGCAGCAGCCCTTCGCGCAGGCGCGGCAGTTGCGACGGATCGAATTTCTCGCCGATATCGCTGAGCATCGACTGGGTGATCACCAGTTCGCCCAGCATGTTGATCAGGGCGTCGATCTTGTCGATATCGACCCGGATCGAGCCGCCTTCACTGGCAGTGGGCGCCTGCGCGGCCGGTTTGGCCGCCGCCACCGGTGGGCTGCGGCGCTGCAATGCCACAGCGGGCACGGGCGCCGCGGCAGCGGCTGGCGCAGGCGCCTCGGACAGCGGCTTGATGACCAGCTCGCAGTCACCGTCGAGCCAGTCGAATACCGCGTCAACGGACGCGCGCGGCACGTCGCCATGCAGATGCAGCACCCAGCCCATGTAGCAAATGGTCGGATCAAGCTCGACCAACCGTTCCGGCGCGGCATCGACCACGAAGGCACGGGCGACTTCCAGTCGCCCCAGTTGCTGCAGCTCACGGAAAAGGCGCAGCGGTTCGTTGCCGGTCTGCAGCAGGTGCGGCAGCGCGGTAAACACGATATCCCAGCCGCTGACTGCCACGGCA
>JBBQQL010000241.1:0-4087 GCA_038215995.1 Lysobacterales bacterium
CGCAGCATGATGACCCCGTCGTTGGTTAGGGAGTCTCACGCTATAGCCCAATTCTTCAGTTATGTTGAGTCGCTGAGGTGAAGTACCGCGCTTGAGGCCGAAGTGGCCGAGCGACTCCACATCATTGCGTACAGCACATAAGTCGATGGCCAGTACCGTCGGCGTGGTGTAGCGGCGCAGCCGAGTGGCGAGCGCCGTGGAAGTGTTCTGCGCGGCCAGCCAAGGACCGGATGGACGCGCTGCTGCTGTTCAAGGCCGATATCGGTGCCTACGTGCGCGTTTATGGCTTCCTGTCGCAGATCTTCGACTACGGCAACACGGACATCGAGAAGCGGTCGATCTTCTTCCGGCTGCAGCTGCAGCTGCCGCTGCTGAACTTCGGGCGCGAGCGCGAGGGCGTGGACCTGTCGGCGCTGAAGCTGACGGCCTACACGATCAAGAGCCTGGGCGACTCCAAGCTGTAATTGCGTACCGGTCAACCCGCCCCGATCTATCCGACGGGGAGATGGGCTCAGGGCAGGTACAGGACAAATCGAAGGTCGCACTGTCCGAATTGATCGAGAAGGTGAACCACCTGTTCGAAGGTGATCTCACGCCCGGTGACAAGCTGGTCTATGTGAACGACCCCGGCTCGACCAGGTAATGCGCGCACATCGCGCCAAAGCGCGCATTAACCACCCGGCCCTTGCCCTTCCTAACCTTGTCGACCGCCGTCTTCATGTTGTCGTAGATCCCGCGCCGCGCCACCCACGGATGAAGTCCGTCAGGCGGCTGTAGCCGCCCGCGTACCCCGCCGCCTTCATCTCCCGATGCAGCGCGCGTGTCGTGCGGCGCTCGCGTTTGGGACGCCGCGCATCGGCTACCAGCGCCTGCTCGATCGCCTCGTGAAACGGCCCAAGCTTCGTGGGCTGCGGCGCCCGTCGATACTTCGGCGCCCCCTGCACCGCCTCGGCTAACCACTTCACCACCGTGTTGCGCGAGAGCCCCGTGCTCCGCGCAATCTCGCGCACCGACACCTTGTCCCGCCGGTGCATCCGCCGAATCCTGCCAACCATCTCGATGGTGATCACTCCTCTCATCCCCGCTGCTCATAAAAGCAGCAAGGTAGGTTGAACACCCGGCTCAGTTTTCGGTCGGCGCCAACAAGCGAAGACCCACCTGGGCGAACTCGCTGCGGCGAAACCGGCAATCGAAGCGTGCGTTGTGCGCCACGAGGAACTTGCCGTCGAGGCGGCGATACGATTCGGAACTGAGGCGTTCGAAGCACGGAGCGTCCGCAATCATCGCGTTGGTGATGGCCGTCTGCATTTCGATCGCGACAGGAATGCGCTGTCCGGGGGGTCATCAGCGGGGATCGTTCTTCGAAAAGCTGTCCATCTCTTGCTTCGACAAAACCGATCTCTGTGATTCTGTCCAAGGTGGCCGTCGCACCAGTGGTTTCAACATCCGGAAAAACCACTGACTGATCAAACACGGGGCCAGACCGTCGCTAAACCGCGACGCTACAAGACAACTTGTCAATATTCGTTGCCTTCCGGAACTCGATAGAAAAATCATTTGTCCTAGACAACGTTGCGGGGGGAGTAACCCTGACAACCTCTAGCTTCCAACTTTAATATCCAACAATGGAGATCATCCAATGAACGTTTTTCGCACCCTGTTCGCCGCTTTCGCACTACTAGTCAGCAGCGTTGCCTTTGCCAATCCGAACGCCAAGGCGGACATCGTGGATACGGCCGTTGCGGCTGGCTCCTTCAAGACGCTGGCTGCGGCCCTCGAAGCCGCCGGCTTGGTGGACACGCTCAAGGGCAAGGGCCCCTTTACCGTATTTGCCCCGACGGATGAAGCGTTTGCAAAGCTGCCTGCCGGCACCATCGAAGCGCTCCTGAAGGACAAGGCCAAACTTACCAAGATCCTGACCTACCACGTCGTCGCCGGTGAAGTGATGTCGAAGGACGTGAAGTCCGGCATGGTGAAGACCATCGAAGGCTCGTCGATCACCGTCAAGAAGGACAGCAGCGGCGTCATGGTGGACAACGCCAAAGTGGTGGGCGCCGACGTGATCGCGAGCAACGGCGTGATCCACGTGATCGATACCGTCATTATTCCTCAGTAGTCTTTTGTCCATGACGGAAGCTCTTGCGAGCTTCCATTTGCAAGACTTGGGGCGGACCCGCTACCCCTCCCGTCCCATGCTTCGAGCCTCGACTCTGGTCGGGGCTTTTTTTCGTTCGATCGCGGAGACAGCATTCCCCTGGGCAGGGATGCCTCTAATTCGTACCCACAGTGAAAGCGAGTCCCTTTCATTCGTTGAGTGGCCCAGTTACCGCCAGAACCCCCCCCGATTACCCCCGGATGTCAAAAGACTTTGGCGGACGCTGTTACCCCGTGGGGACATAAAAAAACTCGCATTTACCTGGGTTTAAGGTCTTCGCTGGATTGCCTGGAACTACGAATTGGTGGTGGGGCAGAGACCCGCGCCAAACCTCGCCAACTGAGCGCTTTACAACTGGCGCATACCGATGCGGAAAGGTGCGAAACCAGCCGGCAACGAGGTCGATCGTAGTAGCGCAACCCCCAAGACGCCTTCCGCCATGACCGCCAGGAAGGTTGCCAGTTTGATTCCGCGTCTCGGAATCGAACCGGCGTCCGCAAGGAAGGCCGATGGATCCAGGTCCAGTTCCAAGTGACGCCCAGAATCGCACCTGATCCAATCCCATCGCAGGGCCGGAATGCATCGTTTGACTTCACCTATGCGGTGAATGGCGCCTTCAATCGACGCACGCGTTGCGGCGAATAACTTGCGCATGCGGAGAATGCACCGCATAATCTCCGCATGAACGGCGGCGATTACACCTACATCTGGCAGGCCAGCGACTGGCCAACCTGGCGCTTTGATCTGGCTGCCCTGGTCCAGCCACTGGCCGACGTCAGCCGCGCTCAGGGTCTGTTGATGGGCCGACTGGCCGATGTCGGCATGGCTCTGCGCGACCAGGCCAGCCTGTCTGTGTTGACCGAGGACGTGATCAAGACCAGCGAGATCGAGGGCGAGCAACTCAACGTCGAATCGGTGCGCTCCTCCATCGCGCGCCGACTCGGCGTCGACATCGGCGCGCTCGGCCCAGTGGATCGCAACGTCGAAGGCGTGGTCGAGATGGTGCTCGACGCCACCACCAACTGCAACGCCGTGCTCACCCGGGACCGTCTGTTCGGGTGGCAGGCCGCCCTGTTTCCCACGGGCTATTCGGGTCTGGTCAGGATCACCGTGGGCGGCTGGCGCAGTGACGCCACCGGTCCGATGCAGGTGGTGTCGGGCCCACTGGGGCGCCAACGCGTGCATTTCGAAGCGCCGCCGGCCGCTCAGCTTGAGTCCGAGACCGCCCGCTTTTTGGCCTGGGCCAACAGCGCGTCGAATGAGCCACCGCTGATCACGGCCGGGCTCGCGCACCTGTGGTTCGTCACGCTGCATCCGTTTGATGATGGCAACGGCCGCATCGCGCGCGCCGTCGGTGACCTGTTCCTGGCACGTGCCGATGACAGCCCGCAGCGCTTTTACAGCCTGTCGGCGCAGATCCAGCGCGAGCGCAAGGCCTACTACGACATCCTGGAGCGCACCCAAAAGGCATCCCTGGATGTCACCGAGTGGCTCGCGTGGTTCCTCGCCACGCTGCATCGCGCCGTCGACCAGGCACAGCACACGCTCGACGCCGTGCTAGTCAAGACGCGCTTCTGGCAGCGTTGGGCTGCGCCCGGTTCTGCGCCGCTGAACGAGCGGCAGGCGAAGCTGGTCAACCGGCTTCTGGACGGCTTCGAGGGCAAACTCACCAGCAGCAAGTGGGCTGCGATCGCCAAGTGTTCGCCCGACACGGCCCTGCGCGACATCACGGATCTGCTGGCGCGTGGCGTCCTGCGGAAATCGGATGCCGGTGGCCGCAGCACCAGCTACGAGCTGAACGACGCACCGAAGTAGGACGCCACGACCCTCGAGGAATGGCCTTGGCTTGCTGGCAGAACAGCGCCTTCATGGACTCCTGCCAACTCATTCGCAAGGAGACCAAAAATGGAAGTCGTCCACTTCAATCAGCGC
>JBBQQL010000242.1:0-4023 GCA_038215995.1 Lysobacterales bacterium
GATGAAAGGCACGTTCCGCTCACTGAAAAGTCGCAACTACCGACTCTGGGCCGGTGGTGCGGTGGTGTCCAACATCGGCACCTGGATGCAGCGCATCGGCCAGGACTGGCTCGTACTCACCGAACTGACCCATCACAGCGCCACCGCGGTGGGCATCGTGATGTCGCTGCAATTCGGGCCCATGGTCGTGCTGCTGCCGTTGAGCGGCTTTGCCGCCGACCATCTGGATCGACGCAAGCTGCTGATCGCCACCCAGGCGGCGATGGGCGTGCTGGCGCTGGCGCTGGGCCTGCTCACCCTCAGCGGCACCGTGCAGCTGTGGCAGGTATATGTGTTTGCCTTGCTGCTCGGCTGTGTGACAGCGTTCGACTCGCCCGCACGGCAAACCTTCGTCGCCGAGATGGTGGGCGAGGCCGACCTGTCCAATGCGGTGGCACTGAATTCCACCTCGTTCAATGCCGCGCGCATGATCGGTCCGGCCGTCGCTGGCCTGCTGATCGCAGGGGTCGGCACGGGCTGGGTATTCGTGATCAATGCCGCTTCATTCGCCGCCGTGCTTGTGGCGCTGTGGAGACTGCGCGTCGCCGATCTGCATCGCACGGAAAAAGCGCTGCGCAAGCGCGGAGGCCTGGTCGAAGGCTTTCGGTACGTACGCCAGCGAGCGGACCTGATGGCCGTGCTGTTCAAGCTGCTGCTGATCGGCACCTTCGGCCTGAACTTCGCCATTTACATTTCGACCATGGCGGTCAGCGTGTTCCATGCCGGCGCCGGCACGTATGGCCTGCTCACCTCGACGATGGCCATCGGCTCGATCGCCGGCGCCCTGCTCGCAGCACAACGCGACAAACCCGGCATCCCGTTGTTGATGATCGGCGCCAGCGTGTTCGGGCTGGGCTGCACGCTGGCAGCGCTGATGCCGAACGAACTGCTGTTCGCCGCGGCACTGGTGATCATCGGCATCTCCGCGCAGACGTTCACTACCTCCACCCTGAGCCTGGCGCAGATGACGACCACGCCCGCCATGCGCGGGCGGGTGATCGCGATCGTGCTCGCCATCGCGATGGGTGGCACCCCGATCGGCGCCCCCATCGTCGGCTGGGTGGCCGACACGCTGGGCCCGCGCTGGGCCCTGGCCCTGGGCGGTGCTTCCGGCGTCGGCGCAGCCATCGTGGGCGCGCGCTACCTCGCAAAACATCGCCACCTTCGGGTCAGTTTTTCCGCGGGCCGATTGCGCTGGAGCATGGATGACGACGACGCGCCGGTTGCTCCAACGCCCTTGCGTTAGACTTTGAGCGGAATGATGGCATCCACGGAAGCCACCAGCGTGGCCAAGGGCGCGCCGAATCGGCAGACGCCCCGACAGCAACGGACCCGCCATGACCCGACGACTGATCGTCATGCAGCACCACCCCGTCGAAGGCGTCGGCGAGATTGCGGCGTGGGCGACGCGACGCGGGGTCACGCTGGACATCCATCGCGCCGATCTCGGCCAATTGCCAGCGGTGACCCATCATCCCTGCCTGCTGCTCGGTGGACCGTATGCAGTCAACCACGCACCGGCATGGCTGGAACGCGAACGGGCATGGTTGCGTGAGCGCATCGCCGATGAAATTCCGTTGTTCGGCATTTGCCTGGGCGCACAACTGCTGGCCGATGCGCTTGGCGCGACGATCTTGGCACTGGATCAGGCCGAAACCGGCTGGACCCGCATCGAGTTCAGCGACGGCAGCGCGCTTGATGCCCTGCAATGGCACGAGGACAGCTTCACCCTGCCGCCCGGCGCGCGCTCGCTGGCCCGCAGCGAAGGCTGCACGCAGCAGATGTTCGCCTCAGGCTCACGCTATATCGGCGTGCAGTTTCATCCCGAGTGGAATGCCGCGCTGGTCGATGAGCTCAACGCCAGCTTTGGCGAGGAGTCACCCCTGCCGCGCCATATCGATGAGCAAAAATTCACCCGCGTGGCGAAGTGGCTGGACCAGCAACTGGATGAATGGTGGCCGCAGTAGCAGCGAGCGCCGCCGACCACTTCTCGCCTCGTGCTGCTTAGTGATAAATGCGCGCGCTCAGCTCCTGGATGCACTCGCGGGTTTCACGCGGGTCGCCTGCCTGGATCATGCACTGGTAGTCGCTGCGTCGGTAGGTATGGCCGGCCACGCATTGGGCGGTACTGCTGGCAACGTTGCGCATCAGGTGCTCTTTCAGCGAGGGGGCATCGGCCGCTGGCGCAAGGCTGATCGCAGAGCCGACCTCCTTGCTCGCCACGGTTCGGCACTCCGCCAGAGTAAGGGGCCTGCCACTGCACGAGGCGATGAGCACGGCAAAAAACGCGAGGACAATCCTTGATCCCATCAGACAACTTCCCTGAAGTTTTTTTGCGGCCACGCAGCGTACGGCCCAACGCCATGATGACGCCACGCGATCGAGCGGCGGCATCGATACAGCCTAGCAGGCTTGCCGCCGCGGATGCCCGACCGCGTTCACCATGAGATTTTCCACCGGGTCAGCGGTATTGGCCATCCTTTTGAAGGCACAGCACGGCGCAAAGTTGGCGTAAACCTCGAGGCCATCGGCAATCGAAGTCAGTCCGCCCTGGCCTTGCCTGCCGGCGCACTGCGCCTGGCTGGACGGACTTTCTCGGCCAACTGCACGCGATGCGCATGCATGATGGCGGGCAGCAGGCCGGGAAAACGCTGCTCGATCTCGCCACAACGCGTGGTGTTGAGCATTTCCACACCCTGGCGCTCACTGCGTATCAGCCCCGCCTCGCGCAAGGTGCGGAAGTGCTGCGACAAGGTGGACTTGGGAATCGAACGATCAACCACCTGCAAAAAGGTGGAACAGGTCTGCGCGCAGCCCGCGCCGGCCATGTCGGCATAGATCGCCACCCGCACCGGATCGGACAGCGCATGCAGGATGCCTTCCACGGTGATGGTGTCGATGGACGGATGGATCAACGGTTTCATGGCACGAAGCATAGCAACCCTTGACTATTAGTTCCATAGTTCATATTTTACGGACAACTGAATTCCGGAACCGATTCAGCCCCTCCCCCAAATCAAAGCAGGACATCGTCATGAGCAAGCTCACCGGCAAAGTCGCCCTCGTCACCGGCGCATCCAAGGGCATCGGCGCCGCCATTGCCAAGTCACTCGCCGCCGAAGGCGCATCAGTGGTGGTCAATTACGCCTCCAGCAAGACCGGCGCCGACGCCGTGGTCGCCGAGATCACCGCCGCCGGCGGCAAGGCATTCGCCACACAGGGTGACGTTTCCAGGGCCGCCGACGCGCAGGCGATCGTCGACGCCGCCATCAAGCAGTTCGGCAAACTCGACGTGCTGGTCAACAACTCCGGTGTCTACGAGTTCGCGCCGCTCGAGGCCATCACCGAAGAGCACTTCCACAAGCAGTTCAACGTCAACGTGCTCGGTCTGCTGCTGGTCACCCAGGCGGCCGCCAAACACATGGGCGAAGGCTCCAGTGTGATCAACATCGGCTCACTGGTCTCGCGCCTGCTGCCACCGGCCAGCGCGGTTTACACCGCCACCAAGAGCGCCGTGATCGGCATCACCGGCGTGCTGGCCGGCGAACTCGGCCCGCGCAAGATCCGCGTCAACGCGGTCAACCCCGGCATCGTGGAAACCGAAGGCACCCATAGCGCGGGTTTCATCGGCTCGGATTTTGAAGCCGGCGCCGTGGCACAGACCCCGCTGGGCCGCACCGGTCAGCCGAAGGACATTGCCTCGATCGTCACCTTCCTGGCGTCCGACGACTCGTATTGGCTGAACGGCGAGCACCTTTACGCCAGCGGCGGCATGCGCTGACCGGAACGTGCTGATGAGGAAAGGGCGCTGCGCAGGAAATGGCCGGCGCCCCCACATCGCGTCACGGGCGACCTTGCCGTCGCCCGTGCTTGAACAGCCAGAGGATCGTCACCGCATGCCACGGCGTCCATCCGGATGACTGGCCGCCCATGCCACCAGAAGCTGGCAATACCTACACATCGAGAGAACAGCCGCTCACCTAG
>JBBQQL010000243.1:0-3990 GCA_038215995.1 Lysobacterales bacterium
CCGGAGTTCCGCCGCGGCGTGGCCAACTCGCCCGCCGAAGTGCGCCAGCGCGTCGACGACATCCTTGCCGGCGGTGCCGACTTCATCAAGGTGATCGCCACCGGTGCGGTACTGACCCTCGGCACCGAACCGGGCAAATCCGAATTGAGCGAGGCCGAGATCCGCGCTGCGGTGGAGGCGGCGGCGAAGCACGGCACCTTCGTCGCCGCGCACGCGCACGGTGCCCAGGGCATCAAGGACGCGGTGCGTGCCGGCGTGCGCTCGATCGAGCACGGCTCGCTGATCGACGACGAAGGCATTGCGCTGATGAAGCAGCACGGCACCTGGCTGGTCGCCGATATCTACGACGGTGACTACATCGACAGCGTCGGACGCAAGGAGGGCTGGGCAGCGGAAACCCTGCGCAAGAACACCGACACCACCGAGGCGCAGCGCGAGGGCTTCCGCAAGGCGGTCAAGGCCGGCGTGAAAATGGCGTTCGGCACCGACGCCGGGGTTTACCCGCACGGCGACAACGCCAGACAATTCGCCTACATGGTCCGCTACGGCATGACCCCCTTGCAGGCGATCCAGTCAGCCACGATCAACGCCGCGCAATTGCTTGGCAAGCAGAACGAGCTCGGCTCGATCGCCCCGGGCAAGTCGGCCGACCTGCTGGCGGTGGCCTGCGATCCGCTGCACGACATCGATTGCCTGCGCCAGGTGCGCGGGGTGATCAAGATCGGCCATCCGGTGTCGCTCGACTGATGGCCAAGCGCCGGCCTTTCTCCTCTCCCCTGCGGGGTGAGGTAGGGTGAGGGGGCGCGCGCAGCGCGTGCTTTACATCCATGAATAGCCAGAGCAGCCGTCCTGCGGACGGCCCCCTCACCCCAGCCCTCTCCCCGCGGGGGAGAGGGAGTCAGGCGACGACGTATCCAGTGCGAGTTCCAACATGACCAATAGCAAGAAGATCGGCTTCTGGACCTGCACCGCGCTGGTGGTGGGCAACGTGATCGGCATGGGTATCTTTCTTTTGCCCGCTTCGCTGGCGCCGTACGGGTTCAATGCGCTGATCGGCTGGACCATCACCCTGCTCGGCTGCCTGGCGATCGCCCGCGTGTTCGCCCATCTGGCGCAGACCCTGCCGCACGCCGATGGCCCCTACGGCTATATCCGCGAGACCATCGGCGAGCTGCCGGCCTATATGTCGCTGTGGGCGTACTGGGTCTCGCTGTGGCTGACCAATGCCGCGCTGGCCACCGGCGTGGTCGGTTACATCACGGTGGTGTTCCCGCCACTGGGCGTGATCCAGCCGACCGTGTTCGCCCTGCTGCTGCTGTGGTCGCTGGTGATCATCAACCTGTTCGGCGTGCGTAGTGGTGGCGTGGTGCAGATCGTCACCACCGTGCTGAAGCTGCTGCCGATGCTGGCGATTGCCCTGCTCGGCGGCTGGGTACTGGTGACCTCGCCGGCCAGCTACGTGGCGCACCCGCCGACCACGCCGATCAGCCTTGGCGCGGTGATGGCAGCCTCGACCATCGCGCTGTTCGCCATGCTCGGCATCGAGTCGGCCAGCGTGCCGGCGGCGCAGGTACATGACCCGGGGCGCACGATTCCGCGCGCGACCATGGCCGGCACCGTGCTGACCGCGCTGATCTACATCATCGTCTCCACCGTGCCGCTGCTGCTGATCAACCAGCACGAGCTGGCCAACGCCGGCGCACCCTTCTCGTTGCTGATGGATCGCTTCGCTGGCGTGGGCTTCGGTCGCTGGCTGGCCCTGTTCGTGGTGATCAGCGGCATGGGCGCGCTCAACGGCTGGACCTTGCTGGTCGGTCAACTCACCTGCACGATGGCCAACAACGGCGTGCTGCCAGCGATGTTCTCGCGCACCAATCGGCACGGCGCGCCGGTGGTAGCGCAACTGGTCACCGGCGCGCTGGCCTCGCTGATGATCTGGATGAGCTACAGCCAGTCGCTGGTGGCGGCCTTCACCTTTCTCACCCGCGTGGTCACCGCAGCCAACCTGCCGCTGTATTTCTTCTGCGCGATTGGGCTGGCGGTGCTGTGGCGGCGCGGCAGGGTCACCGGCCGCGCGGTGCTGGCGGTCGCTGCGCTGGCGACGGCCTATGTGATCTTCGCCATCATCGGCACCGGGCGTGAGCCGTTCCTGTACGCGCTGGCGCTGGGCGCGGCGGGCCTTCCGCTCTACATCATCATGCGCTGGCGCCGCAAAGCGACGTTACCGGCCGAGGTCTGATCTCCATGCGCGATCCCCGTTACGACATCCTGTTCACCCCGCTCAAAATCGGCCCGGTGACGGCGAAGAACCGCTTCTTCCAGGTACCGCACTGCAACGGCATGGGCCACGCGATGCCGCTGGCCCATGCCGCGATGCGCGAGGTCAAGGCCGAGGGCGGCTGGGCCGTGGTCTCCACCGAGGAGTGCGAGATCCATCCCAGCGGCGACCTCACCCCGTACGTGGAGGCGCGGCTGTGGGACGACCGCGACATCCCGGCGCTGGCGCTGATGTGCGACAAGGTGCACGCGCACGGCGCGCTGGCGGCGCTGGAGCTTTCGCACAACGGTCCCACGGCATCCAACCTGTACTCGCGCGAGGTGCTGCTGGCGCCATCGCATCAGCCGTCCAAATACGGTTATCCGTCGCAGGCACGCGCGATGACCAAGCACGATATCCGCGAATACCGCCGCTGGCATCGCGAGGCGGCAGTACGCGGCAAGCGCGCCGGCATGGACATCATCTACGTCTACGCCGCGCACGACCTGTCGCTGGCGATGCACTTCCTGCAGCGCCGGCGCAACCAGCGCAGCGACGAATACGGCGGCTCGCTGGAAAACCGCGTGCGCCTGCTGCGCGAAGTGCTGGAAGATACCAAGGACGCGGTCGGCGATACCTGCGCCGTGGCGCTGCGCTTCGCCACCGAGGAGCTGCTCGGCCCCGGCGGCGTGGAGCTGGCCGAGGCGAAGGACATCGTCGCCATGCTGGCCGAGCTGCCCGACCTGTGGGATGTGAACGTGGCCGCCTGGTACAACGACTCGGTGCCCTCGCGCTTCGCCGCCGAGGGCGCGCAGGAGCCGTTCATCGACTTCGTCAAGAAAACCACCAGCAAGCCGGTGGTCGGCGTGGGTCGCTTCACCTCGCCCGACACCATGGTCGCCCAGCTCAAGCGCGGCGTGCTCGACATGATCGGCGCGGCGCGCCCGTCGATCGCCGATCCGTTTCTGCCGAAGAAAATCGAAGAGGGCCGCATCGACGACATCCGCGAATGCATCGGCTGCAATATCTGCGTCTCCGGCGACATGACCATCTCGCCGATCCGCTGCACGCAAAACCCCAGCATGGGCGAGGAATGGCGCAAGGGCTGGCACCCCGAAACCATCGCCCCGCGACGCTCGGCCAGCCGCGTACTGGTGGTCGGCGGTGGCCCCGCCGGATTGGAAGCGGCCAGAGCACTTGGCCAGCGCGGGCATGAGGTGAGCCTCGCCGAAGCCCGCCGCGAACTCGGCGGCCGCGTCACTCGTGAGGCACGCCTGCCCGGCCTGGCCGAGTGGGCGCGCGTACGCGACTGGCGCATCGGCCAGATCAACAAGCTGCCGAACGTAGCGGTCTATCGCGACTCGTTGATGAGCGCGCAAGACGTGCTCGAATTCGGTGCCGAGCACGTGGTGATCGCCACCGGCTGCCACTGGCGCCGCGACGGCTACGGCCGCAGCAACGGCAACGCCATCAGTGGCTTCATCGACGGCGCGCGCATCTATACACCCGACGACCTGATGGACGGCCGTCTGCCGCAGGGCCGGGTGGCGGTATTCGACGACGACGGCTTCTACTACGCCAGCGTCGCCGCAGAGCTGCTGCGCCAGCACGAGTGCGACGTGGTCTACGTGACGCCCGAAGACAGCATCGCGCCGTGGAGCCAGCACACCCTCGACTATCGCCATATCCGCAAGCGCATGGCCGAACTCGGCATCGAGCCACTGGTATCGCAC
>JBBQQL010000244.1:0-3917 GCA_038215995.1 Lysobacterales bacterium
GCCGGCACCACGATCGCCAGGCGCGCCGCGGCACGCTGCTGATTCTCGAACTGGCCGCCCCAGGTCACGCTGTAGCCGGCCGGCAGATGAATATCCTTGAGTACCGCGGCCTGTGCCTCCTCGACGAAACCGACCAGGTCACGTCCGGCCACGTTGGACTGCACCAGGGCGAAGCGCGAGCCGTTCTCGCGGCGCACCTGCACCGGGCCGGTGGTCGCTTCGAGCGTGGCCACCTGGTCCAGCGGCACTTCGCCGGCATCGCCTCGAGCCAGGCTGATCCGCTCAAAAAGCGTTGGTGTGTCGGCGATCTGGCGCGAGCCGCGCACGACCACCGGGGTGCGGCGCTGCTGCTCGATCACCGTGCCCGCCCGCTGGCCTTCCAGTTGTGCGCGCAGTTCGTCCTGCACCGTGGCCACGTCCAGGCCATAGCGCCCGGCCGCCTGACGGTCGATCCGCACACCCAGGTAACGCACGCCCTCCTGGGTTTGCGCGATCACGTCCTGGCTGCCGCGGGTATGCTCGAGGATCGCCGCGATCCGGTTGGCCAGCTGGTTCAACATGGCCAGGTCCGGGCCAAACACCTTCACTGCAATATCGCCGCGGCTGCCGGTGAGCATCTCCGATACGCGCATCTGGATCGGCTGGGTGAAGCCGTACTCGACACCGGGAAAGTCCTTCATGATCGTGCGCAGCTGATCCTCCAGCCACGCATTGCTCGGCTCGCGCCATGCCGACTTGGGTTTGAGCTGAAGGAACATGTCGGTTTCGTTGAGGCCCATCGGATCGAGCCCGAGCTCGTCCGAGCCCAGTCGGGCCACGACATGCTCGACCTCGGGCAGGCGCGACTTGATCGCGCGCTCGATCGCCATGTCCTGGTCACGCGAGGCCTCCAGGCTGACCGACGGCTGCTTGACCAGTTGTACCAGCATGTCGCCTTCGTCCATGGTCGGCATGAACGTCTTGCCGGTGCCGAGGTAGGCCAGCACGCCCAGCAGCAGCGCGATGCCTGCCGCCACGCCCATCCAGCGGCCATGCGCCAGCGACCAGTCCAGCAGGGGCCGGTAACCACGATCGAGCACCCGCATCAGCCACGGCTCGCCGTGCGCCCGCTCGCGCAGCAGCATCGAGCAAAGTACCGGGATGACCGTCATCGACAGCAGCAGCGAAGCGGCCAGTGCAAACACGATGGTCAATGCCACCGGCGCAAACAGCTTCCCTTCCAGCCCCTGCAGGGTCAGCAGCGGCATGAACACCAGACAGATGATCACGATGCCCGCCGTTACCGGGGTGGCCACCTCGACCACCGCACGATAGACCCGATGCAGTCGCGGCAGCGTGGCAGCCTCGCTGCCGGGTGCGAGCCGGCTCACCGTGTTCTCCACCACCACCACCGAAGCATCCACCAGCATGCCGATGGCGATCGCCAGACCACCCAGGCTCATCAGGTTCGCACTCATGCCGAACAGGTACATCAGCAGGAAGGTCAGCAGCGAGGCCATCGGCAAGGTCAGCGACACCACCAGCGCCGCACGCACATCACCGAGGAACAGCAACAGCAGGATCACCACCAGCACGGTGGCCTCGATCAGCGCATCCTTCACCGTGCCAACGGCCCGCTCGATCAGCGAACTGCGGTCGTAGAACACCTCAAGACGGGTACCCGGCGGGAAGGAGGACTTCAGCGTATCGAGCTTGGCTCGCACCTGTGCAACGACTTTCGACGCATCCGCACCGCGCAGTCCGACCACCAGCCCTTCCACCGCTTCACCGATGCCATCACGGGTGACCGCGCCGTAGCGGGTCAGGCTGCCACAGCGCACATCCGCCACATCACCCACCCGCACCGGAATGCCATCGCGTGCGGTGACCACCACCTGACGCAGGTCATCGAGGCTTCGGATCGCTCCCTCGGCGCGCACGATCACCGCGTCGTCGCCCTGGCGCAGACGGCCAGAGCCGTCATTGCGGTTGTTCCGCTCCAGCGCGTCGACCAGGTCGCGGAAATGCAGGCCGACGGCCGACAACCGTGCCCGGTCGGGCACCACCAGATAGCTGCGCACCTCACCGCCCAGCGCATTGAGATCAGCGACGCCGGGAATCGTGCGCAGCGCCGGGCGGATCGTCCAGTCCAGCAGGGTGCGACGCTCGGCCAGGCTCAGGCCGCCGCCCTCGATGGTGAACATGAACATGTCCGACAGCGGCGTGGCGATGGGCGCCAGGCCACCGGTGACGTCCGACGGCAGCGTTCCGGCGGCCGCCGCAAAGCGCTCGGCGACCTGCTGGCGCGCCCAGTAGATATCGGTACCTTCGGCAAAATCGAGCGTGACATCGGCGATCGCGTACTTCGCCGTCGAGCGCAGCATCAGCGATTGCGGAATGCCCAGCAGCTCCATCTCCAGCGGTGTCACCACCCGTGTCTCGACCTCTTCGGGCGTCATGCCCGGCGCCTTCAGGATCAGCTTGACCTGGGTCGGGGCGATATTCGGGTAGGCGTCGATGGGCAGCCTCATCAGGGCCCAGGTGCCCGCCGCGGCGACGCCAAGCACCGCCAGCAACACCAGCAGGCGCTGCGACAATGCGAACTCAACCAGGCGGCGCATCATCTCAGCCTCCTCCCTGCGGCATCGACTTCAAGGCGCCAGCACCGGAAATCACCACATCGGCGCCGGGGGCGATCGCGCCACTCACCACGCTGTGGCCGTCCGCCGTCTGCACCAGCAGTTCCACCGGCACCGGCGTGAAACCGCGCGCGGTGGCGACGAACAGCACATAGCCGCCTGCGCGCTCCACCAGCGCCGAGGAAGGCACCGACAAGGCATGGAGTGGCGCTGGCAGCAACAGGGTGGCGGTGGTCTGCTGTCCGGGCAGCAAGTGTTCGGTCACCACTTCAGCCCGGACCAGCACGGTCTGGCTCGCCGCATCGATGGCACCGCCGGTCTCGGTCACCCTGCCCTCGGTGCCGCCCTCCACCTTCACCGTCAACCCCACGCGCAAGGCATGGGCATAGCGGGCCGGCAGATGCAGCTCCAGCATCACGCGGTCACGGCGGGCAATCACATAGGCCTTGGCCAGCATCTCGACCGGCTCGCCCAGGCGCACGGCGCGCTCGACCACACGCCCGTCCAGTGGCGCGCGCAGTTCGTAGATGCCGGCTGCGCCGCCGGCAGGCGTCGGCGCGGTCGCGCGTGCTGCCTGCAATTCATGCAGACGTGCGGCTGCGGCTTCGCGTCGTGCTTCTGCCGTCTGCATGCGAGCGGCCGGAATGATGCCTTCGGCATGCAACTGGCGATCGCGCGACGCCTGTGCATCGGCAACGCGGTAGTCGCCGCGCGCCGCCGCCAGATCGGCACCCAGCGTCATCGCCTCGCGACTCTGGATGCGTACCAAGGGCTGGTTTCGCGTCACGACCTGGCCTTCGCGCGCCAGCACGGCGACCACGACGCCGGCAAACGGCGCGGTGACCACGGCACTGCCTTCGAGCGGGGCGCGCACGGTCGCCGGCAGGCCATCCAGCGGCAAGCTGGTGGCGGCCTCGGCCTTGCCCACCTTGATGTTCAACGCCTGACGCTGCGCGGCGGTCAGAACAATCTCCTGTCCGGCAGCACTGACAGGCAGCACGGCGGCCATCACCACCAGTCCCATGAGCAAGCGACGCATGCGATACCTCGGATCCATAGCCATATAGGTGACGAGGATCCGCGGCGCAGCTTTGAACGAGCTTAAGAATCCTGCCCGGCTATCGCGGTGATATCCCGAAGCGGTTCCAGTGTGGCCCACAGCACGCCGTGCTCGAGTTCGAAATGGAGCCGCAGCCCCAGCACCTCGGCCAGCGTGCGCGCGAGTGCCAGGCCCAGTCCGCCGTGGCGACTGCTCTCGCGAGCCGGCGTCTTGCGCCAGAAGCGCTCACCCATCCGCAG
>JBBQQL010000245.1:0-3902 GCA_038215995.1 Lysobacterales bacterium
CTGCGTGAGGTGGATGGTCTCAGTTATGACGAAATCGCA
Organism: Lysobacterales bacterium; assembly: GCA_038215995.1. Lineage (GTDB taxonomy): Bacteria > Pseudomonadota > Gammaproteobacteria > Xanthomonadales > Rhodanobacteraceae > Rhodanobacter. Next base: position 40 of record JBBQQL010000245.1, read on the forward strand.
GTGGCGATGGGTTGTCCGATTGGTACGGTGCGTTCGCGTATTTTTCGGGCACGAGAAGCGATCGACGAAAAGCTGCGGCCCCTGTTGTCGGACCGCGAGGACAAGACATGAATCAGGCAGGCATGAATCAGAATATTCCGGAGAGTCTCTCCGCCGGCATCGATGGTGAGCTGTCGAAAGAGGAGCTTCGCTTTCTCTTGCGCCGACTCGATCACGATGCCTCGTTGCAACATACCTGGGATCGCTATCACGTCGCCCGCGATGGTCTGCGTCGGGAGTTGTCGCCATTGGCCAGCCCCGGTTTTTCCGAGCGGGTGATGCTGGCCATTGAGCAGGAGTCTCGTCCTGCGGTCGCTGCCAGGCGCAATCACTGGTTGCGCTGGTCTGCCGGCGGCGCGATTGCCGCCAGTGTGGCAGCAGCAGCCCTGATGATCGCTCAGCCCAGCGGTGATGCAGAGCGGATGGCAGCGGCTTCCAGCTCGCAGCAAGCCAAGGGCCGCGACATGGCCGAGCTGGCGCCGGCGTCCAAGTTGCCGACCGCGCCTGCCGCGGTGCCGCCGTGGTTGAGTGGAAACTCTGCGGGATTGCTCAGTCAACAGGCATCGGCCACGCTCGGCGAGACGTCCTTCGGCAGCAACAGTCAGCTGTATCCCAAGCGTATGCCGACCAATCAGACGATGCGTGGTTATCGCACGCTCGACAACAATGACGGCACCTATTTGTTGCTGCTCGACCCCGCGCAACAGCAGGGATCTGTCAGCACGCGTCGATCGGCCGCCATCGCGCAATAAGTCAGGGGGAGGTCGCGTGTGATTGTCCGCAAATCCCCCCGGGCTGACCTTGCCTGCATCGGCCCGCCCTTCGGGCGGTAGCCGCGTGCCCGCTCAGGGCTGTTTTTCCTGATCAAAGTCGTTCGTCAGCCTGAATCGGGCTGTCTGAAGTCAAACCAAGGAGGAGCCATGAATCAATCCATCTTGCGCCATTTGGCATGCGTTGCGGCCCTGGTCGTTGCCAGCGCGGGGCCGGTCCATGCCCAGTCGACACCGGCGCCAGCCAGCTTGCCGGATTTCACCGGCATCGTGCAGAGCAACGCGGCGGCTGTGGTGCACGTCGAGGCCAAGTATTCGGGCGAGCCGCAGGCTACGCAGCAAGCCACGCGTGGTCAGATGATGCCCGGTCAGGGCATGCCAGGCGACCCGGGGGCAGAGATGCTTCGTCGCTTCTTCGGCATGCCGATGATGCCTTCGCCCGAACAGCAGAAACACACGTCGCTGGGTTCGGGTTTCATCATCTCCAGTGACGGCTACATCCTCACCAACAATCACGTGGTCGATCACGCAGACAAGATCACGGTGCGGCTGCAGGATCGGCGCACACTCACCGCGAAAGTGGTCGGCACCGATCCAACCTACGACATCGCCTTGCTGAAGGTCGATGCGGGCGGCAAGCTGCCGGCCGTGACCGTCGGTGACTCGCGCAGCCTTAAACCGGGGCAGTGGGTGCTGGCGATCGGTTCGCCATTCGGCTTTGATTACACCGTGACCCAGGGCATCGTCAGCGCCGTGGGGCGTAACCTGGGGCAGCGTGATCAGCCGTATACCTCGTTCATCCAGACCGACGTGCCCATCAATCGAGGCAATTCCGGCGGCCCGCTGTTCAACTTGCAGGGCCAGGTGGTGGGCGTCAATTCGCAGATCTACTCCAATACCGGCGATTACATGGGTGTGTCGTTCTCGATCCCGATCGATGTGGCGATGAGCGCGGTTGAGCAACTCAAGAGCCGGGGCTATGTGACGCGCGGCATGCTTGGCGTCACCGTGCAGCCGGTGGATGACGACATGGTCAAGGCGTTCAAGTTGGACAATGGAGTCGGTGCCGCCGTCGTCGACGTGACACCTGACAGTGGTGCGGCCAGGGCGGGCATCCAGCCAAGTGACATCATTCTTTCCTACAACGGCCAGGTGCTGCAGCAGGCGGCTGATCTGCCGCCTTTGGTCGGCATGACCAAGCCGGACAGCAAGGTGCCCGTGGAGGTGCTTCGCAACGGCAAGCGGCAGACGCTTGAGGTGACCATTGGCGAGGCGAAGCGCGACAGCGGCGCGGTCGACAATCAGGCGGGCACGGCATCCTCGGTGCACGGTGGTTCGGCTGCCCTGGGACTGACGGTGCAGTCGCTTGACAACGATACCCGCAGCCAGCTCGGCCTGAAGTCGGGGCAGGGTGTGGTGATCGCTGAGATCACCGGCCCGGTCGCCGCCCAGCAAGGTCTGCGCGCGGGTGATGTGATTCTCATGGTCAACCAGCGCAAGATCGGCAGCGTGGCCGATTTCAAGGCGGCAACTGGCGATGTGAAGGCGGGCACGACGGTGCTGTTGCTGGTGCGTCGTGGTGATCTAAGCAACTTCGTCGGGTTGACGGTGCCTGCGGCCAAGTAGGCGCGCAGGCCAGCAGCCGACAGCGCAGCGGGCCAATCCAAGGGAGTTGCCCCGGCCGGGGCAGCTCCCTTTTTGGTTGCGCGGTGCGGTGGCGGCGGGCGGTTCCATGCGATAATTCGAGGTTAGCGTCGCTCAACGGTGATGCGCTGCCACGCATGGTGTGTGGCAGCAGATCCAAGCCCGACAGGTCGCCAGCGCTCCATGGAATTGATCCGCAACTTCTCCATCATTGCCCATATCGATCACGGCAAGTCCACCCTGGCAGATCGCATCATCCAGATCTGCGGTGGCCTGGCAGACCGCGAGATGGAAGCACAGGTGCTGGACACCAACCCGATCGAGCGCGAGCGCGGTATCACCATCAAGGCGCAGTCAGTCTCGTTGCCGTACACCGCGCGCAACGGCAAGACGTACCAGCTCAATTTCATCGATACGCCCGGTCACGTGGATTTTTCCTACGAAGTCAGTCGCTCGCTGGCTGCCTGCGAGGGTGCGCTGCTGGTGGTGGATGCGGCGCAGGGCGTCGAGGCGCAGTCGGTCGCCAATTGCTACACCGCGGTGGAAATGGGTCTTGAAGTGGTGCCGGTGATCAACAAGATCGACCTGCCGACCGCCGATGTGGAAAAGGTGAAGCTTGAGATCGAGGCGGTGATCGGTGTCGATGCCACCGATGCGGTGGCGATCAGTGCGAAAACCGGGCTTAACGTGATCGAGGTGCTGGAGGCGATCGTTGCCCGCATCCCGCCGCCGCAGCCGCGCGATACCGACAAGTTGCAGGCCTTGATCATCGACTCCTGGTTCGACAACTACCTGGGCGTGGTATCGCTGGTGCGCATCATGCAGGGCGAGATCAGGCCCGGCGACAAGCTGCTGGTGATGTCGACCGGTCGCACCCATGAGGTGGGCGATGTCGGCGTGTTCACCCCCAAGCGCAAGAAGCTGGACAAGCTTGGCGCCGGCGAAGTGGGCTGGATCAATGCCTCGATCAAGGACGTGCATGGCGCACCGGTCGGCGACACGCTGACCCACGCCGGCAAGCCCGCCGACAAGGCCTTGCCCGGTTTCCAGACCATGCAGCCACGCGTGTTCGCCGGCCTGTTCCCGGTGTCCTCGGATGACTATCCGGCGATGCGCGAGGCGCTGGACAAGCTGCGCCTCAACGACGCCGCACTGTTCTTCGAGCCGGAGTCATCCGAGGCGATGGGCTTCGGCTTCCGCTGCGGCTTCCTCGGCATGCTGCACATGGAAATCGTGCAGGAACGGCTGGAGCGCGAATACGATCTGAACCTGATCACCACCGCGCCGACCGTGGTCTACGAGGTGCTCAAGAGCGACGGCACGATCCTGATGCTGGACAACCCGGCCAAGCTGCCGACCAACTCCAGCCTGGTGCAGGAGATCCGCGAGCCGATCATCATCGCCAACATC
>JBBQQL010000246.1:0-3881 GCA_038215995.1 Lysobacterales bacterium
GACCCTTGAGCAGGGCCGTCTTCAGGCGCGCATCCAGCACCGAACGCACCTTGGGCAGGTCGCGGAAAAAGAGCTGGTCCTGCAGCGCCTTGGTGCCGGTGGAGATGATCACCCGCTCGCCCGACAGCAAGGCCGGCACCAGATAGGCGTAGGTCTTGCCGGTGCCGGTACCGGCCTCGGCGATCAGCGTGTCACGCCCGGCAATCGCCTGCTGCACCGCCTTGGCCATGACCTGCTGCGCCTCGCGCGGGGCGAAGTTGGTCAGCTCGCGCGCGAACGGGCCTTCGGCGCCGAGCAAGGCTTCCATGTCGTCGCCATCGCTGGCATCAAGATCAATCATCCGGCCAGTATCGCCCACGGGTGCCGACGCGCAAACCGGTACCTCTGCGGACGGGTGGCAGCCGCCCGCCCGTTAGTCCACCATCACCACTCCATTCAAACGGGGGATGCGTGATGACAACTGAATTATCCATGCTGATGTGGAGTGTGGTGCTGGGCCTGGTGCAGATCGCGATCGCCGCCACCGGCTCGGTGGCGCAACGCGGATTGGGCTGGGCTGCTGGCCCGCGCGATGGCGAACCGAAGGCGTTAAGCGGCGTTGCGGCCCGACTGGACCGCGCCCGCCACAATTTTCTGGAGACCTTTCCGCTGTTCGCCGTGGCCGTGCTGTTGACCGTCGCACTGCAACGCCACGACAGCATGACCGTGCTCGGCGCGCAGCTGTATTTCTGGGCTCGCGTAGCTTTCGTGCCAGCCTATGCGACGGGCATACCCTACCTTCGCACGCTGATCTGGGCGGTCAGCCTCGTCGGTATTGTGCTGTTGCTAGCCGCACTGTTCTGAAGCCTTGATGCTATCGGGCTAGCGAAGCAACCGCCCGCGATCATGCGGGCGGTTTTCGTTTCGAGCCGACCAAAATCACCCCCATCGGGCGCATCAGAAACGCTGGATACCTGGCTTGTGACATTCCTTCACCCAGCGTTCCGCGGAAGCTGCGCCGGTCTTGTCACGTTGCTGCAAGCGCATCTCGACGATGGTTTGCCAGTTGCGTGCACACAAGGGACCGAGTTTCGGACCCAGCGACCATGACTCATGGGCCAGTTTTTCGGCGTCGCTGAAGTCCTTCAGTCGCACCGCGATTTCAGCCCGGTCCTGTAGCAGGTCCGGCGAGTCGGGAGCCAGCTTCAGGGCCTGGTCGAGCGTGTGCGCGGCGGCGTTGTACTGGCCGACCAACTCATCGTGTCGTGCCGCTGCCTGCAGTTCGCTGACCGCCGGATCGCTCAACGGGGTGACGTCGATGACGGATTTCTCGCGGGCCCCGGCCGCGCGGATCGCTGCCACCATGTCATAGGTCGGCATGATCGCCACCGGCGCAGGCGTCGCAGGTCTGGCCGGCAACAGGCTGCAACCGGCGGCCAGCGAAGCCAGCAGCAGCAGGGAAATTTGCGCGAGGGGTTTCAGTGGATACCGCATGATCAATTCCGAATCGGGCTGCTGGAGGACGCGGCCGGCAGGGTACTGCCCGCAGTGGAAGGATTGTCGCCTCCACCAAACAGATTCTGCACGCCCTGCCAGAAGCAGCCCTGCGTCTCGGCGGGCAGGCTGCCGGCCACTACCGGAACCTGCTGGGCACCCTGGCATTGTGGCTCGGTGCGCTTGCCGTCGGCAGGATTGACCCAGGCCATCTCCAGCCCGGACCCCGGCGCCGCTGGCAACGGTGTGCTCGGCAGCTTCGCGAACAGGTCGCGCCAGGCGCGCAAACCGCCACTGGCGCCGAACAGGGTGGTCGGTTTGTTGTCGTCGCGCCCCATCCAGAACACCGCCAGATGCTGCTGCGTGAAGCCGGCGAACCAGCTGTCGCGCATGTCATTGCTGGTACCGGTCTTGCCGGCGGCATGCAGCGAGGCCAGCGCCGAGTTGCCGATGGCACTGGCGGTGCCGTACTCGGTCACCTGCTGCATCGCCCAGGTGACCAGGCGTACCGCTTCCTGGTATTCACCGCGCCCGCCCTGCACCTGGTAGCGCTTGATCGTGCGACCGTTGCCATCGAGCACACCACGCACCGCGACCAGCGGCAGTGCGTGCCCGTCGGCTGCCAGGTACTGGTAGAGCTGCGCCACCTGGATCGGTGCCAGATCGATCGCACCGATCAGCAACGAGGGGCTCGGGTTGACGTCGGTGAGGCCGAACGACTGCAGGAACGCCCGGATGCGCGGCAGCCCGACCGCCATGCCCAGGTGGATGGTGGCCAGGTTCCACGAATGTGCCAGCGCGTCGACCATGGTCAACGGATCGTGGCTTTTATGGTCGTCGTTCTGCGGCGTCCACACGCTGCCGTTGGGCTGGCGCATGCTGATCGGGCTGTCGTCCATCAGGCTGGCCAGATTCCAGCGCAGCGGATCGGTCAGTGCGACCAGATAGACGAACGGCTTGATCGTCGAACCGATCGGCCGCCGGATGTCGAGCGCGCGGTTGAAACCCTGATCGCCAGGAATGCTGCTGCCGACCACGGCCAGTACGCTGCCATCCTGTGCATTGGTGACCACGCCGGCTGCCTGCACGCCATCGCCACGCTTGCCCAGTCCCTTGAGCGTGCTGCTGATGGCCTGTTCGGTATAAAGCTGCGCGGCCGGATCGAGCGTGGTGAAAATCGACAGGTTGCCTTCACGCAGGGCTTTCTCGTCGAAATCGGTGGTGATCTGCGAGCGCACCAGGTCCATGAAGGCGGGGAACCGGTTGTGCGGCAACTGGCCGTTGGCGATCACGTCCAGCGGCGCCGCCTGCGCGGCATTGAGCTGCGCGGCCGTGAGCAAGCCGGTCTCGGCAAACTCCTTCAGCACCAGGTTGCGGCGGGTCAGTGCGCGCTGCGGAGAGCGACGCGGATCGTAATAGCTCGGCCCTTTCACCAGCCCCACCAGCAAGGCGATCTCCTGCGGCCGCAGATCCTGCAACCGGCGACCGAAATAGAACTCCGACGCGGCGGCAAAGCCGTGCACCGCCTGGCCACCCTGCTGGCCGAGGAAGACGTCATTGACGTAGGCCTCCAGGATGCGGTCCTTGCTGTAATGCGCCTCCAGCAGCAGCGACATCAGGGCTTCGTTGATCTTGCGGGTGAAGTTCTGGTCGCGATTGAGAAACAGGTTGCGGACCAGCTGCTGGGTCAGCGTGGAGCCACCCTGCACGGTATGCCCGGCACGCAGGTTGGCAAACGCCGCGCGCGCGATAGCGCCGAAATCGATGCCGATGTTGTGCTTGAAATTGCGATCCTCGACCGCCTGCAGCCCCTTGACCAGCAGCGGTGGCACATCGCCGATCTGAACGAAGCGGCGTTCTTCCTGGGTGGCGCCGTAAAGGGTCGCGATGCGGGCCGGGTCGAGATGGGTCAGCGCGATGGACTTGCCGCTGGCGGCGTCCTGCACCGACTGCACCTGGCCCGCGCCCAGACTCACCCTGATCCGTCTGGGCAACTCGCCGCCGTCCGGGCCGGCGTAGCCGCGCGAGGAAATCGTGATGCGTGAGCCCTGCTTCATCCAGCTGCCGGCGACCTGACCACTGCCGTCATGGCTGTAGCCGGCAAAGGTCAGCTCCAGCTCCAACGCAGCCAGGGTCATCGGCATGTCGGCATGCAGCGGCAACGGCCGCGCATAGACGCGCGTGGGCACCGCGAAGACGAGGTCGTTGAAGCTGTCCTGCACGCGCTTGTTCAGCACCAGCACGTAGGGCAGCACGAAGCCGAACAACAGGCCCATGCCGATCCAGAACGGGATACGCAGCCATGGCCAGCTGCGATGGGCGAGTGAGCGTGTGCGGGTCAGAAAGGCCAACGTGGGAATATCCGGCAATCAAGTGGGACGATCATAGGGCCTGCATACCGGCGCGCA
>JBBQQL010000247.1:0-3794 GCA_038215995.1 Lysobacterales bacterium
TGTATGGCGCCAATTCGGCCACCTTCTTTGTCCCTCGTGGCGTACCGCGTCCGACCGGGCAGATGGGCCATTCGACGCTGTATGACTTCAACACGATGGGTTGCGCGGGCGTGGCCTGCGGGCGTCACTGAGACGCAGGCCCGCCCCACGGCGCGGCGTCAGCCCTCGCCGTGGGGCAATCGGGCAGGAACATGGACACAATCCGGGGCCTGCGCCGACAGCCGGTTGGCGCGCTTTTGTTAGCATGTCGCCGATGAATCCCTCTGCCCTTGATCTCCTGCAAAGCGTTTTTGGTTACCCCACGTTCCGTGGCCAGCAACAGGCGGTCGTCGATCAGGTGACTGAAGGCGGCGACGCGCTGGTGTTGATGCCTACCGGTGGCGGCAAGTCGTTGTGCTACCAGATCCCCTCGCTGCTGCGGCAGGGCACCGGCATCGTGGTCTCGCCGCTGATCGCCTTGATGCAGGACCAGGTGGATGCCTTGCGCGAGGCGGGCGTGTCGGCGGCGTATCTCAATTCCAGCCTTGGCGGCGACGAGCAGCGCGAGGTCGAGCGGCAGTTGCTGGCGGGCGAGCTGAACCTGCTCTACGTGGCGCCGGAGCGCCTGCTCACCGGTCGATTCCTGAGCCTGCTGGAGCGCACCGAGGTAGCTCTGTTCGCCATCGACGAGGCGCACTGCGTGTCGCAATGGGGGCACGATTTTCGTCCGGAATACCGTGAGCTGGCCTTGCTGCACCAGCGCTTTCCCGCGGTGCCGCGGATCGCGCTCACCGCCACCGCCGATCCGCGCACGCGCGAGGAGATCGTCGAGCGCCTTTCGCTGCAGCAGGCACGGCAGTTTGTCTCCAGTTTTGACCGTCCGAATGTGGGCTATCGGGTGGCCCTGCGGCACAATGCCAAACGCCAGCTCGGCGAGTTCCTGCTGGGGCATGAGGGCGAGTCCGGCATCGTCTATTGCCTGAGTCGGCGCAAGGTCGACGACACGGCACAGTGGCTGGCCGAGTCGGGCATCGAGGCGTTGCCGTACCACGCCGGGCTGGATGCGGCGACCCGTGCGAAGCATCAGAAACGTTTCCTGCGCGAGGAGGGCGTGGTGATGGTGGCCACGGTCGCGTTCGGCATGGGCATCGACAAACCCGACGTACGTTTCGTGGCGCATCTGGATCTGCCGCGCAGCATCGAGGGCTACTACCAGGAGACCGGGCGTGCCGGTCGCGACGGCCTGCCGGCCGAGGCGTGGATGATCTACGGCCTCTCCGACGTGGTCACCATGAGCCAGATGATCGCGCAGTCCGAATCGGCCGACGAGCGCAAGCGGGTCGAGCGGCAGAAGCTGGAATCTCTGCTGGCCTACGCCGAAACTACCGGCTGTCGGCGCCAGCGCCTGCTGGGCGCGTTCGGTGAAACGCATCCGGGCGCGTGCGGCCACTGCGACAACTGCATCGCGCCGCCGAAAACCTGGGACGCCACCGTGCCGGCGCAGAAGGCATTGTCGGCGGTGTATCGCACCGGTCAGCGCTTCGGCTCCGGGCATGTGGTCGACGTGCTGCGCGGCGAGGAAACCGAGCGCGTGCGCAGCCTCGATCACCATCGGCTCAGCACGTTCGGCATCGGCGCGGATCTGGATGAGAAGCAGTGGCGTTCGGTGTTCCGCCAGTTGCTGGCGGCGGGTCTGCTCGAGGCCGATGCCGAGGGTTACGGCACCTTGCGGCTGACCGCCGCCAGTCGCGCCGTGCTCAGTGGCGGCCAGACCGTGAAGCTGCGCGAGGACGCGCGGCCCGAGCGCGCCAACCGTCGCCGCCGCGACAGCAAGTTGATTACCGGCGAGCGCAGCAGTGGCGGCAGTCTCGGCATCGAGGCCTACGAGCAGACCATGTGGGACGAGTTGCGCGCCGTGCGCACGCAACTGGCCAAGCAGCACGGGGTGCCGCCGTACGTGGTGTTCCACGACGCCACCTTGCTGGCGATGCTGCGCGCGCTGCCCGCCAACGAAGAGGAGCTGGCGACGATCAGCGGCGTGGGCGAGGCCAAGCTCAAGCGATACGGGCGTGATTTTCTCGCCGTGATCAACGCGGCGAGCTGACCTGCTCGTCGCGGTATCGGTCCAACGCGCCTTGCACCTTGCTGCACCGGCGGCGCCATGTGGTGTCGAAGGCGTGGCGGCAGCTACGGTTTCGCTTCCCACGAACACGCTGGCGCGGGTATGCTTCGGGGTTATGTGACAGCGCTGTCATATTAATGCACGTTGCGTTTTGCAGATGAAAGCCGGGACGTGGGGCAGGGTGGGTCGGGCTACCGTGATGTGGGTGCGGGGCCTTGCATACGTATTCAATCAGACAGCGCCGCCGTGGCAACCCAGAATCGAGACTAGACAAGCGCCATGACGTTGGGGAGACGCAATGAGCTCAGTGAAAGTGACAGAGGGTTTGGGCCAGCACGCCACCGTGCGGGTGGTTTTGATATCGGCAGCCGCAGCACTGGGCGGTTTTCTGTTCGGCTACGACACCGCGGTGATCAACGGTGCCGTCGATGCGATCCGCGGCCACTTCGCACTCAACGCGGGCGAGATCGGTTTCACTGTGTCCTGCGCCCTGCTGGGTTCGGCCCTCGGCGCCTGGTACGCCGGCATGCTGGCCAACCGCTGGGGTCGCGTGCGCACGATGCAGGTGGCCGCGGTGCTGCTGGTGGCTGCAGCGCTGGGCTCGGGCCTCGCGATGGCGGTATGGGACCTCGTGCTGTGGCGCCTGATTGGCGGTATCGGCGTAGGCGTCGCCTCGGTGATTGCGCCGACCTACATCGCCGAAGTCGCGCCGGCGCGGATTCGCGGCCGGCTGGGTTCGATGCAGCAATTGGCGATCGTGCTTGGCATCTTTGCCTCGCTGCTGTGCGACACGTGGCTGGCCGGCTCGGCCGGCGGTGCCGCGCAAACCCTGTGGCTGGGGTTGGCGGCGTGGCGCTGGATGTTCCTCGCCGCCGTCGTGCCGGCGCTGATCTATGGTCTGCTGGTGCTGCTGGTGCCCGAATCGCCGCGCCACCTGGTCGCCAAGGGCCGCATGGCCGAGGCGAGGACAGTACTGCAGCAGGTGCTGGACATGCACAACGACAGCGCCCTGGACAAGAAGCTTTCCGATATCGAGGGCAGCCTGCGCTCGGAGCACAAGCCGCGGCTGAGTGACTTGCGCGGCAAGGCGGCAGGGCTGTTGCCGGTGGTCTGGGTTGGCATCCTGCTGTCGGTGTTCCAGCAATTCGTCGGCATCAACGTGATCTTCTACTACTCGTCGACGCTGTGGCATTCGGTCGGCTTCAGCGAGGCCGATTCGTTCACGATCACCGTGGTCACTTCGATCGTCAACGTGCTGGTGACCCTGGTGGCGATCGCGCTGGTCGACCGCATCGGGCGCAAGCCGCTGCTGGTAGTCGGCTCGGCCGGCATGGCGATCACGCTGGCGATGATGGCGTGGTGCTTCTCGCAGGCCACCGGCAGCGGTGCCACGTTGAGCCTGCCCGGTGCCACCGGCATGGTCGCGCTGGTCGCGGCCAATGCCTACGTGGTGTTCTTCGGCGTCAGCTGGGGTCCGGTGGTGTGGGTGCTGCTGGGCGAGATGTTCCCGAACCGGATCCGCGCCACCGCGCTGGCGGTGGCCGCCGCCGCGCAATGGTTGGCGAACTTCGCGATCACCAGCACGTTCCCGGCGCTGGCCGAGCTGGGCCTGACCTTCGCCTACGGCTTGTACGCAGCGTTCGCGCTGCTGTCGCTGCTGTTCGTGTTGTTCGGTGTGCGCGAGACCAAGGGC
>JBBQQL010000248.1:0-3667 GCA_038215995.1 Lysobacterales bacterium
CCGTCTCGATCACCACGTCCAGCACCGGGAACGCATGGTCGCGGCGCATGCCGACCCAGTTGCGCAGTGCGGTAATGGTCTGCGTGGCGTCGAACTCGGGCTGCTTGCCGACATTGAAGCTGACCACCGCCTGCTTGCGCAGTTCGGCACTGAGGTTCATCCGCGTCATCAGCCGCTCGGCAATCGCGATTTCCTGCTCCGAGACGCGTCCGTCGGCTTTCGCCACGGCACCCAGCAAGGTGAACAACGGCCCGACGAAACCACCAGCCTCGGGCGTGGCGTTCTTGCGCTGGCTGTAGCGCAGGTTGTCGAAGATGAAACCGATCACCGCGCCGACCACCGCGCCGGGGCCATGCCCGATCAGCAGGCCGAAAAACGCAAACCACATCGTGTAGGTAAGGCTCATGGGCGTCCCTGCGGTTGCGGCGATTGCGCGCTGTACCACTGCGCCAGCGCGTCGAGTTCGGCGGCGCTGACCGGGCCGATCGCGGCACGCATTACCGGCACGTCGCGACGGCCATCGCGGTATTGCTTGAGCGCATCGCGCAGGTAATCAAGCTTCTGCCCGGCGAGGTTCGGCACGCCGGGCAGCACGGCCTCGCCAGTCGGCCCATGGCAAGCCGCGCACAAGCCCAACCGGCTGGGCTGGGGTGGCGTCTGGGCACGACTGGGGAGGGCGGCGGCCAGGCACAGGGCCGCGGTCAGTAGGATACGCATCGGCAATAGATGGGACTAAAGGTCGCCAATTCTAGCAGTGCGCCCGCACTCCCCTGCGCGACATGGTCGGCAACGGGCCTTCAGCGGCTAGAATAGGCCGCTTCCCCAGCCCGCGGAACCTGCGAACGTGTCCACCACCCTGCTGCAATCGAACCTGCCCGGCCTTGAGCTGATCCATCGCGGCAAGGTGCGTGATGTCTACGCGTTGTCCGACGATCGTCTGCTGATGGTGGCCACGGATCGCCTGTCGGCCTTCGACGTGGTGCTGCCCAACCCGATCCCGGGCAAGGGCGAGATGCTGACCCAGATCTCGAATTTCTGGTTCGACAAGACCGCGCACCTGCTGCCGAACCACCTGCTCGATGTGCCGCTGGCCGAGGTACTGCCGGCGGGCACCGACCTGGCCCTGTACGAGAAGCGCGCCGTGGTGACCCGGCGGCTGAAGCCCGTGCCGGTGGAGGCGATCGCCCGCGGCTACCTGATCGGCTCGGGCTGGAAGGATTACCAGGCCAGCGGCTCGCTGTGCGGCATCCACCTGCCCGCCGGCCTGCAGCAGGCGCAGCAGTTGCCCGAACCGATCTTCACGCCATCGACCAAGGCCGCCGTGGGCGACCATGACGAGAATGTCAGCTTTGACGCCGTCATCGCCGCGGTCGGCAGCGAACTGGCCCACCAGGTGCGCGAAGCGACGTTGACGATCTATCGCTGGGCTGCCGCCTATGCGGCCGAGCGCGGCATCATCATCGCCGACACCAAGTTCGAGTTCGGCACCGATGCCAGCGGCACGCTGTACGTGATGGACGAGATGCTCACCCCGGACTCGTCGCGCTTCTGGCCCGCCGACGAATACCGTGTCGGCATCAGCCCGCCCAGCTACGACAAGCAGTTCGTGCGCGACTGGCTGGAGACCCAGGCCTGGGACAAGACGCCGCCCGGCCCGGTGATTCCCGATCAGGTGATTGCCCGTACCGCGGCCAAATACGCCGAGGCCTTGCAGCGCCTTGCCGGCATCCGGCTCGACTGAGTCTTCACAGGGGAATGGCCATGCGCAGCATGCAGGACTGGCTCGACAGCTACAGCAGTGACCATCAGAACCCCACCAACCAGGTGCTGCACTGGCTGTGCGTGCCGCCGATCGTGTGGAGCGCAATCGCGCTGCTGTGGACGATCCCGGTCCCGGCCACGTTTCTTCGCCCCGGCTCCTGGGCAGTGGCGGCGATGGTGCTGTCGTTCTACTGGTACTGGAAGCATTCGCGACCGCTCGCCGCAGCGCTGCTGGTCGCCTTCGCCCTGCTCGGCCTGCTCACCAACCTGCTGTTCGGCCTGCTCGGGCCGGCCTCGCTGCGCAACTTGGCGATCGGCATATTCGTGATCGCCTGGATCGGCCAGTTCATCGGCCACAAGTACGAGGGGCGCAAGCCCAGCTTCCTCACCGACCTGTCCTATCTGTTGATCGGCCCGGCGTGGCTGATGGCCAAGCTGCTGCGCAAGCTGGGGATGAAGCAGATCCCATGACGATCCTGCTCACCGTGATCAGCAGCCTGCTCTGGTGGGTGCTGTACAGCAGCATGGCGGCGCTGGTTTTTGCCCTGGTCGGCTGGTCGGTACTGCGCTGGACCGAACGCTCCGCGGTGGTGTTCAACCGCGTCTATTTCGCCAGCCTGCTGTGGGCGATGCTCGGCATGTTGCTGGTCGTCGGCGCAGCGGCCTGGGAAGGTCACCTGCATCCACCCTACAGCGCCCTGCTCAGCTCGGGCCTGCTGCGCTGCATGCTGGTGCTCGACATGCTGATTGGCGTGCTGCTGTTCTGGCGGCTGGTGCCGCGCAGCGATGCGCGACGCATCCGCCCTGGCAGCGCCTGCATGGCAGTCGCCACGATCATGGCGATCGGCTTCGGCATCGCCACCAGTCTGGTGTGAATCGGATCAGACGATGGCGCGGGCGAATGATTCGCCCGCGCCATCGTCTTGCAGCGCCAGCCCGAACCGGATCAGTGCAGGCCGAACATCGCTGCGCCAAACACCATCGCGAAGATGAAGCCGATGATCAGCCCCAGCACGATACCGATCACCATGTAGATCAATTCCACCACGCAGGCCTTGCCGAATCCGATCTGGCTGCCATCCGCGGCAGGCAGCAGATAGTTCACCACGGCAGCACCGACGAGGAAATTCACGATGATCGACAGCAGGCCGCCGCCGGCTCCGCGCAACACCATGCCAAGCACCAGCGACACCACGAACACGGCAACGAAGGTCAATACCACTGCGCCCAGCGCACGCAGATAGGACGGCATGATGCCGACCACCAGCCGGAAGGACACACTCAGGATCAGCGCGGCAATCAGGATGCCCCCGACGATCATTACCAGGATGGCGAACAGACCCATGCCGGCCAATGCAGCAAACGTACTACCCATGATGATTCCCCTTATTGAATGGTTACTTGCTGCCGGGCATCCCCATGCCCCCACTTTCGACAGCATGCGCAGCCTAGGCGGCAGCACGGCTGCAATGCAAGCGGCAGCAGGACACCGTCAATGAAAATCGCGCGAGCGGCTGTCCAGCGTACCCAGCAGCGTACTCATGTCGGCGAGCCGATCGGCGATCAGGTGACTCACTCCGTCGATGCTCTCCCACTGCCCTTCCACGCCGAGCAGGCTGGCTTCCAGATAGACGCGTCGCTGGCGCTCGGCGACATGGCGCCAGACCACCACGTTGATGAAGCCGTGTTCGTCTTCCATGGTGATGAAGGTGACCCCGCTGGCGGTCTGCGGCTGCTGCCGCTGGGTGACCAGACCGGCCGCGCGCACCCGACTCTGGTGCGGCTGGCGGCGCAGGCTGCGTGAATCGACATAGCGCGCCGCCCGCAGCCGTGGACGGATCAGCTTCAGCGGATGCGGCCCCAGGCTGAGGCCGGTGCGCGCGTAGTCGGCCTGCAGGTTTTCCGC
>JBBQQL010000249.1:0-3568 GCA_038215995.1 Lysobacterales bacterium
GGATGCGCAGGGTCAGTCGCCACTCGCCGTCAGGCTGCTGCACCAGTTGCTGGATGCTCAGGGTGGGCGGAAATACGCTTTTTCGCGCGGGCCCACAGGCCATCAGCCCGGTGGCGAGCAGGACCAGCAGCAGGACTTGGAACAGTCGTTTCATAGGTTCACCTCAAACGATTGTTTGAATCTTAGCAAAGTTCGCGGAAATTCCCATGACGCCCTGCAACGGGCATCATCGCCGCTTCGTTCAGCCAGCCAGCAGATTCGCCCATGACCAGCGCCACGCACCGCCGTATCGTCGCCCGCCGCTCCCCCATCCATGGCAATGGCGTGTTTGCCGCCAGTGCCATCCCCAAGGGTGAGGAAGTGATCGAGTACAAGGGCAAGTTGCTCACCCACGCCGACGCGGACGAGCTTTACGGCGATGGCGGCGAAACCGGGCATACCTTCCTGTTCACGCTCAACGACGACTACATCATCGACGCCAACCGGCAGGGCAACAGCGCGCGCTGGATCAACCACAGCTGTGCGCCGAACTGCCGTGCCCTGGTCGAGGAGAGTGCCAGTGGCGACCCGCGCAAGGACAAGGTGGTGATCGAGACGATCCGCGCGATCAAACCCGGCGAAGAGCTCACCTACGACTACGGCATCGTGCTCGAAGTACCGCATACCGCGCGCCTGAAAAAGCTGTGGGTCTGTCTGTGCGGTTCGCCGAAGTGCACGGGTACCCTGCTCAAGCCCAAGCCCAAGCGCAAGACCGGCTGAGGTCCGCCGCAAGCTGGCAAGCGTGAGCCGGGTGGACGGTTGGGTCGCCGGGGGCTCTCAGCGCTCCACGGCCGCACCTGGCGCATCTGGCGTGCCAATCCATTGCGCAGTCTGCAGTGCCTCGTCGATGCGCTGCGCGAGCTGTTCAATGCGGGGGCGTACCGCATCGGCAAGCGCACCAGTGCAGCTCTCGTAGAAATCCACCGTCTTGTTCGCCGTGGCGTCGCTGACCGTGATCTTCACGCCGGGCTGGTCGCTCATGACCATCTCGCAACCGTCGTTGCGCGAGGTGTAGCTGCTTTTCATGGTGGCGAAGCCCGACTCGGTCAGCGCGCGCTGGATGCTGGCGAGCTGGTCGGGTGTTGCATGGCCCTCGGCATGCGCTGTCTGCACATGCGCATGGCCACTGAAACTGACCCGACCATCCGGTGTCACGGTGACGCTGTAGCCGGGGCAATTGCCCAGGCAGGTACTGCGCTGCAGAGTGACGCTGGCGCGCTGGACCGGTGGCTGGGCGGCCACTTCGGCGGGCATCGCGCACGCCGTCGGCAGCGACAGCGCGCAGCCGAGCAGGCTGCCGGCGAAAAGTTGTCGAGCGTGTAGCAGGGGCATCGGGTTACTCCCTGTGGATCGGTCAGTGCGCCGCGCAGGGTGGCGCACCGGGTAGTTCGGACGTGCTGCTCAGTCCTCCTCGACGTGCGGTTTCCAGGCATTGCTGAGCTGGCGTTGCACGGTCGCCGGTACCGCGTCGTAGTGGCTGAGGTCGAGGCTGTAGCGGCCGCGACCGCCGGTGATCGATTTCAGCTCGGTGGGGTAGTCGATCAACTCGGCCAGTGGCGCCTGCGCCTTGATCACCAGCTCGCCGCCGCGCTGGCTGTCGGTGCCCAGGATGTGCGCCCGCTTGCTGGCCAGGCCACCGGTCACGTCGCCCATGTGGTGCTCGGGGATGGCGACTTCCACGTTGACGATCGGCTCCAGCACGATCGGATGCGCCTTCGCCACCGCATCCAGAAACGCTTTCTTGCCGGCGCTGACGAAGGCCACCTCCTTGGAGTCGACCGAGTGGTGCTTGCCGTCGTAGACGGTCACGCGCAGATCCTGCAGCGGGAAGCCGGCGATCGCGCCGTGTTCCATCGCCTGGCGCACGCCCTTTTCGACGGCTGGCAGAAACTGGCCGGGGATCACGCCACCTTTTACCTCGTCGACAAATTCGAATCCGGCACCACGTTGCAGCGGCTCGATGCGCAGAAACACTTCGCCGAACTGCCCGGCGCCGCCGCTCTGCTTCTTGTGTCGGTAGTGCCCCTCGGCCGGGCCGGCGATGGTCTCGCGATAGGCGATGCGCGGCGGGTGGGTGTCCACCTCGACCCCGTAGCGCTCGCGCATGCGTTCCAGCATCACCTTCAGGTGCAGGTCGGACAAGCCGCGCGCCACGGTTTCGTTGAGCTCCTTGTGGTGCTCGATGCGAAAGCAGGGGTCTTCCTCGGCCAGCCGCGCCAGCGCCTGGGACAGTTTCTGCTCGTGGCCCTTGTGCCCCGGTTCCAGCGCCAGCCCGTACATCGGTGCGGGAAACGCCAGTGGCGCCAGGCTGATGCGGTCCTCGTCATGCGAGTCGTGCAGCACCGCGTCGAAGTGGATGTCCTCGACCTTGGCCACCGCAGCAAGGTCGCCGGGGATCGCTTCGTCGATCTCCACATGGGTCTTGCCCTGCAGCCGGAACAGATGGCCCACCTTGAACGGCTTGCGGCCGTCGTCGACCAGCAACTGGCTGTCGCGCCGAATCGTGCCCTGCCACACGCGGAACACGCCGAGCTTGCCCACGAACGGGTCGTTGACGATCTTGAACACGTCGGCGATGACATGCGCGTCGGCGGCCGCGCTGACCACCAGCGGTAAGCCGTCCGCGCGCAGGAACGGTGGCGGATTGCCCTCGGTCGGGTTGGGCAGCAATCGTTCGGCGACGTCCAGCAGCTCACGCACGCCGGCGCCGGTGCGCGCGCTGACAAAGCAGATCGGCACCAGGTGGCCCTCGCGAAGGCACTGCTCGAACGCATCGTGCAACTGCTGCGGGCTGAGCGACTTTTCACCCTCATCCAGGTACTTGCCCATCACGCTTTCGTTGATCTCCACCACCTGGTCGAGAATGCGCTGATGGGCTTCGGCCAGCGATGAAAAATCGGTGGCACCCTCGTTGTGAAAGAAGCAATCCAGCACGCGTCTGCCGCGTCCTGCCGGCAGGTTTACCGGCAGGCATTCGTTGCCGAATTCCGCGCGCAATGCGTCGACCAGGGCGCCCAGGTCGGCGCCATCGAAGTCGATCTTGTTGATCACCAGCACGCGCGCCAGGCCGCGTTCGCGTGCGTGCATCATCATGCGCCGGGTGCTGTGCTCGATGCCGTTGATCGCGTTGACCACGACCGCCACGGTTTCCACGGCCGCCATGGACGCCAGCGTGGCACCACGGAAATCGGTATGGCCGGCGGTGTCGATCAGGTTGATGTGGCAGTCGCCATGCGTGAGCTGGGCGACGCAGGTATCGATCGAGTGCACGCGATCCTTCTCCTGGCTGTCGGTATCGGACACGGTGTTGCCGCGTTCGACCGTGCCGGCGATCTGGATCACGCCGGTGGCCTGGAGCAGTGCCTCGAACAAGGTGGTTTTGCCCCCGCCGGCGTGACCGGTCAGGGCGATGTTGCGGATGCTTTCCGTGGAATACGTCACGATGCGACCCTCCTCTGGCGGAGCGTGGCCTCGTGGCATGAGCGGCGCCGCATGAGGCCGCGCGTTGGCGGCTGACGATGGCGGGCCG
>JBBQQL010000250.1:0-3555 GCA_038215995.1 Lysobacterales bacterium
CGACCAGCCCCTGGTCCTCGATGCGCAGCCCGGTGAAGCCGTAGACAAAGCTCTGCACGAAGCCGGCTGAGCTGGCCAGCAGGTAGCCGGCGTTGTTGGCGACGGTCTCGGTGCGCACGTTGAACGGCGGCTTGAGGAAGCCGACCAGGTTGCGCTGGATCCAGTCGCCGGCGGCCTTGCCGTCGCCCAGTTCGGCTTCACCGACGGCGAGCATCACCATCATCATCTCGTTCGGGTCGTCGCCATGGGTCTTCAGCGCCTGCAACTGGAAGTCGAAGTCGTTGCGGCGCACCTGCGCCGTCATCGGCAGGTCCAGGTTCGGGTACATCAGCCAGGCCAGCGAGGAGCCCATCCAGGTGATCTTGTCGTGCGGCACCGAGGCGTCGAAGTCACGATGGCGCTGGTTGGCCTCGTCGAACGGGATGTACATCTTCGCCGCGATCTCGGCCCACTTCGGGTTGGCCTCGGCACCGACTACCTTGGCCGCCTTGCCGGCGATCTCCAGCGCCTTGCGCGCGGCGGCATTGGTGAACGAGTCATTCGGTACGTCATCGTAGGCCTCGTCGGGCGAGGTGACGTGCAGGATCTCGTAGCGTTGTTCAACCGGGTTCCAGGTCACCCGGCTGGTCCAGAACGCGGCGATCTCGCGGATCACCGGCCAGCCGTGCGCCTTCAGCCAGACCTTGTCGCCACTGGCGAGGTAGTACTGCCACTGCGCGATGGCGATATCCGCGTTGACGTGGATCTCGCGGAACACCCCGTAGGCGAAATGCGGGGTGTTGTCGACGCCGCTCCGCGGGTCTGCTTCCCAGGGATACATGGTGCCCTTGGCGCCGTAACGCTTCGCCCGCTCGCGTGCCGGCTGCATGGTGCGGTCGCGGAACATCACGATCGGTTTGGCCCGCTCCGGGTGCAGCAGCAAGAGGGCAGGGAACACCCACGAATCGCTGTCCCAGAACGCGTGCCCGGCATAACCCGGGGTCAGCGCACAGGCGCCCATCGGCCAGGCGGTGCCGACGGTGGTGTTGGACAGCAGGTAATACAGATCCGAATGGATCGCCTGCTGCACCTTCGGGTCGCCCTCGACCACGATGTCCGATTTCCAGAGATCGCCCCAGGCGGCGACATGGCGCGCCAGCAGGGTATCGAAGCCGGTCGTGCGCGCCGCCTCGGCCAGCGCCACGTCGGCTTTCGCGTCACCACCCCAGTCCTGGCGTGACAACGCGATGTACTTGGTGAAGGTATAGGTCTGCCCCTTGTGCACGCTGACGGTCAGGTTCAGCGACAGCTTGGTGGGGCTTTTTTCCAGCGTCGCCTGGTCGATGGTCAGGCCTGCCGGCAGGCCGATCGCTGCCGCTTCGGCCATCGTCAGGCCCTGCTCGGCCTGGCCGTCCAGCCACAAGGTCAGCTGCTTCGCATTGCCGCCGCTGGCCAGGATGCGGGTATGGCCGGGATACCACACCGCCGCGCGGTCCGGCGTCGGCACCGGCTTGTTCTGCAGGTTCTGGCCGCTGGCGATGACCGCGTCGATCATCGCCTCGCCGCTCATGCTGCCGATCGGGAAGCGCGGCTGGTGCTCGGACCACAGCCGGATCGGAAAGGTCAGCTGCACCTTGCCGTCGAACTGCGGGGTGATCGACAACTGGCTGGCGGCCAGGTGCGGGTCGGCCTGGCTGACCAGGGTGGTGACCTGCACGGCGGTCGATTTGCCGGCGAAGTCGAAACGGTAACGCGTGGTCAGCGTGCCGGCGTGCATGTTCAGCGTCTGCGCGTAGTCGGCGAAGATGGTCGGGTCCAGCCGCGTCGCGTTGAGCCAGCCGCCGCCGGGGTTGTAGTCGAACTCGCTCCAGCCGGGGATCGCGGCGGGGCGGGAGATATCGCCCTTGGCGTAATCCATGAACGCGACCATGTAACCCATTGCAGGCTCGGTGCCGCGCGGCGTGGTCATCGTGGAGAAGTAGCCGTTGGCCAGATAGCCGGGGAAATAACTGTCGAAATTTTTAGCGGTGGCGGTGAGCTCGAAGCTCGGCTCGGTCTGGCCGAACGCGGGTGCGGCGAAGGCGAGCCCGGCGAGCCACAGGGCGGCGAGATGGCGGCGGCGAAACATCATGAGGGTCCCCTCGAGGCGCGGTGTGCAGGTTCCCGGGCGGGAAGGCTCATTGCCTGGCAGCCGGGCTGACCGGGCCGTCGCGATCGGTCTCGCGCTTGAACAGGAACAGCGAGATCAGCAGCAGGCTCATCGGCACCAGCGAAAAGTAGAAGGCATGGATGCCATCGAAACGCGAGAACACGATCGCCGTGATGCGTGAGCCAAGCGTGCCGCCGAGTGCGGAAAAAATCACGATCAGCCCGGTCATGGCCGCATGCGATGGCTTCGGCAGGGAGCTCAGCGCCACCGAATTGATCACCGGATAGATCGGCGCCATCAGCAGGCCGATCAGTGGAATCAGGTAGGCGGCAACCGGCGCGTTGAACCAGCCCACGTTGGCGCGGGCGACGATGTGCTCGGCCAGCGGCAGGGTCACCACCACCAGCACGCCCATGCCGGCCACGCAGATGTTCAGCAGCACATGCCACGGCACCCGCCGCAGTACCTGGCCGGCGAGCAGGCGGCCGATCGCGGTGGTGCCGGCCAGGATGCTGGCCACCTGGATGCTCATCGCGTTGGGCAGCTTGAGCACCTCGTTGTTGAACGTCGGCAACCAGGTGCCGAAGCTCTGTTCAATCAGCACGTACAGGAAGGCCGAGATCAGGAACACATAGACCAGCGGGCGCAGAAACAGCTGCAGCATTTCCAGCAGCGAGCCGCGCATCGAATTGGTCTTTTCGTTGTGTGCGGCCGATTCGTCCAGTTGCGACGTGGCGAGCAACACGATCACCAGCACGCACATGGCGGCGAGCAGCCAGTACACATTCAGCCAGGACGGATTGGCCGGGGCGTTGCGGTCGATGAAGGCACTGAAGATCCAGCCGCCGGCCAGCACGCCGATCATGAAAAGACCTTCGATGGTGTTGGTCAGCCGGCCGTGTTCGGCCTTGTTGCTGGTCAGCAGGCCGATCGAGGAGTACACCGCCACCTTGGTCAGCGCGAACGAAATGCCGATGCAGGTGAACAGCAACTCGGTGGTATGGAAACTGGGGTAGAGCGGCATCAGGATGCAGGCCGCGCCGACAATCGCCAGCGCCAGCATCATCGCGCGGCGATAGCCGAGCAGGGGCAGAAATGAGGCAACCAGCAGCGACGTCGCGGCGATGGTCAGGTCCTTGAACAGTTCCAGCAGGCTCGCTTGCGGCTTGTCGACGCCGAAGGTGGCGATGGCCTGCAGGATCACCGTACCCACGCTGTTGAGCAGGATCGCGAAAACCATGTAGATCAGCGCCAGCGCGAGGATCATGCGGAATCGATTCATGGTGACCTGCTTGCCGGTGAACGTGTCTGGGGTGGGCGGCCAGCAAACCCCGGGGGGGGGTTTGAGGGCCGGCAACCGGGAACATGCCCGGCAGGCCCGGGGGGGGGCCGGGCAAGCCGGGGAGGGGTGGGCGGGACCGTTGGCG
>JBBQQL010000251.1:0-3537 GCA_038215995.1 Lysobacterales bacterium
GACCTTGCGCAGCTGTTGCAGACTCACGGCGGCCATCGGCAGCTCCGTTGCGGGTGGCCAGAAGGCCGTGGCGCCTAGCATGCACTGGTCTGCACTTGGGCGGGGCATTGGGCTATTCTGCCCGCGTAATCGTTTACATCAAACCTCTGGTAGCAGGACGCTCGATGGCCTCACCCATATATCGCTTTCCCGACGGCTTCCACTGGGGTGCCGCGACGTCGGCGTACCAGATTGAAGGCTCCCCGCTGGCTGACGACGCCGGCCCCAGCATCTGGCAACGCTTCGCACATACGCCGGGCATGATGGTCAACGACGACACCGGTGACGTTGCCTGCGACCACTACCGTCGCTACAAGGACGACGTGCAGCTGATGCGCGCGATGGGTCTGCAGGGCTATCGCTTCAGCATCAACTGGGCGCGCGTGCTGCCCGAGGGCACCGGCCGGGTCAATCCGAAGGGACTGGATTTCTACTCGCGGCTGGTCGATGAGTTGCTGGAAAACGGCATCGTGCCGAACGCCACCCTGTTCCACTGGGATCTGCCGGCGGCGCTGGACGATCGTGGCGGCTGGCTCAACCGCGACATCGCGGACTGGTTCGCCGAGTACGCCGCGGTGGTGTTCAAGGCGCTCGACGATCGCGTACCGCGCTGGGCCACGCTCAATGAGCCGTGGGTGGTCACCGATGGCGGCTATCTGCACGGCACGCTGGCACCCGGTCATCGCAGCAAGTACGAGGCGCCGATCGCCGCGCACAACCTGATGCGCGCCAGTGGCGCCGGCATCCAGGCCTATCGCGCCCACGGCAAGCACGAGATCGGCGTGGTGTTCAATTTCGAGCCGAAGTATCCGGCCTCGGACCGCGCCGAGGACGTGGCGGCTGCCCGTCGCGCGCATGCCTACATGAACCAGCAATTCGCCGACCCGGCGCTGCTGGGCAGCTACCCGCCGGAGCTGAAGGAAGTCTTTGGCGATGCCTGGCCGGATTTCCCGGCGGATGATTTCAAGCTGACCCGGCAGCCGGTCGATTTCGTGGGCATCAACTACTACACCCGCGCCGTGGTGAAGCACGATGCGAACGCCTATCCACTGAAATCCGTGCCGCAGCAGCAGCCGCACAAGACCTACACCGAAACCGGCTGGGAAGTATTCGAGCAGGGGCTGATCGATACGCTGAGCTGGTTCAAGGAGCGCTACGGCAACCTGCCGATCTACATCACCGAGAATGGCTCGGCGTTCTACGACCCGCCGGAGGCCGAAGGCGATGTGGTCAGTGATCCGCTGCGCGTGAGCTACCTGAGCAAGCACCTGAAAGCACTGCACCGTTCGATCGAAGCCGGCGTCAACGTCAAGGGTTACTACGCCTGGTCGTTGATGGACAACCTCGAATGGTCGCTGGGTTTCTCCAAGCGCTTCGGTCTGCACCATGTCGACTTCGCCACCCAAAAGCGCACGCCCAAGGCCAGCGCGAAACTGTATGCGCAGGTGATCGAAAGCAACGGCGCCGTGCTCGGCGAGTAGCCCCGGCATCGCGTAGGAGCCCGCTGGCGGGCGATGCGTTTGCTGTGGATTTTCGGTCGTTGACCAGAGCGACAGCATCGCCCGCCAGCGGGCTCCTGCGGTTTTCGATCAGGTGCGGCCGATCAGCAGCAGGTGTCGCTCGGCCGGCAGGCCGGGCACGTGCAGCTCGTGCGTGCTGCGTACACCAAAGCCCGGCGGCATGCCGGCCAGCTCATCGTCTGGCCGCTTGCCCTTCATCGCCAGCCAGATTCCCTCCGGCGCCAGCAGGTGGCCGCCCCAGCCCAGCATGTCGGCCAGGCTGGCAAACGCCCGCGCCGTGACGCAGTCGAACTGGCCTTCCACGTCTTCCACCCGCGACTGCACCGCGCGCACGCCGTCCAGCTTCAACGCGCGAATCGCCTCGCGCAGGAAGCGCACCTTCTTGCCATTGGAATCGACCAGCAGCATCTGCCGCCCCGGCGCAGCGATGGCCAACACGATGCCGGGCAAACCCGGCCCGGTACCCAGGTCGGCCAGGCTGGAGCCCTGCACAAACGGCAGGATGGCGAGCGAATCGAGCAGGTGGCGGGTCACCATCTCCATCGGGTCGCGCACGGCGGTGAGGTTGTAGGCCGCGTTCCAGCGCTCCAGCAGGGCCTGGTAGTCGAGCAGGCGCGGCACCGTCTCGGCGGGCAAGGTGAGGCCCAACTCGGCAATGCCCTGTTCCAGTCGTGTCTGCAAGGCAGCGCGCGCGGCCATGGTGCTTTCCTGTGATTGATCCGGGCCCGGCAGTATCCCGGCCCGCGCAGCTCCACGCCAGCGGCTGGCGCAAAAGAAAGCCCGCCGAAGCGGGCTGGAAGTGGTGCAAATCCCCTGTAGCGCAGGCGCTCTCGGTCGCCGTGGCGCGATTTGGCCACTCAGGCCTGTTCGAGTTCGACCCGGGTCACCATCATGCCACGCTCGCGCAAGGCGCCGTTCAGGCTCTGCTTCAGGCGGGCGCTCAAGTCGCGTTGATCGATCCGCTCGGCCACCGCCTGCTCACGCAAGGCTTCCTGCGCGCCTCGACGGATCAGCTGATCAACCTGTTCGAATACCGCATCGGCACGCTCGGGCTCCAGCACCTGCCAGTAAACCGTACCGCGCATCTTGCGCGCGTCATCTTCCAGGCGCAGCACCTGTCCCGCCAGGCTGATCTTGTGCGTCACCCGATCCAGCAAGGGCAAAGCCAGATGCGTGCCCGCCTGCAGCAGGCGCACAGGTTTGCCATGGCGATAGAGGCTGTAGACCTGACCCGCTGGCACGTATTTGACCGCGCTGGCAAGGAGCGCGGCCGAACAAACGAGCAGGAGGATCAGGGCAGTCATCATGGTCAGATAATCAATTACTTGTAACGGTTTGGTGTGAATTCGTAATAGCTTGATGGTACAGCTGATTGACTAAGCGAAGATTAACCTTCATTTAACGACAGAATTGTTTTTTAACAAGTCGCCCGAATCGGAACTGGGACGGCGCTCACAGATCATCGGTACCTGGAGAGCTTCGCCTGGACCATGAAGCCTGTCGACAACACCGGATTCGGCCGGCCAGCGATGACTGAATGGTCCAGTCCACGCAGTTACGTGACGTTTCCCGCATTCCTTGCTGGCTCATGAAACTCGCAAGAAGCGTATCGGCGGAAGCGCCATGGTCTTGAGGCTGCGCCAGGGAGTCGGCATCGGCCTCGGCTCAGGTTCCCGGCTTGCAGCAGGCAATTTTTCCTGCCGGGACTGCAACCTGGGGTTGCTCAGCGCGCGCAGCGAATGACCTGAAGCAGGCGAACGGAATGGCGTGACGCGGTGATGGCTGGGCGTCTTGCGGACCCTGTCCCTCAGACCGGAACCATTTCAGGCGCCTCGACCCCGGGCCAAATCAGCATCCATCAGCCCCGGCTTGTTGCGCCGCCACAGCGGACAGTCCACGCGCAAATGGGCGGCGGCCGGCCCCGTTCGGGGGATCTGTCCGGGATGCCTTGCGGACGCTCGGCAACTCTCGCTGCAAT
>JBBQQL010000252.1:0-3489 GCA_038215995.1 Lysobacterales bacterium
CATCGACACAGCCGGAGAAACCTGGATCCTCGCCAAAGTCGAGAAATTGCACGCCATCGGGCTCAACCAGGTCAACGTATTGGCGATAGAGCACCGGCATCGTTACGCCCAAGGCCTCCAGATGATGCTTTAGCCGGCCCAAGCCGGCCGATGCGTCCAGGCCATCCAGAGCCATGCGCACACTTTCCACCACTTCGGGCGAAATCATGAAGGGCTGGCGGGCGGCAGCCAGGCCCGGCGCGCCGAAATAATGCTGATGGGCAACTGCAATCCATTCGCGTGCTTCACGTGGCAATTTCACCGACATGCTGACCGGGCCAAACAGATAACGAAGATCTCGGTGCCGCTGCAGATAAAGGCCGATGCCCTGCCACAGCTGATCCAGTGCACGCGAACGCCAGTAGGCGGGCGCAATGAAGCTGCGTCCCAGCTCGAGCCCCTGCGTCAGTCGTGACTCCAGCTCCGGCGAATAATTGAACAAGCTGGAGCTGTAGAGGCCTTTCATGCCGCGCTGCGCGATCAACCGGGCACCATGCCCGAAGCGGTAGG
Organism: Lysobacterales bacterium; assembly: GCA_038215995.1. GTDB lineage: Bacteria > Pseudomonadota > Gammaproteobacteria > Xanthomonadales > Rhodanobacteraceae > Rhodanobacter. The sequence goes on from JBBQQL010000252.1 coordinate 550, forward strand.
AACCCACGATGCGCAGAGCCTTGGGGTCCCACAACACCAGATGCTCGTAATGCCGGTCGTACTCGTCCAGATCGCGGCGCGCGCCGGTACCCTCACCCACCTTGCGGAAGCTCAGCTCGCGCAGTCGACCGATCTCACGCATCACCGCGCTGTCGGTCGCCCCCTGGAACAGCCACGCCTGCTTGCCGTCACCGAGTTCGACCAGCTTTTCCGCACCCGCCAGCTCAGCTGCCACCTGCTCGGCCGGCTCAGGCAGGGCCAGTGGCGCCTGCCCGCCAAAAATCAGGCCACGATGGCGACCCACCCGGTAGACATGCCGGCGCATCAGCCTGCTCGCCTGCCTGGCTGAGCCGCCGCTGCGCTGCTGCAGTTCTTCGGCGCTGACCAGGGCGCCAATGCTGAATCCGATCCGGCGCCTGCCGCGCGCCACCGCCTCGCGCGGCAGCATGGCTGTACTCAGTGGCTTGGCCAGCATCGACAAGCCATAGAACATGGTCGAATTGCGCGCCGCGATATGCACGGGAAGCACCGGCGCCTTGCTGCGCATGGACAAGCGGGCAAAGCCGTCGGACCAGCGTCCGTCGCGCACGCCACCGGCACCCATTCGCGAGACTTCACCAGCAGGAAAAAGAATCAGCGCTTCACCATTGTCCAACGCCCGATAGATGCCACGCAGGCGGGAAGCGGCGCCGTTGCCGAAAACGTCCACCGGCAGCAGCAACTTGCCCAGTTGCGGAATCACTGAAAGCCAGTCGTTGCCCAGTATGCGTACGTCGCGACGTACCAAGCCAATCAGCTGCACCAGCGCCATGGCATCCTGCATGCCCAGCGGATGATTGGCCACGACCAGCAGCGGACCTTCGACCGGAATGTGCTCACGGTCGCGCGGGTTGATGTGGGAACTGGTGCCCAGCACATCGAGCACGCGCTCCGCAAAGTCGAAACCCTCGGCCCCGGCGACTTGTTCAAGCACACGGTTGAAGCCGTCTTCGTCAGCCAACCGCCCCAACATGCCGGCCATCGGACGGCGAATTCGCGGGCGCTCAGTCAGCCAGGGCAAACGCTCAACAAGGGTCTGTTCGATGCTCAGCATGGATGCTTCCTCGGAGGCTCCCATCCTGGCGACCAACTATGACAGCCGGGCGGCCATTCGTAGAATCATGCGTTGCAATCGGGTTGCGAGATGGTTTCAGGGAACCGAGTGCAGGAAGGACGCCACCCCGGACATGAACATCTGCACCGACAGGGCGATCAGCAGCATCCCCATCACCCGCTCAAGCGCGGTCAGCACGCTCTCGCCGAGCCAGCGGAACAGGTAGGTGGCGCTGAGCAGAATCACCGACGTCGCCAGCCATGCCAGCAACAAGGCAATCACCCAATCCGCCGTGCGACCAGGCTGGGTGTTGGTCAGCAGAAGCAGGGCCGCCATGGCGGAGGGGCCAGCCACCCCCGGAATCGCCATCGGCACGATGAACGGCTCGCCTTCGCCCTGCTTGCCAAAAATGCCGCCGCCGTCGGCTGGCGGAAACACCATGCGTATACCGATCAGGAACAACACGATGCCACCGGCGATGCTGATCGAATCGGGCTTGAGCTGCAGCAGTTCCAGAATGTGCTGACCGCCGAACAGGAACACCAGCAGCACGCCGAGCGCAATCAGCAGCTCGCGCACCATCACCCAACGGCGGCGCTTGGGTGGGACGTCCTTGAGCAGGCTCAGAAAAAACGGGATGTTGCCCAGCGGATCCATGATCAGAAACAACATGATTCCCGCCGACAACGTGGTCATCTGCGCTTCCATCTCAACTCCCGTCCGGTAAAACTGGCGCCGCCGTGGCAACGCCCAAGTGTGTTCAGTCGACCCGCAGATCGAGCACGGCACCGCGTGCAGCCAGCGCTTGGGTGCTCAGCAGATAGACGGCCGCGGCGGCCGCGGCATCCGGCGGCGGTCGCTGCATGATGTCTTCGCCGAAGTACGCCAGCCGGCGCAATGCCGTGCGCATCGGCGCAGGCAGCAGGGCATGGACACGCAAGGGGCCGCTGTCATTCTCGTCGTGCAGGATCGCCACGAAGCGCTCAAGCGCTGCCTTCGATACACCGTAACCGCCCCAGTGTGCGCGCTGGAGCAGGTCGGGATTGTCCAGCACGAACACCACCGAGCTGTCACTGGCCTGGGTCAGCAAGGGCAGACAGGCCTGGGTCAGCGCAAACGGTGCTGACACATTCACATGCAATGCCCGCAGCCAGTCATCCGGCTTGAGCATCGAGATCGGTGTCAGCCCGGTGAAGCTGGCGGCCGCATGCACGATGCCATCGAGCCGGCCGAAGTCGCGCTCAAGCCCATCGGCCAACGCTTCATAGTCGCCAGGCGTGGCCACTTCCATATCCAGCGGATGGATCACCGGTTCGGACAATCCCTCTTCCCGCATCGCGTCGTAAAGCTTTTCCAGCTGACGCTTGCGCTTGCCGGTAATCACCACTGTGGCTCCGGCACGCGACGCAGCACGCGCCACGGCACCACCCAGACCACCGTAAGCGCCAGTCACCAACACCACCCGATCGACCAATGTGTCAGCAGCCGGTGACCAACCTGCTGGCAAACGCGCGATGGGCAACGCCGTCATGGCAAGGCCCCGGCGACGTCGCTGGCCATTCGGCTCAGCTCACCGGCCGCCTGCAGGTCCTCGATGATGTCGCAGCCACCAATCAGTTCGCCATGAATGAACAACTGCGGAAAGGTCGGCCAGTTCGCAAACTGGGGCAAGGCCGCGCGAATCTGCGGATCTGCCAGCACGTTCACCGAGTGAAACACCGCACCGGCCTCGGTCAGCGCCTGTGCCGCCCGATGCGAAAAACCACACATCGGAAACTCCGGCGTGCCTTTCATGAAAAGCACGATCGGATGCTCGGCCAGCATCGTCTTGATTTGCTCGTTGATGT
>JBBQQL010000253.1:0-3483 GCA_038215995.1 Lysobacterales bacterium
CAAGAAGGGCGTCGGCCAGTTCACCCTGCCGGGCCTGTTCAAGATCAACGCGGTGAAGGTTGCCGCCAAGCCGAAGCGCAAGGGCAAGAACCCCTTCACCGGCGAAGAGCAGACCTTCGCGGCCAAGCCGGCCACGGTCAAAGTCAAGGTGCGCCCGTTGAAGAAGCTGAAAGACGCCGCTGTCTGATCCAGCACCATGACGCCGGCCCGGTGTGTTCCCCGGGCTGGCGTCATGGTGGTTTTTTCATTGCATCGAAACATGGGCGCGCAATGCCCCATCAGACTCGCCATGGTCGACGCGACGCATGTGAATCTGCCATGCAGACGTACCCGGAAGCGGTCTGCAAACAGACTCCGCGCGGTGTCGGCGCCCCTGACCAGATCGATCTCGGCACCCGGATACAAGGCCTCGACCGCGGCCAGCAACGAGCTGATCAACATGGCATTGCCAAGCCGCTGGTTGGGTCGACACACCCGCGCCCGATGGACGCCTCGCGCAGCCAGGGTTCGCAGCTCACACAAACTGGCGACGACGGCGCGAAACCGTCGTGCAAAACGTGAGTCGACCACGTGGTGGTGCAGTGAATCCCGACACCTCACTCCTGATCGTCCAGCACGCGAGGGTGGTGCCAGTGGAGACCTCCTGCACGGATTCGATCGATTCCCCCACCGGAACGCGCTCAACAGAGCATGGCAAGCTGCGCAACATGGCTGGTCGGTGTTGGACGAGGCCAAAGCACTGCACCAGAGATTTTTCACAAAATGGCAGCACCCATCACGCAGCTGCGGGCAATCGATGCGCGATTTGTTACGCCAACCGGTTGGCGCCTGAGCTCGCCAGCGCATCGTCGAGCAAAAGCCGTGGGCCAACGGCGACCCATGCCATTGGCGAGCCGCCTGCTCACGTGCACCCTCGCGTTCCGGATAGACCGTCACCGTGATGTTCACTAGTATCGGACGACAAGTTCTTACGCAAGGTGACTGCCCGTGAAGCGATTGCTCCTGTCCGCCCTGATCATGTCTGCGTGCTCCAGCACGCTGGCCAACGAGACACCCACTTTCAGCACCGGACGATTGTCCAGCGAAGTGAAGATGCTTTCCTCCGACGCATTCGAAGGCCGTGGCCCGGCCACCCCGGGCGAAACAAAAACCATCGACTACGTGGTCGCCCAGATGAAGGCTGCCGGCTTGCAGCCTGGCGGCGACCTCAAGGATGGCAAACGGGCCTGGACCCAGGCCGTGCCGCTGCTGCGCACCGAAATCATCGGCAAGCCGAAGCTCAGCCTGATGCTGGGCGACCAGCACGAAGCGCTGAGCCAGGGCGAACAGATCGCGATACGGGCGCCGATGGATGGCTCGACCTCGGTGGATATCAAGGACGCGCCACTGGTTTTCGTGGGCTACGGCGTCAACGCGCCGGAGCGCCACTGGGATGATTTCAAGGGCGTCGACCTGCACGGAAAAATCGCCGTGGTACTGGTCAACGACCCTGATTTCGAAACCGGCAAGGGCGACTTCGGCGGCAAGGCGATGACCTACTACGGCCGCTGGAGCTACAAGTACGAAGAGGCTGCCCGGCAAGGCGCGCTCGGCATGCTGGTGATCCACGAAACCGCACCCGCATCCTACGGCTGGGCCACGGTGAAGAATTCCAACACCAATACCATGTTCGACATCGTGCGCGACAAGCCGGCCCTGGTGCATCCGCCGCTGGAAGGCTGGATCCAGCGTGATCTGGCGGTGCAGATGTTCAAGCATGCCGGCCTCGATTTCGACAGCCTCAAGAAGCTGGCACAGACTCGTGATTTCAAGCCGGTGGCACTCAAGAGCGAGAGCTTCTCGGCCAGCTTCAAGGTGGATTCCAAGGTCATCACTTCACACAACATCGTCGGCCGCGTCATCGGCAGCAAGCATCCCGACCAGACCGTGATCTACAGCGCGCACTGGGATCACCTCGGTGTCGGCCAGCCCGACGCCAGCGGCGACCGCATCTACAACGGCGCCGTCGACAACGCCACCGGCACCGCCGCGTTGATCGAGATCGGTCGCGCCTTTGCGCATGCACCAAAGCCCGAGCGCTCGGTGGTGTTCCTCAATGTCACGGCCGAGGAAAAGGGCCTGCTCGGTTCCGAGTACTACGCGGCCAATCCGCTGTATCCGCTGAGCAAGACCGCCGGCGTGATCAACATGGATGCGCTCGATCCGCATGGACCCACCCGCAACTTCACCATCTCCGGCAGTGCCAAGCTCGGCCTGCTGGATGACCTGATTACCGACGCGAAGAAGTTCGACATGGTCTACACGCCGGACCCGAAGCCGGAGGCCGGTCATTTCTTCCGCTCCGATCACTTCTCGTTCGCCAAGCGCGGCGTGCCGGCGATCTCGTTCGGCTCGGGCAATGACTGGGTCAACGGCGGCATCAAGGCCGGCAAGGCAGCCGAGGACGAGTACATCGCCAGGCACTACCACCAGCCGTCAGATCAATGGCAGGCCAGCTGGGCGTTTACCGGCATGGTGCGCGACATGCAATTGCTCTACAGCGTGGGCAGCCAACTGGCCGACTCGGAGCAGTGGCCGGACTGGAGCAAGGACTCCGAATTCCGCGCCACCCGCGACGCCAGCGCCGCCGACCGCAAGTAGCCTGTTGATCGCGCGAAGGAGCCCGCTGGCGGGCGATGCAGTTGCTCTGATGATTGAATATCAAGGCAAGAGCATCGCCCGCCAGCGGACTCCTACGTTCAATCAGGGTGCTGCTGGACCGAGGCGGGCGAACCAGGCGCCGTGAGCGGGCAACTGCAATCGGTCGCCATTGCGCGTGGCCTGCAGCAGGCCATGCCCTTCGACCAGGGTCAGCTCGCTGCCAACTGGCGGCAAGTCGAATTCGACGCTTTCATCGGCGAGGTTGAATACCACCAGCAAGGCCTGATCACCGAGCTTGCGCGTGAACGCGAGTACCGGCTCGCTGGTATCGAGAAATTGAATGTCGCCCCAGCGCAACGCGGGCTGCGACCTGCGCCAATGCATGAAGGTACGGAAGCCGTTGAGTACCGACTGGGGGTCGGACTCCTGCTGCTCCACCGCACGCAGGCGATGCTCGTCGGGTACCGGCAACCACGGCATGCCATGACTGAAGCCGGCCTGCACATTGGCATCGCTCCAAGGCATCGGCGTACGGCAACCGTCGCGCCCCTTGAACTGCGGCCAGAAGGCAATGCCATACGGATCCTGCAACGACTCGAACGGCACCTCGGCCTCGGTCAGGCCGAGCTCTTCGCCCTGATACACGCACACCGATCCGCGCAGCGAACAGACCATCGCGGTCAGCAGATTGGCCAGCTTGGGCGATGCACTGCCATTGCCCCAGCGACTCAGCACACGCTCCACGTCGTGGTTTGAGATGGCCCAGCACGGCCAGCCCTGGGTCATTTGCGACTCCAGTTGGCGCACCGTGCCGCGGATGTGGTCGACGCTGAAATCGTCGGT
>JBBQQL010000254.1:0-3461 GCA_038215995.1 Lysobacterales bacterium
ACTGGAGCGGGAAACGAGACTCGAACTCGCGACCCCGACCTTGGCAAGGTCGTGCTCTACCAACTGAGCTATTCCCGCATTGGAGCCGCGCATTCTAATACGTGAAACAGGATCGTCAAGCCCGAACTGCAACAAAGTTCACGCATCGCCCGCGTCATGGCTACGCGAAGCGGGCACGTCACCCCGCAGCATCGGCCAGGCCGCGCGCAGATAGTAGAGACCTGACCAGATCGTCAGCACGCCGGCGATGACCAGCAGGCCCTCACCGATGTGATAAAGACGCAGCGCCGTCGCTTCCTTTTCGTGCTGAACGATCAACACCACCAAGGCCACCATCTGCATCACGGTCTTCAGTTTGCCGATCAGGGCTACCTTCACGGTCGCGCTCATGCCGATTTCAGCCATCCATTCGCGCAAGGCCGAGACACTGATTTCGCGACCCACGATGATTGCGGCGGTGATCGCCATCAGGATGCCGGACCAGCCGCTGCTGGGATGCGACTGAACCAGCAGGAACAGCGTCACCGCCACCATCAACTTGTCGGCGACCGGATCGAGAAATGCGCCGAACGCCGAGGTCAAATTCATCCGCCGGGCGAGGTAACCATCGAGCCAGTCGGTAAATGCCGCCAACACGAACACGATTGCCGCCGTGATGTTGTGGCCGGGAAAGGGCATGTAGAAAACCGCCACCATCACGGGCAGCAAGCCCACTCGGAACAGGGTCAGCCAGGTCGGCAGATTGATGCGCATGATTCAGTCCGTATCTTTGGTGGCAGTGTCTCATGCCGTCGCCTGGCGCATGAATGAATGCGCGGCCGTCATTCAGCCATGCATGCTTGCATAGATGCGTTCGGCCAGGCCGCGATCAATCCCCTTCACCTGCATCAGCTCCTCGATGCCCGCGCTTTCCACGCCTTGCAGGCCACCGAATGCCTTGAGTAGCGCCGTACGGCGCCTCGCGCCCACGCCGGGCACGTCTTCCAGCACGCTGCGTTCGCGCGCCTTCTCGCGACGCTTGCGGTGGCCGCTGATCGCAAAGCGATGGGCCTCGTCGCGGACCGCGGCGACCAGATGCAACGCCGGCGATGACGAACCGGGGTGCAGTTCGCGATCGAGGCTTCCTGTTTCATGCCGCGCCAGAATGAGGGTTTCCTCGCCGGCACGGCGGCCTGGGCCCTTGGCCACGCCGACGACCTCGATGCCGCTCACACCCAGCGCTTGCAGCACGTCCAGCGCCTGCGCCACCTGACCGCTGCCACCGTCGATAAGCAACACGTCCGGTCGCACACCCTCCCCTTCGGCGACCTTGCGGAAGCGGCGGGTCAACGCCTGATGCATCGCGGCGTAGTCGTCTCCCGGCGTGATGCCACTGATATTGAATCGCCGGTAGTGCGATTTTTCCGGCCCCTCCGGACCGAACACCACACAGGAGGCGACAGTCAGCTCGCCCATCGTATGGCTGATATCGAAGCACTCGATGCGTCGAGGTAGCGAGGCAAGCCCCAAGATCTTTTGCAGATCGTCAAAACGGGCTCCCAACGTCTGCCGGCTGGCGAGGCGCGCGGTGAGCGAAGCCTGCGCATTACGTTCGGCCATTTGCAGAAATTGCGCCCGATCGCCGCGCACACTGGATTTGAGCTCCACCGTGCGACCAGCCTGCGCACTCAGCAGCTCGGCAAGAATCTGCTGGTCGGCCAGTGGGTGTCCCAGGATCAACTCGCGTGGAACCGGCCGATCGAGGTAGTACTGCGCGATGAACTGCGCCACCACATCGGCCGGCTCGGCGTCCAGCGGCAGGCGCGGAAAGAAGTCGCGCGTGCCGAGGCTGATGCCGTTGCGGAAGAACAGCACGCTGACACAGGCCAGGCCAGCCTCGATGCAGCAGGCGATGACGTCCATGTCCGCGCTGGCGCCCTGCACATGGTGCTGCGCCTGAAGCTGACGCAAGGCGGCCACCTGATCGCGCAATTTGGCCGCGCGCTCGAACTGCAGCGCCTTGCTGGCCTGCTCCATCTGTTCGCCCAGTTCGTCGATCACGGCGTTGCTGCGGCCCTCGAGAAACATCTCGGCGTGGCGCACGTCGCTGCGATAATCGTCGACGCTGATCAGCTGCACGCACGGCGCCGTGCAGCGGCCGATCTGGTGCTGCAGGCAGGGCCGTGAGCGGTTGCGGAAATAGCTGTCTTCGCACTGGCGCACCTTGAACAGCTTCTGCATCAGGCTGAGGCTTTCGCGCACCGCGTAGGTGCTGGGGTACGGCCCGAAATAGCGCCCCGGCAGGTTGCGCGAAGCACGATGGAAGGCCAGTCGCGGGTAGTCCTCGCCACCCGACAGGTAGATGTAGGGGTAGCTTTTGTCGTCGCGCAGCAGGATGTTGTAGCGCGGCTTGAGCGACTTGATCAGCTGCGATTCCAGCAGCAGGGCTTCGCCCTCGGTGCGCGTGACCGTGATCTCGACACTGGCGATCTGCGCCACCATCGCGGCGATGCGCGGTTCCATCCGTGGCTTCAGGAAGTAGCTTCCCACCCGTTTCTTCAGGTTGCCGGCCTTGCCCACATAGAGCAGTTCGCCGGCCGCATCGAAATGGCGGTAGACACCGGGCGCAGAGGTAAGCGTGCTGACGAAGGCCTTGCCGTCGAAAGGGGGCGGATGGGCAGATTGCATGCCGCCATTCTAGCCGCTGGGCTTCACCCCCGGGGCTGAAAAAGCCGGTTCAACGGCCAGACAGCAGCCACTGCTCGGCGCGCTGCAGATCGGCCTCGGTATCGATCCCTGGCGGAAAAGGTTCCGGACTCAATTGCACGGCGATGGTGTGGCCATGCTCAAGCACACGCAGTTGCTCCAGCGACTCAGCCTGCTCCAGCGGCGTGCGCGGCAGCCCCGCATAGCGCGCCAGGAACCCCGCCCGATAGGCGTAGATGCCGATATGCCGCAAGAAGGGCAATCCTCGCGGCAGCACATGACGGTCGATCGCGAACGCATCACGTGCCCAGGGCAATGCTGCACGACTGAAATACAGTGCCCGCCCGTTGGTGGCACGCACCAGCTTCACCACGTTCGGATCGAACAATTCCCCGGCATCGATGATCGGCGTCGCCAGCGTGGCCATCGGCGAGTCATCGGCGGCCAGCGCCTGTGCCACGGCGCGAATGCCGGCGGCGGGCGCGAACGGTTCGTCACCCTGCAGGTTGACCACGATGGCGTCGCTCGCCCAGCCATAGTGCTCGGCACATTCGGCCAGCCGGTCGCTGCCGGACGCATGATCGCTGCGGGTCATGCAGATATCCACGCCATCCAGCCCGCTCAGTGCCGCAGCGATACGCGGATCATCCACCGCCACCACTACCTGAATGGCGCCGGCCTGCAGCGCCCGCTGCGCCACACGCACCACCATCGGCACGCCGCCGATCGGCCGCAACGGCTTGGCCGGCAGGCGGGTCGAACCGTAGCGTGCGGGA
>JBBQQL010000255.1:0-3437 GCA_038215995.1 Lysobacterales bacterium
GGCGCCGATTGCCGCGCACAACCTGATGCGCGCCAGTGGCGCCGGCATCCAGGCCTATCGCGCCCACGGCAAGCACGAGATTGGCGTGGTGTTCAATTTCGAACCGAAATATCCGGCCTCGGACAGCGCCGAGGACGTGGCGGCCGCCCGTCGCGCACATGCCTACATGAACCAGCAATTCGCCGACCCGGCGCTGCTGGGCAGCTACCCGCCGGAGTTGAAGGAAGTCTTTGGCGATGCCTGGCCGGATTTCCCCACGGACGATTTCAAGCTGACCCGGCAGCCAGTCGACTTCGTCGGCATCAACTACTACACGCGCGCCGTGGTGAAGCACGATGCGAACGCCTATCCACTGAAATCCGTGCCGCAGCAGCAGCCGAACAAGACCTATACCGAAACCGGCTGGGAAGTGTTCGAGCAGGGGCTGAGCGACACGCTGAGCTGGTTCAAGCAGCGCTATGGCAATCTGCCGATCTACATCACCGAGAACGGCTCGGCGTTCTACGATCCGCCGGTGGCCGAAGGCGACGTGGTCAGCGATCCGCTGCGGGTGAGCTACCTGCGCAAGCACCTGCAGGCGCTGCATCGCTCGATCGAGGCCGGCGTCAACGTCAAGGGTTATTACGCCTGGTCATTGATGGACAACCTCGAATGGTCGCTGGGGTTTTCCAAGCGCTTCGGCCTGCACCACGTCGACTTCGCCACCCAGAAGCGCACGCCCAAGGCCAGCGCGAAACTGTATGCGCAGGTGATCGCGAGCAACGGCACCGTACTCGGCGAGTAGCCCCGGTATCGCGTAGGAGCCCGCTGGCGGGCGCTGCTGGTGGTTTTGGTCAAAAATCGGACACCACAGCAACACCATCGCCCGCCAGCGGGCACCTACGGTTTTCGATCAGGTGCGGCCGATCAGCAGCAGGTGCCGCTCGGCCGGCAGGCCGGGCACGTGCAGCTCGTGCGTGCTGCGCACAGCAAAGCCCGGCGGCATGCCGGCCAGCTCCTCGTCTGGCCGCTTGCCCTTCATCGCCAGCCAGACGCCGTCCGGCGCGAGCAGATGGCCGCCCCAGCCGAGCATATCGGCCAGGCTGGCAAACGCCCGCGCGGTGACGCAGTCGAACTGGCCTTGCACGTCTTCCACCCGCGACTGCACCGCGCGCACGCCTTCCAGCTTCAACGTGCGAATGGCCTCGCGCAGGAAGCGAACCTTCTTGCCATTGGAATCGACCAGCAACATCTCCCGCCCCGGCGCCGCGATGGCCAGCACGATGCCGGGCAAACCCGGCCCGGTGCCGAGGTCGGCCAGACTGGAACCTTGCACAAACGGCAGGATCGCCAGCGAATCGAGCAGATGGCGGGTTACCATCTCCATCGGGTCGCGCACGGCGGTGAGGTTATAGGCCGCATTCCAACGCTCCAGCAGCGCCTGGTAATCGAGCAGGCGCGGCAACGCTTCGGCGGGCAGGCTGAGGCCCAACCCGGCAATGCCCTGTTCCAGTCGTGTCTGCAAGGCAGCGCGCGCGGCCATGGTGCTTTCCTGTGGTGGCTCCGGGGCGGCAGTATCCCGGTACGGCCCTCGGCATGCCAGCGGCCAGTGCAAAAGAAAGCCCGCCGAAGCGGGCTGGAAGTGGTGCAGATCCCCTGTGGCGCAGGCGCTCTCGGTCGCCGTGGCGCGATATGGCCGCTCAGGCCTGTTCGAGTTCGACCCGGGTCACCATCATGCCACGCTCGCGCAGGGCGCCGTTCAAGCTCTGCTTCAGGCGCGCGCTCAGGTCGCGTTGATCGATCCGCTCGACCGCCTGCTCGCGCAAGGCTTCCTGTGCGCCACGACGGATCAGCTGATCAACCTGTTCGAACACCGCATCGGCACGCTCGGGCTCCAGCACCTGCCAGTACACCGTGCCACGCATCTTGCGCGCGTCATCTTCCAGGCGCAGCACCTGACCGGCCAGGCTGATCTTGTGCGTCACCCGATCCAGCAAGGGCAAGGCCAGATGGGTGCCCGCCTGCAACAGGCGCACCGGCTTGCCATGTCGATACAGGCTGTAGACCTGACCCACTGGCACGTATTTGACCGCGCTGGCGAGGAGCGCGGCCGAACTAACGAGCAGGAGGATCAGGGCAGTCATCATGGTCAGGTAATCAATTACTTGTAACGGTTTCGTGCGAATTCGCGAGAGCTTGATAGTACAGCTGATTGACTACGCGAAGATTAACCTTCATTTAACGGCGAAATTATTTTTTAACAAGCCGAGCGAATCGGAACTGGGACGGCGCTCACAGATCCTCAGCGCAGAAGGTTTCAGCCAGTCCATAACGTATCGACAGAAGCGCCATGGCCTTGAGGTCGCCGCACCGGATCAGCATCGGCCGCTGTCCAGACTCCGGGTAGAGCAGGCAACATCGGTCGGGGCTGCAAGCAAGACCCAGCGGGGAATTGGTCAGCGCCCGCAGCGGATGACCTGAAGCAGGTGAACGGGATGATGCGAAGCGGTGAGACATGAGTGCTTTGCGAACACCCTCACCACCAGACGGGGACCGTTTCAGGCGCCTCGAACCCGCCCAAACCAGCCTCCATCAGGCCGGGCTTGTTGCGCCGCCACAGTGGGCGGTGCCCGCGCATGTGGGCGGCGGTCGGCCCCGTTCGGGGGATCTGTCTGGGACGCCTCGCGGACCCTTGGCAACTCTCGCCGCGGTGCAACAAAACGATCTCTTTACAGGCACTTTACAAGTTTGCATGAAAACGTTTACGTTGGCGCCCATCAAGGGTTCCGAGCCCTCAGGGCGGGGTCAATATGGCGGCAGCAACCATCAAAGACGTGGCGCGCGAGGCCAAGGTTTCCGTGGCCTCGGTTTCGCGTGCGATGAACGGTGGCAGCGGGGTCACCGCCGAAACCAGCCTGCGCATTCGCCAGGCCGCCGAGCGCCTGCAATATATCCCGCACGCGGCGGCCCGCATGCTGATTACCCGGCGCACCAGGACGATCGGCGCGCTGCTGCCCGACCTTTACGGTGAGTTTTTCTCGGAGCTGATCCGCGGCATCGACCTGGCGGCGCGAGCCCGCGGCCTGCACTTGCTGGTATCCAGCTCGCACGACGGGGTCGAGGAAGCCGCTGCTGCCGTGCGCTCGATGCAGGGCCGGGTAGATGGCCTGCTGATCCTGTCCGAGCGGGTTGACGCGGCGTTCCTGCGCGCCAACCTGCCGCGGGACCTGCCGGTCGTGCTGCTCAACAGCCCGGTCAAGGACGGCAACCACGCGGTGCTCAACGTCGACAACCATGGCGGCGCCTTTGCGATGGTGAAGCACCTGATCCAGTCGGGGCACAAGCGTGTTGCCTTCATCAGCGGACCGGCCAGCAACTTCGACTCGAGGCAGCGCCTGGAAGGTTATCAAGCCGCGATGGCCCAATACGCCCCCGATATGCCGCTCACCGTGCTCGGC
>JBBQQL010000256.1:0-3165 GCA_038215995.1 Lysobacterales bacterium
TCAGGTGGGAGGGCTACATGGCCTCGAGGCTTTCCGCACGTGGCGGACATGCACAACAGCCGATGTTTAAGCCGACCCGGGGCCGTAATTAGGAACAAGGCAAATGTAAGAGTGTGCTGGCAAACATCGCAGAAAACGCCAGGACCGATTTTAGGCGCTTGTCACGCAATGCGCCACTGATGGTCGCCGCATGGGGCTGCGTGCCGGCACCTGTCGTTCAGGATTTTGGCAATTCGGCGTCCAGCGCCGCATCCAGTCGATGGCGCAGCGCGGCAAGGCCCTGGCCGAGACGCTGCTCCTGACCCTCATGTTGCCTGCGCAGGGCCAGGAACTCATGCGTCACGCTGATGGCGGCCAATACGGCGAGTCGCTCGAAGCTGGGTGCCTTGGCGTTCGCCCGCAGTTCGCGCATCTTGCGATCGAGGAAGCCGGCGGCCTCGAGCAAGCCCTCGCGCTCTTCCGGTGCACAGGCGATCAGGAATTCACGATCGTTCAGCCGCAGCGCGACCGGTTCACTGCTGGACATGGTTTTCTCAGCCATTGTTTTCGAGCGACTTCAGTCGCTGGATCATTGCCTCGACCCGACCGCGTGCCTGTTCATTGCGGGCGAGCAGGCCGGCGCGTTCGCCGGTCAGCTGTTCCTGGCTGTGGCGCAGGCTGCGGTTTTCTTCGTTGAGCCGACGCACGGTCTCAACCAGGCGATCAAGCCGCAGGCCCAGAGCGGCCAACTCTTGCTGTACAGGGTCGTCGTGGGGGGGCGTGCTCATGCGAGAAACTATAACAGGACGTCGATGGAAATCAGCGTCGTGATCGACGCGGCGGGGAAGCCGTCGTTACTGCATTAAACTGGCGGCCATCAACTCAAGGAGCACGGCCATGACGGCAACCGGGATTGTGGGCTATGACGAAATCGATGCATTGATCATGAGGCTGCGTCTGGGCACCGATGCGAGCGAGTTGCATGGCTCGCTTTGCGGCTATCTGGCCGGTGGTGGCGCGCTCGGGGACAGCTCGGTGCTGGCTGCGCTGGAACTGGAAGGCGAGGCCACCGAACCCTCGGCCGACGACACGGCCTTGCTACGGCGTCTGGTAAAACAGAGCGAGCACGAGTTGGCCGACCCCGAACTGGGCTTCGAGCCGCTGTTGCCCGAGGACGATCGCCCGCTTACCGAGCGCGCCGAGGCCATGGTCGAATGGTGTCGAGGTTTTCTCGGTGGCTTCGGTCTGGCCGGCACGGCCGCGCATGCGCAGCTGTCTGAGGAGGCGCAGGAGATCCTGCGCGATCTGGGTACAGTCGCTTCCTCTTCGCTCGATTTCGGCAACGAGACGGACGATGAGGATGCCCTGATTGAAGTGCAGGAATTCGTGCGGGTCGCCGCCATGCTGCTGCATACCGAATGCGCCACGCCGGACAGTTCGCACCGCGGCACCTTGCATTGATTCCCAGCGCCCCCGACCTGGCCGCGCTGGCGATTTCCGTCGAGGAGTTCGCGCGTCGGCGCCGCCAGCTGATGCAGATGGCTGGCGAGGACGCCGTGCTGTTGATCGCCGCCGCCCCCGAGCGCATGCGCAACGCCGATGCGGCGTGGCCGTACCGGCAGGATTCGGACTTTCATTATCTCGCCGGATTTCCGGAATCCGATGCCGTGCTCGCCGTGCTGCCCGGCCGCCAGCACGGCGAAGCAGTGCTGTTCTGCCGTGAGCGCAATGCCGATCGCGAGCGCTGGCACGGCCGCATCATCGGCACCGAGCACGCGGTGGTCGACTACGGCATGGATGACGCGTTTCCGATCGAGGACATCGATGACATCCTGCCCGGCATGATCGAGGGGCGCGGCCGGGTCTACTGCCATTTTGGTCGCGAGCCGGCTTTCGACGCGCAATTGCTCGGCTGGATGCGCCGCCTGCGCCAGTTGAAGGGTGGCGGCATGGTGCCGAAGGAGTTCGTGGCGCTGGGTCACCTGCTGCATGATCTGCGGCTGTTCAAATCGCGCGCCGAGTTGAAGTTGATGCGCGCCTCGGCCTCGATTGCGGTCGAGGCGCATCTGGCAGCGATGAAGCTGGCTCGGCCCGGTCGGCACGAGTACGAGGTGGAAGCCGAACTGCTGAGCGTGATCCGCCGTCGCGGCGCGGTGCCTGCGTTCGCGCCCACGGTGGCCGGCGGGGCCAATGCATGTGTCATGCATTACCAGAACAATCGTGCGCCGCTACGCCAGCACGAATTGCTGCTGATCGACGCCGGCGCGGAACTGGACTGTTATGCCTCCGATATCAGCCGCACCTTTCCTGTCAGCGGTCGCTACACGCGCGAGCAGCGCGCGTTGTACGAAGTGGTGCTGGCCGCACAGGCGGCCGCGATCGACCAGGTGCAGCCCGGCCTTCCCTTCAACGCGGCGCACGAGGCGGCCGTGCGCGTGCTTGCCGAGGGCTTGTGCCAGCTTGGCCTGCTCAAGGGCAATGCGAATACCGCGATTGCCGAGCGCAGCTACCAGCGCTTTTTCCCAGCCAAGACGGGCCACTGGCTGGGCCTTGACGTGCACGATGTGGGCGACTACCGCATCGACGGCGAATCACGGTTGCTGGAGCCCGATATGGTGCTTACGGTCGAGCCCGGCCTCTACATTGCGCCGGATGACCGCAGCGTCGCTGAGTGCTGGCGCGGCATCGGTATCCGCATCGAGGACGACGTGCTGGTCACCCGCGACGGCCACGATGTGCTTACCGCGGCGGTGCCGAAAGAGGCCGATGAGATCGAAGCCCTGCTGGCCGGGTGCGACGGGTAATCCGGGAACTGCTCAGGCTCACGCGCTGGCCTGAGCCCGTGGTCAGCTGAACAATGCGAACGCCTCGCGGGTGAGATTGACCGGGGCGCCGTCGGTGCACACCACGTCGTCCTCGATGCGGATGCCGCCGTAGGGGCGGAAGGTGTCCACCCGTGCCCAGTCGATATCCTTGCCGACGGGTTTGTCACGCAACTCCTGCAGCAGCATGTCGATAAAGTACAGGCCCGGTTCAATCGTGACGACCATGCCTGGCTCCAGCGTGCGGGTCATGCGCAGGAAGGGGTGACCGTCCGGGCGATCGATGGTGTCGCCATGATCACTGCGGGAGAAGCCGCCCACGTCATGCACCTGCAGGCCGATGGAGTGGCCCAGGCCATGCGGG
>JBBQQL010000257.1:0-3151 GCA_038215995.1 Lysobacterales bacterium
CGATCTATGGCAGCAACCAGATCAAGGAACAGATGGTCTGGTTCTGGCTCAACCACTTCAGCGTCTACGCCGCCAAGGGTGGCGTGCGTCCGGTGGCCGCCGACTACGAGCAAAACGTGATCCGCCCGCACGCGCTGGGCACGTTCCGCGACCTGCGGCTGGCCACGCTGAAGAGCCCGGCGATGCTGCAGTTTCTGGACAATGCGAAAAACGTGAAGGGCAAGACCAACGAGAACTACGCGCGCGAGCTGATGGAACTGCACACGCTCGGGGTGGGCGCCGGTTATACCCAGCAGGACGTGCAGCAACTGGCGCTGATACTCACCGGTGCAGGGATCGCACCGAAAGGCGGCCAGCAACGAGGCCGCTTTGGCCGCATGCGACCGGGCGTGACGCGTGACGGACTGTTCGTGTTCAACCCGAACAAGCATGACTTCAGCGACAAGACCTTCCTCGGCCAGCGCATCCGCGGCAGCGGCTATGACGAGATCGAGCAGGCCGTGGACCTGATCACGCGTGAGCCCTACTGCGCGCAATTCATCTCGCGCCAGCTGGCCGAATATTTCGTCGCCGACCAGCCGCCACCGGCGCTGGTGGACGCGATGGCGAAGACGTTCCAGCGCACCGACGGCGACATCGCTGCCGTGTTGCGCACGATGTTCGACTCGCCTGACTTGCTCGCCAGCTCCGGCAGGAAATTCAAGGATCCGACCCAGTTCCTGGTCTCCGCTATGCGACTGGCGTATGACAGCCAGCCGATCACCAATGCCGCGCCGCTGGTCAAATGGCTCAACCAGATGGGCGAGCCGGTGTTCGGTCGGATCACCCCCGACGGCTGGCCGCTGGATGCCGCCAGCTGGTCGGGTTCGGGCCAGATGGCTGCGCGCTTCGAGGTTGCCCGTGCCATTGGCAGCGGTCGCAATCGCCTGTTCATGCCCGATGCCGACGACGAAGCAACGCGCTCGCCGAAGCAGTCCGGCGAGGTACCCAAGCTTGACTCGCCACTCTACCGCAGCACCATCAAGCCCTGGTTGTCCGAGGCCACCCGCGCCGCGCTGGGCAAGGCCAACGCGGCACAGGAATGGAATACCTACCTGCTGTCCTCTCCCGATTTCAACTACCGCTGATTCCAGCCGCCGCTTTCGATCTGCGTTGCACATCCTGCTCAACGAGGTACGCCATGAATCGTCGTCAATTCCTGTTTGCCGCCGCCAGCGCTGCCGCAGCGATCCCCAGCCTGTCGTTCAGCGGCAAGCTGTTCGCGGCACCTGCCAGCTCACCGCGATTCCTGATGGTGTTCCTGCGCGGCGGCTATGACTGCAACAACCTGCTGGTGCCCTACGCCAGCGATTTCTACTACGAATCACGGCCCACCCTCGCGATCGCCAAGCCCGATGCCAACAACGCGAACAGTGCGATTGCGCTGGATGCGAACTGGGGCCTGAACCCGATCCTGCGCGACTCGATCTACCCGCTGTGGCAACGCAGGCAGATCGCGTTCGTGCCGTTTGCCGGCACGGATGACCTATCGCGCAGTCACTTCGAAACACAGAACAATATCGAGTCCGGCGAGCCCACCACGCAACGCGGCAATTTTCGCTCCGGCTTCATGGCGCGCCTGGCTGGCCAGCTCAGCGACGTGCCGGCGATCGCCTTCACCAGGGATCTGCCGCTGAGTTTCCAGGGCGCCGGCAGGGACATCCCCAATATCTCGCTGAAGGCCGACCCCAAGGCCCGTTTCAATGCGCGGCAGTCGGCGATCCTGTCGGACATGTACAAGGGCACCAGCCTGGCCTCCGCCACCGCCGACGGCCTCGCCCTGCCCGGCTCGGTATCCGAGGACTTGCGCAACGAGATGGTCAAGGCCAGCGGCG
The DNA here is from genome assembly GCA_038215995.1 of Lysobacterales bacterium. Taxonomy (GTDB): domain Bacteria; phylum Pseudomonadota; class Gammaproteobacteria; order Xanthomonadales; family Rhodanobacteraceae; genus Rhodanobacter. The sequence continues at coordinate 1,875 of JBBQQL010000257.1, forward strand.
GCGCCCCCAGCGCCCGCAATTTCGCCGCCGAAACCCGGCGCATCGCCACCCTGATGCGCGACAAGTACCGGCTCGGCTTCGTCGATGTCGGCGGCTGGGATACCCACGTCAACCAGGGCAGCATCACCGGCGGTCTGGCCAACAACCTGCGCAACCTGGGCGAAGGCCTGGCCGCCTACGCCGAAACCCTCGGCGACGAATGGAACAACACCACCGTGGTGGTGGTATCCGAATTCGGCCGTACCTTCCGCGAGAATGGCGACAAGGGCACCGACCACGGCCACGGCACCGTGCACTGGGTGCTTGGCGGCAAGGTCAACGGCGGCCGTATCGCTGGCGAGCAGGTGGCGGTGAACGCGTCCAGCCTGTTGCAGAATCGCGACTATCCGGTGCTGAACAACTACCGCGACATGCTTGCCGGCGTGTTTCACCGTGTCTGGGGTCTTTCCGGCAGCCAGTTGCAGGCGGTGTTTCCGCAGGCGCGGGCGAGGGATCTGCAACTGGTATAAGTGGGCTCACGCGGTCGCAAGGGGCTGCCTCGATGGCGTCTCGAAAATCGTCAGAGCCTGTGTCCCTTCAGCGGCCCGACTCGATTCCGGCGGGCTGCGATCCTCCTTCCAGACCGAGATCCTGTCCGGCCATGTCCAAGCTCCGCGTGCACTGCTTTTCAGTATCCCTCGATGGCTACGGCGCCGGGCCGAGCCAGGACCTGCAAAATCCGCTCGGCGTCGGCGGCCCCGAGTTGATGGATTGGCTGTTCGCTACGCAATGGTGGCGCCGCATGCACGGCCAGGCCGGCGGCGAGATCGGCATCGACAACCGCGTGGTCGAACAGGGTTTTGCCGGTATCGGTGCGTGGATCCTCGGCCGCAACATGTTCGGGCCGATTCGCGGCCCCTGGCCCGATGACAACTGGCAAGGCTGGTGGGGCGACGAACCGCCGTATCACACGCCGGTATTCGTGCTGACCCACCACCAGCGCGCACCAGTGCAGATGGCTGGCGGCACCGAGTTCCATTTCGTCACCGGGGGTATTCACGCCGCCCTCGAACAGGCGCGCGAGGCGGCCAACGGGCAGGACATCCGGCTCGGTGGCGGCGTAGCCACCATCCGCCAATATCTATGCGCCGGCCTGCTCGACGAATTTCACCGGGCCATGCGGCCGGTCACGCTGGGTGCCGGTGAACACCTGCTGCAAGGCATCGACCTGACTGCCCTCGGCTACGAATGCGCCAGCTACCTGATGGGCGAGCGCGCCACCCACGTTTTCCTGCGCA
>JBBQQL010000258.1:0-3022 GCA_038215995.1 Lysobacterales bacterium
GAGGTGCTGCAGATTCGCCGCAACCGCTACAGCGTGGTCGGGCTGACCCGGCGCATGGTCTCCTCCAGCGGCGACCCGATGGTGTTCATCCCGCTCAAGGATGCGCAGGAGGCGCAGTTCCTCAAGGACAACGATGCCATCCTGATGCAGCGCCGTCGTACCGCCGCCAACCCTGCCTTCAACCGGCCAGGCGTGCCGGGCCTGCTCGATGACGTGATCGCCTCGCAGAGCAGCAACAACTATGTGAACGCCATCCTGGTGCGGATCAAGCCGGGCTACTCCCCGGAGGAAGTGGCGGCGCCGATTCGGCAGTGGAAACGTCTGCAGGTCTACGACCGCATGCAGATGGAAGGGATCCTGATCGGCAAGCTGATCGCCACGTCAGCCAAGCAGATCGGCATGTTTCTGGTGATTCTGGCGGTCGTCAGTGCCGCCATCGTCGCGTTCATCATCTACACGCTGACCATGGACAAGATCCGCGAAATCGCCGTGCTGAAACTCATCGGCACGAAGAACCGCACGATCGCCGCGATGATCATGCAGCAGGCGCTCGTGCTCGGCTTGATCGGCTTTGTGGTGGGCAAGATCACCGCCACCTTCGCCGCGCCGTTGTTTCCCAAGTACGTCCTGCTGATTCCGCGCGACGCGGGCATGGGCCTGCTCGGGGTAATGGTTATCTGCGTGCTGGCCAGCCTCGTGGCCATCCGCGCCGCGCTCAAGGTCGATCCGGCCGAAGCGGTGGGAGGCTGAGATGGCCGGCAACGGTATCCGCATCGAAGGCCTGAGCAAGCGCTACGGCAGCGGCAGCACCGCGGTCGATGCGCTGAAGGATGTGAATATGCTGGTGGCGCCGGGCGAAGTGGTTGGCCTGATCGGCCCCTCCGGCTCGGGCAAGAGCACCTTGCTCAAGTGCCTTGGTGCGGTGATCGACCCCAGCGCTGGGCGCATGACGCTGGGTGACGAGGTGATCTACGACAACGGCTGGAAAATTCCGGACCTGCGCGCATTGCGCCGGGACAAGATCGGCTTCGTGTTCCAGGCGCCCTACCTGATTCCGTTTCTCGACGTCACCGACAACGTCGCCCTGCTGCCGATGCTGGCCGGCGTGGCCAACCCCGAGGCGCGCCGGCGCGCACTGGAACTGCTCAAGGCACTGGATGTTGCCCATCGCGCCAAGGCGATGCCGTCGCAGCTTTCCGGTGGTGAACAGCAGCGCGTGGCGATCGCCCGCGGCCTGGTCAATCGCCCGCCGGTGATTCTGGCTGACGAACCGACCGCGCCGCTGGACAGCGAACGCGCACTGGCCGTGATCCGCATCCTCAACGAGATGGCAGCCCAATTCGAGACCGCGATCATCGTGGTCACGCATGACGAAAAAATCATTCCCACGTTCAAGCGCATCTACCACATCCGCGACGGCGTCACGCATGAGGAAATGGGCGAGGGGCGGGGGTTCGCATGACGGTCCCTGCCTGCCTGCTCCACGGCATGCCCGCCAACCACTGGACGATCCGGGAGGAATCACCATGACCACTCACAAGCAGCGCGGACTCCGGGTATGGGTGATTTCCCTGGTCGCTGTGGCTTTCGGCCTGCTGACCCTCAGGGAGGGCGGAATGGTTCTGTTCGGTGACGAGGCGGCGCGTCGCGCTGCCGGCCACTATGTGCCGTTCGTGCTCTGGTTCAACTTTGCGGCGGGTTTCGCCTACGTCATCGCCGGCACCGGACTGTGGCTGCGGCAGCGTTGGGCCGCGTGGCTGGCGATCATCATCGCGGTGGCGACGGCATGCACGTTCGTCGCCTTTGGCGCGAGCGTCTATTCGGGTGGTGCCTACGAACTGCGTACGTTCGTCGCCATGAGCCTGCGCACCCTGGTGTGGACGGCCATCGCGGCGTTTTCCTGGCGGCTGACCGCGACTGGTGCCCCTGCGAAGCCCGCAGCATGAACAGGATTTCCCCCGATGCGCTGCTGACCCTGTTCCAGCTGCGCAAGAAACTGACGGCGCCGAAGCTGCGGCTATCCGATAGCCGTGTGCTGCTGCATCGGTTTTCACGTCATGCCTGTCGACGCGCAGGTCGCTTCGGCGCAAAAGTCGCCGGCCTGGTTTGAGGAGGATCGTCATGTCGCACGTTCGCCTTGCCCTTGTGCTCCTTGCACCCAGCCTGTTCTGGCATCTGCCCAGCCGGGCGCAAGCCGTGCCTGCACGCGCTGCCGACTGCGCCACCGTGACCGGCGATACCGCACGCCTTGCTTGCTACGACCGCTGGTTCGGTTCGCCGAGTGCTGCCGCTGGATCCACCCCGATAGCTTCGGGCGAGATGCCGAACCCGGCCCCCATCGCGACCCTGTCGACGCGCCCTTCGACCCATGCAGCGGCCTCCGGTCCGCGGCCGCCGATGCAGATCAACGCACCGCTGCAGCCACGCGACGACGACACCGTCGCTGCCGATGACACGCGCTCGCCACTGGATCAGCGCTGGGAACTCGATCCGCAGTCCAAGCGTGGCACCTTCGTCCTGCGTGCCTACAAGCCGGTCTTCGTGCTGCCGGTGTTCTGGACGGACAGTCCCAATCAGACGCCCATATCGCCCGCGCCGGACCACCGCGTGAAGCAGCCACTGGGCATCCAGGGCACCGAGGCGCTGTATCAAATCAGTCTGAAGAGCAAGGTCTGGCAGAACATCTTCGGCGACAACGGCGACCTGTGGATCGGTTACACCCAGTCCTCGCACTGGCAGATTTACAACAGTCGGTTGTCCGAACCTTTCCGCGAGACCGACTACGAGCCCGAGGCCATCCTCGCCTTTCGCACCAACCTCCACGCGCTGGGCTGGGATGGGCGGCTGCTCAGTGCCAGCCTGACCCATCAGTCCAACGGCAAGAACGTACCGCTTTCGCGCAGCTGGAATCGCGTGATATTGACCGCCGGCTTCGAGCGCCCGGGCTGGACCCTGTTGCTCCGTCCGTGGTGGCGCATTCCCGATTCGGCGGGCAGCGACGACAACCCCGACATCCAGAACT
>JBBQQL010000259.1:0-2921 GCA_038215995.1 Lysobacterales bacterium
TGTCAATTGTGTGAACACTGGCTTACCGGAATTTTCAAGCATTTGAATTTGTTGTATTTTTTTTGCGTGACCACAAGGTGGCCACGCCGTCCGGAAGGGCGCCACGGCGGGCTTTGAAGGCCTCCTTCCCAGCTACATCCACAGACTTATCCACAGGCACTGTGGATAAACGTAAAAACGCCCGCCTGATAGCCACTTACCCCAAACTCCTCAACTTGGCGAAGAGCTATCGCTCGCAAAGCGAAGGACATCCGTCTCGCGTCAGGGCGCCGCCGGGCATGGCCGGGGGACAGGCTGCGGTTACACTCAGCAGCCATTGAGGTCACCATGCCCGCCGTACTTCGCGTCGCACTCCCGCTACCCTTGCCGACCCTGTTCGACTACCTGCCTCCGCTGGCGGGCGAGCCGCGCGTGGGCTGCCGCGTGCTGGTGCCGTTCGGGCGCGGCAAGCAGGTCGGCGTGGTGGTGTCGATCGAGGCCGAGGCGAGCGTGGGCAGCAGCCGGCTCAAGCAGGTGCTGCGCCTGCTCGACGACGTACCACTGCTCGATGCGGAACTGATGCAGACCCTGGCCTGGGCGGCCGACTACTGGCTGGGCGCACCGGGCGAGGCGTATGCCAACGCGCTGCCGCTGGCGCTGCGCGAAGCGAAGCCTCTGCCGGCGATCAACGACGAATACTGGTCACTGGCCGAGTCCGGGCGGGAGGCGCTGAGCTCGGGCCAGCGCCGGGGCGGCAGCCAGCTGTTGCTCGCGGCGCTGGCCTCCGGCGCACTAAGCGCACAGGAGTTGAATGAACGCCTGCCCGGCTGGCGCGCGGCGGCTCGTCGCCTGTCAGCCAGCGGCCTGCTCGAACGCAGCGAGCGGCCGCCGCTGAACCAGTCATCGCCGCCTTCGCTGGCACCGCCGCTGAGCGACGAACAGGCGCTGGCGGTCGCCACCGTGGGTGCCGGCCTCGGGCAATACCAGCCCTTCCTGCTCGATGGCGTCACCGGCAGTGGCAAGACCGAGGTCTACCTGGCCTTGATCGAGCAGGTACTGGCCCAGGGCAAGCAGGCCCTGCTGTTGGTTCCGGAAATCGGACTGGCACCGCAAACCGTGCGCCGTTTGCGCGAGCGGCTGGGGGTGATCGTCGAGGTGCTGCATTCCAATCTCTCTGAAGGCGATCGCGCCCGCGCCTGGTTGCGCGCCCGCGCCGGCAGCGCGCGGGTGATCCTGGGCACCCGTTCGGCGGTGTTCACGCCGTTGCCGCAGGCCGGCCTGATCATCGTCGATGAAGAACACGACAGCGCCTACAAGCAGCAGGAGGGGTTTCGCTATCACGCCCGTGACCTGGCGATGGTCCGCGGCCGCGCGCTTGGCGTGCCGGTGCTGCTGGGCTCGGGCACACCCTCGCTGGAATCCCTCGCCAATGCGGATAGCGGCCGCTATCGCAGCCTGCACCTGCGCGCGCGACCCGGCGCGAGGCAGCCGCCGCAGGTTCAGATCATCGACATGCGCGCGCAGAAGCTCGATCACGGGCTGTCACCGGCCCTGCTTGGCGCCATCGCCGAGACGGTGGCGCGTGGCGAACAGACGCTGGTGTTTCGCAATCGCCGCGGCTACGCACCGGTGCTGCTATGCCACAACTGCGGCTGGCATGCCGAATGTTCGCGCTGCGAACGGCCACTGACCCTGCATGCCGGTCGGCGCCGACTGATCTGCCATCACTGCGACTATCAGCAGCGGTTGCCGGTCGCCTGCCCGAGCTGCGGCGGCATCGAGCTGAAGGCGCAAGGCCAGGGCACCGAGCGGCTGGAGGAAGCGCTACTCGCGCAGTTCCCGCAGATACCGGTGATCCGTGTCGATCGCGAAACCACCCGTCGGCGCGATTCGTTTGAGCAATTGCTCGGCTCGCTGAAAGACGATCAACCGGCGATCCTGGTCGGCACCCAGATGCTGGCCAAGGGCCACGACCTGCCCAATCTCACCCTGGTGGCCATCGTGGGTGCGGACGAGGGTCTGCACAGCGTCGACTTCCGCGCCGGCGAACGCCTGGCCCAGTTGGTGGTGCAGGTGGCAGGACGGGCCGGTCGCGCCAGCAAACCGGGTCGCGTCCTGCTGCAGACGCACCAACCCGAGCACCCGCTGCTGCGCAGTCTGCTGGCCCATGGCTATGCGGCCGCAGCGCGAGAGATGCTGGCCGAGCGCCGCCTGATCCAGTTGCCTCCGTATAGCCACCAAGTGCTGTTGCGCGCCGACGGCGCACAACGTGAGCAGGTTGATGCGTTCCTGGCCGAAGCATCTGCCGCGATACCGCGCAGCGATCAGTGGCAGATTGCCGGCCCGATGCCGGCGCCGATGGCCTTGCGCGCGGGCCGCCATCGCGGTCAGTTGCTGTTGGAAACGGGCAGTCGCAGCGTGCTCCACGGCATGCTGCGCACCTGGCAGGCGGCGCTGCTGGCGCTGCCTTCGGGACGCCGGGTGCGCTGGTCGCTGGATGTCGATCCGATCGACCTGTATTGACCCGCTGCCAGACCTGACTCAGTCCGTCTCCCGGCGCAGCGAACCGGGCTTGACCAGCCAGCGCACCGCCAGCACGCCCAGCTCGTAGAGCAGGCACATCGGAATGCCCAGCATCAGCATCGAGGTGATATCCGGCGGAGTGATCATCGCAGCGATGGCAAATGCGCCGACGATGGCGTAACGCCGGCCATTGCGCAGCTTGTCCAGATCCACCACGCCGACGGCCGCCAGCACCACCACCGCCACGGGTACCTCGAAGCACAGTCCGAAGGCGAAGAACATCAACATCACGAAATCAAGGTAATGGCTGATGTCGGTCATCATCTCGACCCCCTGCGGAGTCACCGCCGTCAGGAAGCGAAACGCCGCCGGCAGTACCAGGAAGTAGGCGAACGCGCAGCCCAGATAAAACAAGGCCA
>JBBQQL010000260.1:0-2780 GCA_038215995.1 Lysobacterales bacterium
GGCCCGGGCAGGATCGCGTTCACGGTGACGCCGGTGCCGGCGAGCGTCTCGGCCAGGCCACGCGATACCGCGAGTTGTGCCGTCTTGGTCATGCCGTAGTGAACCATCTCGACCGGAATCTGCACGCCGGATTCACTCGACAGGAACTGGATGCGGCCCCAGCCACGCTTGGCCATGCCCTGCGCGTAGTGCCTGGCCAGACGCACGCCGCTCATCACGTTGACCTCGAAAAATCGCTGCCAGTCCGCGTCGGGAATATCGAAGAAACCCTTCGGCTCGAAGATGCCGAGGTTGTTCACCAGGATGTCCGTTTCCGGCACGGCGGCGATCAGCAGCGCGGCACCCTCGGCCGTGCCGAGGTCGGCGGCTACGCCGGTGAGCCTGGCACCCGGCACGTCGCTGACGATGGCCTTGAGGGCTTCATCGACGCGCGCCTGGGTACGGCCGGTGACGACGACTTGCGCACCGGCGGCAGCCAGACCCTTGGCGATGGCAAAGCCGATGCCGGCGGTGGAGCCGCTGACGATGGCCGAACGGGAAGAAAGATCGATATGCATGGGTAACTCCTGGGGTCGGGGCGCCGGCGCCGCTTGCGGCGACACTGGAGACACGAAGCCCACGCGAGCATGCGCGGGCCTGGGGTTAACCACGTGGGTGCCTCGCCGGAGCTTTCAAGCCGGCCGCCGGAAAAATGCCGGAAAATCGTGCAGTTAATGGCTCGATGGAACGAGCAGCGTCCTGCCAGGCGCGCCGCGGGAATCAGCGCAGGCTCGATCGCCGCACCATCAGCTTCACCGGCAGCACTTCGCTCTCCACCGGTTCGCCGCGAATCAGGCTCAACAAGCTGTCGACCAGCACTTCGCCCGCCTGGCGGGTGTCCTGCAGCACGGTGGTCAGCGGCGGGTTGACGAAGCTGGCGATGGCGATGTCGTCGAAACCGGCCAGGGCCACATCCTGCGGTACGCGCAGACCATGGTCGCTGAGCGCGCGCATGGCGCCGATCGCAATCAGGTCGCTGGCGGCGAACACCGCATCGAAACCCACCTCGCGCAGGATCAGCGTGCGCATCGCCTCGTAGCCGGAATGCTCGGTACTTTCGGCGTTTTGCTGCAGCACGGGGTCGACCTCGATGCCTGCATTCTCCAGCGCCTCGACGTAGCCACGGTAACGGCCGAAGAATTCCGGATAGTGGCTGGACGCGTCACCGAGAAAAGCGATGCGGCGGCAGCCGCGCTCGAGCAAATGCGTGGCTACCGCGTGGCCGCCGAAAAAGTTGTCGCTGCCCACCGATACGCCGGGCTGATCCTGCAGCACGGCGCCCCAGCGCACGAAACGGGTGCCTTGAGCTACCAGCTTGTCCAGCTTGTCGCAGTACGCCAGATAGTCGCCATAGCCGAGCAGGATGATGCCATCGGCCTTCTTGCTGTCGGCGAAATCAGCGTGCCAGTCCGCAGACAATTGCTGGAACGAGATCAACAGGTCATAGCCCTGCCGCGCGCAGGCGCGGGTGATCGAGCCAAGCATCGACAGGAAGAACGGATTGATGTGCGATTCGTCGGCGGTAGGGTCTTCAAAAAACAGCAGCGCCAGCGTACCGGTATGCATGCGGCGCAGGTTGGATGCGTTCTTGTCGAGCTTGTAGTTGAGCTGCTCGGCCGCCGCCTGGATGCGCCGTCGGGTCTCTTCATTGACCAGCGGGCTGCCACGCAAAGCACGCGACACGGTGGCTTGGGAGACCCCCGCCAGATGCGCAATGTCGATCGATGTGGCCTTGCCCTTCATCGGCGATGTGATCCGGAACCCTGTGTTCAAACTGCGCGAGGCGGGCCATGGATTGGCCCTCGCTGGCTCCGAATGCTAACCGCTTTGCGCGGCGCCTGCCGCAGCGGGCCGGCAAGAGTCGACCTTGCCATACGCAATCGGCGCCACCGTGCGGGTGGCGCCGACCGAAACATCGTACCCGTGCGGGGCTCAGGCGTGCATGTCTTCCAGCTCCACGCCCTTGGTCTCACGCACCGCATAGAGCACGAAGACAAAAGACAGCAGCGCAAACGCGGCGTACAGGCCGTAGGCGAAGGTCAGGCCGATCTCGGCCAGCGCCGGGAAGGTGCTGGTGATCGCGAAGTTGGCCAGCCACTGCGCCGAGGCGGCCACGGCCAGCGCCGTGGCGCGGATGCGATTGGGGAACATTTCACCCAGCAGCACCCAGACCACCGGGCCCCAGCTGACGCCGAAGAACACCACATAGGCATTGGCTGCGACCAGCGCAACCATGCCGACCGAACCGGGCAGCACCAGCTCAGCACCGCTGCCGGTAGCCTGCGAGAAGCACCAGGCCATCGCACCGAGGGTGATCGCCATGCCGGCCGAACCCACCACCAGCAGCGGCTTGCGACCGATCTTGTCGACCAGGGCAATCGCCACCAGGGTGACCAGCACGTTGACGATCGAGGTGACCACGGTGATGGTGAACGAATCGGCCTCGCTGAAACCGACCGAATGCCACAAGGTGGCCGAGTAGTAGAAGATCACGTTGATGCCGACGAACTGCTGGAACACCGACAACAGGATGCCGACCCACACCACCGGCAACAGCCCTGCCGCCTTGCCGCGCAGGTCGTTCAGGCGCGGCTTGTGCTCCGAACGCAGGCTGCCTTCGATATCCGACAGCTTCTTGTCCAGCGCGCTGTCGTTGTGCATGTCCAGCACCTGCTGCAGCACGACCCGCGCCTCGGCTATGCGGCCCTTGGCGACCAGATGGCGCGGCGATTCGGGCACCA
>JBBQQL010000261.1:0-2751 GCA_038215995.1 Lysobacterales bacterium
TTGCGCGCCGTAAAAGGTGCCGTTGATCTCGATGGCCCGCAGCTGGCGGCTGGCGTACTCCAGTTCACGCCGCTGCAGCAGGCCGGATGGATAGAACAGCTTGCGCCATGGCGCATACGTCCAGCCGCCGATACCGACCCGTATACGAGAATTCGGGGGTGTGGCAGGGGCGAACAGATCGTTCATGGCGACGGCCTCGGTTGGGCGTTGGGCGACACGTTGCGCTTGTGCTGGCGCCCATATTCGGCCACGCCGATGCACAGCAGCAACCAGGCGGCACCCGCGGCATAGCCAGCCAGCACGTCGCTGAAATAATGCACTTGCAGCAGGATGCGGCTGCTGCCGACCATGCCGATCATCCCTGCCGTCGCCGCGATCACGCCGCGGTGAAAGCGCGGCGGTAACTGGCGCAGCAGCACCCAAGCCAGCATGCCGTAGAACACCATCGAGCCGAAGGCATGGCCGCTGGGGAAACTCCAGCCCGGCTCGGTGATGAAGCCGTGGTCGTGCAGCGGGCGTTCGCGCCGGAATAGCAGCTTCAGACCGCCATTGACCGGCATCAAGCCGCCCAGCGCTATGGTCCAGGCGATGGCTTGACGCCATTGCCGGCGCAGCAGCAGGAACAGCAGTACCAGCGCAGCCGCTGGCGCGATGAGGACGGTGCTGCCCAGATGGGTGAGCACGGCGATGACGCGCAGCGCCGGCAGCGGCACATGGTCTTGCAGGCTTTGCGCCAGCGCCATGTCGAAGCGCGGCAATGCGCCGGGCGATGCGGCGTTCGCGGCGGCGGCAACACCCGCAAACAGCGCCAGCAGGCAGAGCATCAGCCACACGGCGGCGTGGCGCCGCAGCGCGGAGCGATGGCGACCTTCGCTATACCGTTCGCGTTGCCAAAGCTGCTGACGCTGCCGGGCGAGGTCGGCACCAAGCACCCCGGCCAGGATCAGCAACGGCCACAGCATCAGAGCGTGCTCGCCCATCCATTCAACCGCAGAGGCCATTCGTCGTGATCGCTTCGCAGGCGCGGAAATTCATGTCGCGCGGGGCGTTGATGATCGGGGTTGCGGCGCTGCGCGTCGAGCACCATGCGAGGAACGCGATAGCTTGCGCTGGCCTCGCGACCGGTTTGCCGCGATAGTTGCAGCACTGTCAACAGCGGAGTCTGCGATGTCCCGGCCCTTTATCTCCCCCCGCTTGCGGCCTTCGGCGCTGGCGGCTTGTTGCGCCCTGCTGGCGGTTGCCAGTGGCGCGTGGGCGCAAGCGCCCGCGTCGATGCCGCCGCCGGTGTCGGCCCATGACACCGTGCGACCGTTGCTGCCATCCCAGTTGCAGGACTTCGGCGCCTACGTGGACAGCGCGCGCAAGACCTTCGACGTGCCGGGCATTGCGGTAGCCATCGTCAAGGACGGCAAGGTGGTGATGGAGCAGGGCTTTGGCGTGCGCGAGATCGGCAAGTCGGCGAAGGTCGATGCGGACACGCTGTTCGCGATCGCCTCCAATACCAAGGCGTTCACTGCCGCGTCGCTGCAGATGCTGGCCGAGCAGGGCAAGTTGAAGATGGACGACCGGGTGATCGATCACCTGCCGTGGTTCCGCATGTCCGATCCGTACGTGACCCACGAGATGCGCATCCGCGACCTGCTGGCACATCGCAGCGGGTTGTCGCTGGGTGCCGGTGACCTGCTGTACTGGCCGCCGACCTCGTACACCACCAGGGACGTGGTCGAGCGCCTGCGTTACGTGCCGCTGAAGAACGGCTTTCGCAGCCACTACGCCTACGACAACATCCTGTTCGCGGTGGCCACCCTGGTGATCGAACAGGCCTCCGGCCAGAGCTACGCCGACTTCGTGCGCGAGCATATCTTCCAGCCGGTCGGCATGGACGGGTCGCTGATCGACAAGACGTATCTGAAGCCCGGCATGGACGTGGCGATGGGCCACGCCCGCCTCAACTTCAAGGATCTCAAGCCGGTGCCGCCGATGGCCTGGCTCAACGACCCGGGCGCCGGAGGCATCTACGCCAGCGTGCATGACCTGGCCAAGTGGATGAACGTACAGCTCGCCGGTGGTGCACTGCCGACCCTCGGCAAGGATGGCAAGCCGCAGCGGCTGTTCTCCGAGCAGAGCCAGAAAGAGATGTGGTCGATGCTCACCCCGATCACCATCGGCAAGCCGCCGATTCCCGAGCTGACACCGCTGGTGCCGAACTTTTACGGCTACGGCGAGGGCTGGTTCCTGTCCGACTACCGCGGCCAGCGGCTGGTCTGGCATACCGGCGGCTGGCCGGGCATGGTTTCGCGCGTGACCCTGGTGCCGGGGCTGCATCTGGGCGTGGTGGTGTTGACCAACCAGGAATCGGGCGCGGCATTCAACGCGGTCACCTGGCGTGTGCTCGATGCCTACCTCAACCCGGACAAGAAAACTGACTGGGTTGCCGTCTACGACAAGGCGGTCAAGCTGGGTGAGGCCAAGGCCGATGACAGCCTGACCCAGCACGAGGCTGCACGCGACAAGCACAGCAAGCCGTCGCTGCCGCTGGCGAAGTACGCGGGTACGTATCGCGACCCCTGGTATGGCGATGTGAGCATCAGCGATGAGCACGGCAAGCTGCGCCTGCGCTTCTCGAAGACCGCGCAACTGGTTGGCACGCTGACGCCTTGGCAGCACGACAGCTTTATCGTGCATTGGGACGATCGCGCGTTGAACGCCGATGCTTTCGTCACGTTTACGCTGGATCAGGACGGCGTGATT
>JBBQQL010000262.1:0-2215 GCA_038215995.1 Lysobacterales bacterium
ACCTGCTGAGCAAGGGTGCCGACGGCAAGACCGCCCCGCAGATCGCCGCCGCCGCGGAGGCCCTGGGCGGCTCGCTCGATGCCGCCGCCGGCTGGGACGAGAGTACGGTGGGCATTACCGTGACCACGCCGAAGCTGGCGCAGGCACTGGGCCTGTTGTCCGAGGTCGTACGCAAGCCGGACTTCAGCGAGGCCGAACTGAAGCGCGCGCAGACCCAGGCCATCGACGATTTGCGTCTGAGCCTGAGCCGACCCACCGCGCTGGCCTCACTGGCGGCCAGTCGCGCGGTATTCGGCAGCGGCGCCTATGCTCACTCGCGCAGCGGCACGCCGGCCTCGCTGGCACGGATCGATCGCACCGATGTGCTGCGCCTGCACCAGGCGCTGTACCGGCCCGACAACGCGATCCTCATCCTCACCGGCGACATCACACCGGCACAGGCACAGCAACTGGCGCAGGCCAGCTTTGGTGACTGGCAGAAACCGGCGACACCGATGCCTGACCGACCGGCTGGCAAGAGCGCCGGCGCGTTGCCGCCCATCCTGCTGATCGACCAGCATGGTGCCGGTCAGGCCGGCGTGGTCGCGGCCCATGCGGCACCGGCACGCAGCGACAAGGACTACTACGTCGGCACGGTCGCCAATGCGGTACTCGGTGGTTCCTATTCGGCGCGGTTGAACGAGGAGATCCGCATCAAGCGAGGGCTTTCCTACGGCGCCAGCAGTCGCCTGCAGACGCTGGGGGATGCAGGCATCTGGCTGGCCGCGGCGCAGACCAAGAACCCGTCGGCGCCGCAAGTGGTCGACCTGATGCTGGGCGAGTTCAATCGGCTGGGCAGCAAGCCGGTGGCCGCCGACGAGCTGGCCGCACGCAAGGCCACCCTGATCGGCGGCTACGGGCGTAGCCTGGAAACCACCGTCGGCCTGGCCGAGCAGGTGGCCGAGCTGGCGGTGTACGGCGTCAAGCTGGACGAGGTCGGCAAGTACATCGCCCAGGTGCAGGCCGTCACGCCGAAGCAGATCGAGAAATACGCGCACAAGCATCTGGCGGACGACAGCAGCGTGGTGGTGGTCGGCGACGCGAGCGCTTTCGCCGCCGCGATCCAGAAGGAGCATCCGAAGGCGATATTGATGCAGTCCACTGCGCTGGATCTGGACAGCCCCAGCCTGCAGGCGCCTGCGTCCGGCAAATAGGAACCGCAGCGACAAGGTCACCCCGAAACCCGGCCATCGCGCCGGGTTTCACTTTGTCGACGCTGCGACATGGATATCGGCCCTCTGCGCGGGTCGATCCACGACCTCAGAGCGCCCAGCAACCTATGTTCAGGCGCACCAAACACCTGCCTTGTGGCAAAAAAACGACCCGCGCGGGGTCGCTTTTCCGGATCTTGCCGTGATCAGTGACCGCTGGCGGCCGGGCCGGCCTTGGCGGTGAATGGCGGCTTGGCCAGCCAGATCACCAGGATCAGCCCCAGGAACACCCAGCCCAGCGCGTGGAACACTTCGTTGAACGAAATCTGGAAGGCCTGCTGGGTGATCATGCCATTGATCACGCTGCCGCCGACTTGCGCATCGCCGTGACCCAATTGCTGCATCGCCGTCTGGGTGACCGGACTGTAGGCGGTGATGTGCTCGGTCAACTGCTCGTGATGCACCACGGCGCGACGCGTCCACAGCAGCGTGGTGATCGATGCCGCAAAGCTGCCTCCGAGCGTGCGCAGGAAGGTGGACAGGCCCGAGCCGGCGGCGATCTCGTTCTGCTGCAGATCCGACAGCAGGATCGACAGCACCGGCATGAAGAACAGCGCCACACCCAGGCCCTGCACCAGTTGCACCATCGCCACGTGGTTGAAGTCCACATCGAGGTTGAAGCCCGAGCGCATGAAGCAGGTCATGCCCATCACCAGGAAGGCACCGGCGGCCAGCAGGCGCAGGTCGATGCGGGTGGCGTACTTGCCGACGAAGAAGGTCAGCAGCACCGGGATGATGCCCAGCGGCGCGGTGGCGTAGCCGGCCCAGGTGGCGGTGTAGCCCAGCTCTTGTTGCAGCCACAGCGGCACCAGCAGGCCGATCGCGAAAAACGCCGAGTAGGCCAGCACCAGCGCCAGCGTGCCGGCGGCGAAGTTGCGGTGGCGGAACAGGCGCAGGTCGACGATCGGGTCCTTGTCGGTCAGCTCCCAGATCAGGAAGATCGCAATGCTGATCGCCGAGACGAT
>JBBQQL010000263.1:0-2033 GCA_038215995.1 Lysobacterales bacterium
CCACTGCGATGAACTTCTTGCGGATGCGCTTGATGTGCGAGGTGATGGTGGCATCGTCGACCACCAGTTCGGCTTCGCGCATCAACTGATCGCGATTTTTTACATGACCTGGGAAGCGGATCAGCGTGTGCACCATCCAGAATTCGGTCACCGTCAGCGGCACTTCCTCGCCGTTCCAGCTGATCCGCATACGCTCGGCTTCCATCTTCAGCGGACCGTGCTCGATCACCGTCTCGCTGGAAGCGGGCGCCTTCAGTGATTCGATCCGACGAAACAGCGCGGCGATGCGCGCGGCCAGCTGGTGCAGGCTGGTGTCCTTGCTGAGGTAATCGTCCGCGCCCAGACGCAGGCCGGAAATCACATCGAAATCCGAATCACGCGCCGTGAGAAAAATCAGCGGCAAGGTGGACGATTTCGCGCGCAGCTCGCGGCACAGGTCGAAACCACCCTCCGGCTCGTCGCCCAGACCGATGTCGATGATTACCAGCTCCGGCAAACGCATGGCGAAGGCGCTGGATGCTTCCTGGCGCGAGCCGTAACCCCGAGCGTCGTAGCCAAAGCGGTTCAACGCTTCGACATAGTTGGCGCGAATCAACGGTTCGTCCTCGACGATGGCAATGCTGCGGCCCATGGCGCGCTCCCTGTGGTGGTGGACGCAGCGTGCTATGCGAACCGTGTGGGCGCAAGCCATCCGGCATGACCGCCCGCGTTTTGCCACAAGCCAGCGGCAAACCTGCCCTTTTGCGCCGTACCCAGCGCCCCACCAGGGGCTTTGATGTAAACCATGTTCCCCAGCGCAGGACCGGCCATGAATGTTGACCCCCGCAAGCCCGACCCCAATGCCGAACTGCAGGGCTTCGAGCCCTTGCGCGTGACGCTGGCGCTGGGCGCCTTGCTGCTCGGGCTGCTGATGGGCCTGCATTGAAGGCGCCGTAACGCCATCCCGCCCCTTACCCGATTCAAGCCGTTTGCCGTGGAAGGCACTGGAGCGCCCGGTGCGAAGGGAATCGCACCGGGCGCAGGCCAGCAGGCCCCGACCAGCGCCCTGCAAAAGCGTGACACCCCGTTCCGTCCGACATGGTGGTTCATTTCCCCTCCTCGCGAGGGGATTTTTTTTGTCCGGCCCGCATGCACTCGCTGGCGCTTTTCCGGTGATTCGCGCAGTCAGCATTTCGCCCGATCCACGCCACTCGTTGTCGTCATCACGACGCCCTTTGGGCCGCAGCAAATGCGGCAATGCAAGCCACAGCACCTGCATTCAACCAAGGGAAGGCCATGCACAACGCCTCACGATTCTTGCCCGCTTTGCGCCATCTGCTGGCGCTGGCCGGTTTGCTGCTCGTCTTTGCTGCGCGCGCTGAAACCGCAGGCAGCGGAGAACTGCAACTTCACGACAGCGCCGGCCATAGCCAGAGCCTTGCCAGCCTCGACACCGACGTCGAATATCACGTCAACGGGCTGGTCGCCGAGGTGCAGGTGCGCCAGCAATTCCGCAACGCCGGCAAGGACTGGCTGGAGGGCGACTACCTGTTGCCGCTGCCACCCGGCGCGGCGGTGTATTCGATGTCACTGGAGATCGGCGAACGCCGCATCGTGGCCGAGATCAAGCGCAAGGAAGCCGCGCAAAAGGTGTTTGCGCAGGCTCGCGCCCATGGCCAGAAGGCTGCGCTGATCGAAGCGGATAGCGGCAACCTGTTTCGTACCGCGGTTACCCATGTCGCGCCCGGCGAAGCGGTGACAATCGTGCTGCACTACTGGCAGCGGGTGGATTACAACGCTGGCGAGTTCTCGCTGCGCTTTCCGCTCACCTTCACTCCGCGCTACCACATGCGCGACGGCGCACAACCCGGCGACGCAGGTATCCGAACCGCGCAGGTGTTTGCTGACGACGATACGCAAGCGCCGCTGCGCACCCACATCGCGGTGCAACTGGATGCCGGGCTACCGCTGGCGGCGGTCAGCAGCCCCAGCCACGGCATCATCAGCGAGCAGCACGACAAGCGCTGGAGCGTTCGCCTGCGCGACAACGCCGT
>JBBQQL010000264.1:0-1840 GCA_038215995.1 Lysobacterales bacterium
GTTCGTCGCGCCATACCGGTGCGTAGATGCGCGTGCGCTCGGAGCGTTCGCGCAGTGCAGGCGGCAGCACCGCCTCGATTTTCATCAGCGCCGTCTGTGCGCCCTGCGCCAGCTTTTCGCCGGCAAAGGCCCGCACGAACCTCGTGCCCACCACCAGCGCTTCGAGCTCGTCGGCGCTGAACATCAGCGGCGGGATGTCCGCGCCCTTGCGCAGCACGTAGCCCACCCCGGCCTCGCCCTCGATCGGTACGCCGGACAGTTGCAGGTCGGCCACGTCGCGGTAGACCGTGCGCAGCGAGACCCCCAGCGTCTGCGCCAGCGAACGCGCCTGCAGTGCGGTACGTCGACCGCGCAGGGCATGGATAATGAGAAACAGGCGATCGGCACGACGCATCCGCTCATCATCGCCGAGTGGGATGACAGCGAACAGCGCCGAACGTCACGTTCGCCGTCGACCACCGCATCAGCTCGACTGACGAGCGACCAGCTCGGCATCCTTCGCCGCCGCGCGCTGCATCGCCGGCCGCGCCAACACGCGATCGACATAGGCGCGGATCACCGGCAGCTCGGGCACCAGTTTGAACATGGTCGTCCAGTTCAGCGCCGTGGCCCACAGCACGTCGGCGGCGCTGAAGGTTTCGCCGAGCAGGTAGGGGCCTTGCTCCAGTTGACCGACCAGCGCGTCCAACATGGTGTCGTAGTCGCCATACGGGCACATGGCGGCGGCCGCGGCCTCACGCTGCATCGACTTGTCGACCACGGCGGGCTCGAAAGACGAGCCATAGAACACCAGCCAGCGCAGATACGCCCCACGCAACGGATCGCCGATCGGCGGCGCCAGCCCGGCCTCGGGATAGAGATCGGCGAGGTAGATGAACACGGCGGGCTGTTCGGTGATCAGCGCACCGTCGTGGACTATGGCCGGTACCTTGCCCATCGGGTTGATCGCCAGGTAAGCCGGCTGGCGCTGCTCGCCGGCCTTGAAGTCGAGCACGTGCAGGTCGTAGTCCACACCCAGCTCCTCGAGCAGGGCGCGCGCGCCGCCGGAACGGGTCTGCGGTGCATGGAAAAAGGTGACACGCGGTGGGGTGGCGTTGCTCATGATTTTCTCCAGGCGCTGGGTGAGTGATGGCGCATGCCGGTCAGAGCCGGCAGCATGCGCTGGTGCATGGATAGCGTCGATCCCCGCGGCTCGCTTTGCCGCGGGCTTTGCCACATGGACGGCCCGTCCAGCATGAGGCCGCGCACTCGCATGGGTGCGTACGCTTGCACGACGCGGTTCAGGATGGCTCTCATGTCCGCCATCTCAGGCCGCCGCCGCCTCACCGACGCACCATGGTGGCAGCTGGGCGTGCTTGAACAGGCGATACCAGTCCTCGCGATCGGCCGGGCTGTAGAGATCCAGCGTACGGATCACCTCGCGCGCGAATTCCACGCTGCCCAGATGGCTGGCCGTGACCACGCCCGCGTCGCTCACCGCCAGCACCTCGGCGTCGTATTGATCGGTGCCGGTGTAATCCGGCACCTGGCTGACGAGCTGGCCGGACCAGTTGCCGGTATGCCGGCAATGATCGAGCAGGCCGGCGCGCGCCAGCGCCAGCACGCCGCTGTCGATGCCGGCCACCGGCGCGCCGCCCGCGTGCAACTGGCCGATCAGCGCCACCGCCGAGGTACCTTCGCCGCGTTGCCACAGGTGACCGCCGGGCGCGATCAGCAACGCCGCGCTGGCCGGGTCAAGCTGATCCAGCACCACGTCGGGCTGCACGCACAGGCCGCCCATCGAAGTCACCGCGCTCGTCGAGAAGCCGACCGTCCGCACCTGCCAGTCACCGGGGCGGCG
>JBBQQL010000265.1:0-1623 GCA_038215995.1 Lysobacterales bacterium
TGATCCGGGCGCCCACTGGCTCCCGCACGACGCCCTGCCCCGCGACACCGGCTGGGTCGATCACATGCGGCAATGGGTGGCGCCGCATGCGGCCACCGTGCTGATCGAGGACCGACCGCGCGACCGCATGAGCTGGCCGGATTTCGATGCCGCGCGGCATTGGTGGCAGGTCGACGTGCACGACTGGCGTGAGCTGGTCCCGGTGCAGGGACATCTGTGGAACCCGGTGACGTCCCGTCGCTACCGCCACGTGTGGAACCGTCTGATCTTCTCCGACCTGCCGATGTTCGAACGCAACCACGCCAAGGCCACCTTGCTGGCCGCCAACAAGCTCAGTTGGCACAGCCATCCGGCGTGGTACGACGGCGTCAACAAAGGCAGCCTGGCCGACCTGCCGCTACCGCCGCACGAAGCCTGTCACTGGGTCGAAAACAGTGCCAGCCCGACCAGCGCCTGGGCGGACGCGGAGCGCTGGGTGGCCAAATCGGTGGGCGGACATTCCGGCAGCGGTTTGCTGCTGAGCCCGAGCCCGGCCGAACTGTCCGCCTTGCCGGGGCCGCGCCAGTGGATCGTGCAGAACAGGTTTCGCCAGGTCCCGATCGGGCAGCACCCGGTCACCGGCCAGGCCCTGTTCGGCGAGATCCGCTGCATGCTCGGTTTGCAACCCGGACGCAAGCCCTGGGTGATGGCGTGGATCCTGCGTTGCTCGACCAATGGCATCGCCACCATGAGCGGGCGCCAGACGGCACCCGGTGAAGGCATGACGCTGCTGTACTTCAACCACGAGAAAGCGCCCTGATGATCCGTGCGGGACAACGGGGGCGTGACGGTGAACGCCGTCATCCCCCCGTTCCCCGAGAACTACCGCTGATCGAGCGCCTGGCCGCGACGACGCCGCCAGGCATAACCCAGCCCCAGCAGCACGAACCAGGCGGGACTGACGATCAGCGCCTCGCGGGTATCCGGCTGCAGGGTAAGCAGCACCAGCACGAAGGCAAAAAAGGCCAGGCACGCGTAACACATCACCACGCCGCCGGGCATCTTGTAGGTCGACGCAAGATGCAGCTCTGGCCGCTTGCGGCGGTAGGCGATATAGGCGCACAGGATCAGCGACCACACGAACATGAAAAGGATCGCCGACAGCGTGGTGACCAGGGTGAATGCGGTGATCAGGTTGGGAATCAGGTAGATCAGGGCCGCACCCAGCAGCAGGCAGAAGCATGAAAACAGCAGGCCGAGTGAAGGCACCGCCGCGCGCGACAGACGGCCAAATGCCTTCGGCGCATGCTTCTCCTCGGCCAGGCCGTACAACATGCGGCTGGTCGAGAACATCCCGCTGTTGGCCGACGAGGTCGCCGAGGTCAGCACCACGAAGTTGATCAGGCTGGCCGCGGCCGGAATGCCAGCCAGCACGAACAGCTCCACGAACGGACTCTTGCCGGCCTCCACCATGCGCCATGGCGTGACGATCATGATCGCGACCAGGGCCAGCACGTAGAAGATGATGATGCGGATCGGGATCGAGTTGATCGCCTTGGGCAGGTTGCGCATCGGATCAGCCGTTTCGGCGGCCGTGGTGCCGACCAGTTCAATGCCGACGAAGGCGAACACGGCGATCTGGAA
>JBBQQL010000266.1:0-1578 GCA_038215995.1 Lysobacterales bacterium
GCCGAATCGCTGGATCGGGTGCCCGGACTGGGTGACGAGGCGGTGTGGTCGGCGCGGCGCCACCAGGTGTCGGTGCGGGCACCACGCTGGGTGATGCACGTGGCGGTGGAGAACAGCGATGCACCCGAGCAGGAGCGCACGCAGGCGATCGCGATCGCCCGCCACATGCAGGCGACATGGAAATGAGTGGGCGTGCGGCGTCGTTGTTGCTGCTGTCGCTGAGTCTGCCGGTCGTCGGGTTGGCCGCCGAACCACCGCTGGATTGCGCCCGACTCAAGGCGGTGGTGGCCGAGGCTCCGGACAACTTCAAGCGCCTCAGCGGTACTCGCGTGCAGCAGGAAACCGCGCAGGACCTCGCCGCGCGCCTCGGCGTGCCGGCCTCGCCGGTGGATCCGGATCATGTGCGCAAGGTCTACGCGGTGAGCACGCCGTGGCACGGGGCCGATCATTGCGAAGTGGTGGATGCGTCCAGCGGCGATGCCGTGGCGGCGTACGGCGAGACCGCCTTTGTCTGCCGCTACAACCAGGTGCAGGTGATGCCGGCTGATCTCAATGCGCGGCTGGCCCGATGTCTGGGCAAGGCACCTGATGCCGACGCTGACGGGGTGTCGCTGGCAATCACGGTGGACGCGGTCGAATCCGGCGAAGGCTACGCTGGCACGCAAGTGACTGCGCATGTGCACGCGCTCGAAGGCTTGCGGCTCTCGGTGGTGCAGAGCCGCTGCCTGGCAAAACGCCAGGGTGGATGCGGCGACCCGGACGAATGAGCTGCGCCCGACGCATCTGCATGCGGCGCCACCCTCGTCGAGGGTGGCGACTCCCTTGTCGCGCGGTGGTGCTCAGCGACAGCTGTTCGGCGACCCGGTCAGCACGGCCACCAGATCCTGCATCCCGGCGGTGATCGGCATGCCACCGAACGGGCCCTTGGCCACCATGTCGGCGGCCTCGCAGGCCAGTTTCTGGATGATCCGGCGCGACTGCTCGTTCTCGCCCTCGACGCCGAGCATCGCAATGGTGACGGTCACGGCCGCATACAGGCGTACCAGCACGCGGCCCCACTCGGCCACCGCGGATAGCCCGGGCGCGCCGGAGGCGGCACCCTCCGGGCTCCAGTTGGCAGCCTCGTAAAGATCGATCACGGTCTGCAGACGATCAAGGAAGCGCACCAGATTCTCGACGTCGCTGCCGCCACCACTGCCGTCGGGCAGGATGGCCAGCAGTTCGCCGCTGCGCCGTGATATCTGAAACCATGCCAGCGTGCCGAGCTGAGCATCACCGATGATCCAGTCGTTGCTGGTACCGCGCAGCGCCTCGTACCAGCGTCGGCTCGGCTCCGGTGCAAGCGCGTCGAATGCAGGCAGCCGGGTATCGATCAGGCCGAGCGACCTGGCCGCAAGCAGGCTCACCGTGCTGCTGCCGAAATGCGCCGCCTCGGACAGTGCGAAGCGGGCCGTGCGTCGCAGCGTCAGTTCGCAGGCGGTGGCTGCATCGGCTGCCGCGGTGGCGAACTGCGACACCGGCAGGATATCCATCCGCGATGTGCGCCGCGCGTCGCGGCCCAGCGTGTTGGCCAGCAGG